>CAZFSF010000058.1:0-16274 GCA_964522045.1 uncultured Desulfobacteraceae bacterium
TGGTAGGCCTGAGAGGGCTCGAACCTCCGACCAATTGATTAAGAGTCAACTGCTCTCCCAACTGAGCTACAGGCCCACGTTCTTTTGAACATACAACAGTACTGGCGCGCCCGGCAGGACTCGAACCTGCGACCTACGGGTTCGAAGCCCGGCGCTCTATCCAACTGAGCTACGGGCGCCATTTAATTTAGTCAATTTATCAAGAAACCTACTCATTGTCAATAGGATTTTTCAAGAAATTGCTTGACATGCAGGAAAAATTCACCTAAAAGGATTATTTCAATTTTTTTAAAGACAGGATAAAGTGATGAAGACATTTGTTGCGAAAGAAAAAGAAGTCAAGAAAAACTGGTACCTTGTTGATGCCGAAAACAAGATCTTAGGAAGACTCGCAACCCAGATCGCCATGCGATTGAGGGGGAAGCATAAACCTATTTTCACCCCACACGCTGATACGGGAGACTTTATCGTAGTCATCAATGCTGAGAAGGTATCCCTCACGGGTAAGAAATGGGACAAGAAGATTTATTACCGGCATAGTGGTTACATAGGTGGTTTGAAAGAGATTTCGGCCAAGAAGTTGCTTGAAAAAAAACCGGAGGATGTCTTGCGTTTTGCGGTCAGAGGCATGCTTCCCAAGAACAGCCTGGGACGACGGCAGTTAAAGAAATTAAAGATATATGTTGGTTCAGAGCACCCGCATCAGGCGCAACAATTAGAGGCATTGGAGACTTAAATGGCAGAGGAACTATTTTACGCCACTGGCAAGAGAAAAACAGCCGTGGCCAGGGTCTGGATGAGGCCGGGTACCGGCGACATGACAATTAACAAAAAGCCTTCAGGCCAGTATTTACCCAAGGAAACGGATAGGATGCTTGTCATGGAACCACTTGTCCTCACCGAACTTCGAGATAAATTCGACATTGATGTCAACGTAAATGGGGGTGGTATTTCTGGACAGGCTGGGGCTATAAGGCACGGCATAACGCGGGCCTTAGTTAATTTGGACCCGGGGTTGCGGGATACACTCAAAAAGGCAGGATTCCTGACCAGGGACTCAAGGATGAAGGAACGAAAAAAATATGGTCAGCCCGGTGCGCGGGCCAGATTTCAGTATTCAAAGCGATAAGTTTGATAAAGCCACAGGAAAAGTTCAGGATTTGATTTTTTACGGGCCCATGAAGGCTTTGTCAGGTCCTTATGAAGCGAATAAAAGGGGAATCCACAGTCTGGGTTCCCCTTTGTTGTTAGATCATGGATGACAAGAATATCAAACTCATCTTGGCTTATGACGGCACTCATTACCACGGGTGGCAGAGGCAAAGAAATGGGATTACAATACAGGGGGTTATTGAAGAACGGCTTCAGATTATGACAGGGGAGCCTGTGAATCTCATTGCATCGGGGAGAACCGATGCCGGGGTCCATGCGTTAAACCAGGTCTGTAATTTTATAACCCGATCAACCATTCCGCTCAAGTCGATCCGGAAAGGGCTTAATTCCCTCCTCCCTGATGATATTTTCGTAAAAGATGCGGAATATGTCCAGCGCGAATTTCACTCCAGGTATAGCGCCAAGAATAAGACCTATGAATACAGGATATTAAACAGCGAGACGCCCGACATTTTTCAGCGGGATTTTTTGTGGCATATCCGGCCTGCCTTGGACACACAGGAGATGGCGGCATGTCTCTCTCTCCTGAAGGGTACACACGATTTTTCCTGCTTCAGGTCGTCAGGAAGCGGAAACACCGACCCTGTCAGATCTGTCCTGACGGCGGAAATCAACGTACCTGAATACGGAGTTGTGCGTATTGTTATTGAGGCGGACGGCTTTCTTAGGCATATGGTGCGAAACATTGTGGGGACGGTGGTAGAGGCAGGTCTCGGTAAAATCAGTCCGGAACAATTCAGAGAGATTATCGATTTCAAGGACCGGCAATTGGCTGGCGTGAAAGCCCCTCCCCAGGGTTTGTTTTTGGTGAAAGTAACATATTAGCCCTTTTCATCATCTTCATTTAAAGAACTTCTGACTGTTTTGTGGATATTGCTCCACACTTCCTCAAAGGAATTGACGGTTAGCCTTCCTACCTCAATAAATTTGACTACAATCTCTTTTGTAACCTTGAGGGATAGCTCTTCTTCTTTCTTCATGCCGGGTCTCCTATCATATCAGATAGCAAAAAATATTAAACCCCCGTTGAACAGAAGAAGGCCAATTAATCGATTCAACGGGGGAGTTTAAGAAGAACCTCCAAAGCCCTCCTTAGACCCTAAAATTTACCACCATATGGTCAAATAATCAACTATCACCGAAAACGATTACCAGACACCGGGGATTTCGGTGCCACACCGAGGACATCGCTTCTTCATTATTCTGCTCTTGGTGACATGAAAACCGATACGGTCTATTAAAGGTTCTTTGCAACTGTGACAGAAGGTGTTTTCGCCCTCATCCCCGGGTATGTTTCCAGTGTAAACATACTGCAATCCGCTTTCGTAACCGAGATCCCTTGCCTGCCGGATTGTTTCAACTGGTGTGGAGGGTGTGTTGGTCAGACGGTAGGTGGGATGAAAACGGCTGATGTGCCAGGGGATGCAGGGGTCTATATCGGCTAAGAACCGGGCGAGGTCTCTGAGTTCTTCTACGGAATCGTTGAGCCCGGGAATCAGTAGCGTGGTCACTTCTAACCATATCCCCATCTCTTTCATGGCTTGAATGGTTTCAAGAACAGGGTTCAGTTTTGCGCCGCACTGATCTTTGTAAAACCTATCGCTGAATGCCTTTAGATCCACATTGGCAGCATGCAGGTCAGGATATATTTCCTGAAGACACTCCCTGGTCATGTAACCATTGGACACAAATACGTTTTTTATCCCTTCAGAAACTGCAAGCCGTGCCGTGTCAAGCGCTGTCTCAAAATAAATAGTCGGTTCGGTGTAGGTGTAGGATATGGATGCAGCCCGGCTCTCCAAGGCAAGTTTAACGATCCTTTCAGGGGTCATATCCTCCCCCATGATCCTGTTTTGGTCATAAGGCATCTGGGAGATGTCCGCGTTTTGGCAGAAGAGGCATCTGAAATTGCACCCCACGGTGGCGATGGAGTAGGAGCTGCTCCCCGGGAGGAAGTGAAACAGGGGCTTTTTTTCGATGGGGTCGCAATGGCCGGCAATTATCTTACCATAAACAAGACTGATTAGGGTCCCTGCACGATTTTCTCTGACACCACAGATCCCTCTGCCTCCCTCCTTTATCAGACACCGGTGATTGCAAAGGAGGCAACGCACTTTTTCATCTCCAAGCTTTTGATATAGATAGGCTTCTTTCATCTCTCTGTACTCATTCCTTAGTCCGGTTCAGTTCTTTCAGTGTCCTCGCCGCAATAAGTGATTGACTTGCCGTCTTGAGTTTTACTTTGAGGGGGAGGTTATTCGTTTTTACCCTGTAGACCATAGTAGCCGCAAGACCTAAGAAAAAACCAAAGGGAGAGTGCTTACGGCCTAAGAATTCCTTTCCCAAAGGAATTGTCTCTTCAATAAATGAAGGCAGTATCTTTATGCATTGCCAGGAAATAGGTACATTGCCATAGGCCAATTGTAGGAGGGATTTGATTTGCCAGAGATTGTAGAACGAGGTCTGACCAAAAAGGGAATCGCCGAAATAGCCCTGGATTCTTTTCAAAATGCCGTTCCAGGAAAGACTGTTCAGGACGCCTATAAACACCTTTCTGTTGGCTACTCGTCCTGCCTCTCGCAATGCTAAGAGGGGCTTGTCTAAAAATTCTAAGGTATTGACAAGGAGGGCTAAATCAAATTCATTATCATCAAAGGGAAGGTCTTCTGCCATTCCCACCTTGATGGTAGAGCGGTGTCCTAATCGGGACTTCGCCTCTTGCACCATGTGTGGTGAGGCGTCCACCCCGCTGACGTTCAGGCCCAATTTGTTGAACATGAGAAGGTGATTTCCGGTGCCGCAGCCGATATCAAGGACTCTTTCTCCGGGCGCAGGATCGATAAGAGAGATGAGTAATTGTTCCATCGACCTCTCTATAGCCCTGCTCTGCGATGACCGGCGCCATGATTCATAGAACCCGGCGCTGTTTTCGTCGAAGATGAGTCCCATTATTTGTACCTATATGAGGCTGATTACGATCTCTTCTTCCAGCGCTGAAGGAGATACGGCTTTGTCATTTCAAAGGTCTCGCAATCATTTTCGATGGCGTCTTCGGCCTGTTTGATGGACATTTTTTTTGTCCTTTTCACAAAAGAGAGGGTCCTTCCGAAATAGAGGGGAATCAGGGAATCCATGATCTCATCCGGTTCAATGCTTACGTCTCTGTATGAAACAGCGGTATCAAACAGGACCCTGGCCCAGAGATCGGTGGGAAAATTGAATTCTATCTCCTTCAATCCTTTGATCTCATGGAGTTTCCTGTATGCATCTGCAGTGAGGATCTCTTTCCATATATGGCTGAATTTATCAAATCCACTGTGAAACCGGTGAAGCAAATTGTCTGTGTCTACCTCGACCTTGGGAGGCATTTCCACTTCACCGAGGCCAAAGCCGTATATGGCGGTGGGCCGACTGTATTTGACCTCGGTCCAGAACGATTCAAACTCTTTCATCATGGCAAAGATGGTGCCGACTACCTGTCTGAACATGGGCCCCAGATCCCCCCCCGGGTCCTTGGTGCGATGAATCTTGGGTCGTCCCATAAACGCCTGGCATATCTGGACCTTCTGGTTAATAGCGAGGGTGGTCATCCAGATATCAATACCGAAATTGGCCACTGCCTGGCTCCATGTCTTGCTCATCAGATAAACATCGGCCAAGTCACCGCTGAATCCGAAATCTCCGCCAATCGGCTGTCGAACCCTTCTTCCGTACAAGGCCCTTGTCATGGGATAGGCGATTCCGTTTGTAATGGTCCCGTCATATTTGTGCCTTACGTAAAGTGGCGCCACATAGGAAAAACCTTCAAACAGAGGCTCGCCTAAGTGCTTAATCCATTCGGGCGTGATGCTCTTCAGGTCTGCATCAACTACTACCACCGTCTTTGCCTCCAGATCAACTACCTTTTGGAAGAGGTTTCTGAAATTGTTCCCTTTTCCTTTTACACCGGGATCGGTGGAAAGATAAATCTTTGGCGCCTTAGTCGGGGTATCAAGAAAGACCTGCTTTGTGTTATCGGGAGAGTTATTATCACAATTGATAATAACGGAGTCGTTATCGTGGAAATATTTATCTAAACCTTTGTCGGCCTGGGTGACCGGGTAGCTGATAGAGTCGGCCTCCTTATAAGAGGGTATGCATACCACCATCTCAGCCTTCTTGATCTTTTCCGGGTTAATCTCGTTTTCAAAACTCTCAGGCATTGCTATTCTCCTAATTCCTGCTCAAAATATTAAGTACGGCTGAATTCCAGCCTTTTGGACCAGTATCATCAGTGATTGTAAGCCTCGGTATTCTTTTTTTCAGATCCGGAAAACTGCGTCGTGAACGGATCAACACGGGAAAATCAGCTCGCTCAAGCATCCCAAAATCGTTTGGGCTATCTCCAAGTGCTACAGTTAAGACCTCTTTATGATTCTGCTTATACCAAGCGGTAATCAGCTCCATTCCTTTTGCCTTGTCATTTTTTCCTTGAAGATGGTAAAACCGCCCTCCTGATGTGATCAAGAGGCCCCTTTTCTCCGCGGCACGCTTAAGAGGGACAAGGTCCGTGGGTTCGTCGCCTTCGATAATGAATGGTTCGTCATATTCTCGTATCGTGGCCAACCGCGCCCTATCTTTATCGAGCCCTGTTAAACGCGATATCTCATCAATCTCCATATCTGCAAAGCCCCTCATCCTCCACCCTAATTCTTTGCGGATTTCCCGGAACGTTTTTATCAAATGATCGTAAGAAACTCCAAGAGATAATATCCAAAGACCTTTTTCTCTCCAGGCCGAAGACCCTGTAGAATTCTCCTGAGAAAGGCCCGGAGTGTGAGTAGGAGATGATCCGGGGGGAGGGTCGTTAAAGGTGTCTCTGAGGAAGAATACCCCGCCCCCGTTCTCAGAAATAAAGGGTGTAGAAATCGACAATCTGCGACGAAGAACTTCCATTTCGGCCCTGGTCTTGCTGGAGACAAGGATTAGGGGCACACCTCTTGTTCTGCATAGTTCAAGCGCCGGTATGGCCTCTTCCCATCCATAACTGTTATGGTCCAGCAGAGTACCGTCTAAATCGGTAAAAACAAGAAAAAATGGGGGGCTCATCATCAGATCGCGCTGTTACAGCGTCAGGAAAAACGTCTCTTTTCCATTTCAACCACTTCAATCAAATCATAGAAAATCCGTGGCAACTTATTGGAAACCCTCTCCCATGAGACGGTCTGCGGCGTTTCGAACAACTTCTGTTCTACGTTCCGTTCAACCTCGAGGATGGTTTCAGCAAGCCCGTTTTTGATGAAGGGTTTGAATTCAGGATGAGAGTTGACAAACCTCAAAAACTTTTCTGTCATCCTGTATGGCGAGGCAAGCATTTCACCGGCCTGGAGGATGGAATCCTTGAAGACCTCTTTGACTAAGTATTCCTCCCAGTCCCTATCGTAGTCGAGATTGCTGAAACCTGACTCATCCGAATATTTTCTTACCTGCTCCTCAGCCACGGCCTGGTAAATAACGGTCAGGTCTCTAAAAAATGTGTCAGAGATCTCAAGGCCCTCTTCGATGATAAGGGCATTCATCAGCGTTGTAACAATATCGATAGCCATCCGGTTGAGGCCTTTAGTACGATCTTCCGGTGAGGCATCCTGATGTTTGTGGTCAAAGGGGTCTTTAGAAAACATGACCTGTGCAGAAGACGAGGCCTTGCGGTAAACTTCAATCAGGGTAAATATCTCCACGCCCCAGTTAGTTGCAAAACGCATCCTTTTTAAGAGGTCTACGTGAAATGCCACCTCTCCTGAAAGCTGATAGTTGAAGCCTAAGAGGAACTGGATCAGATTCAACATCTTTTGCTCTTTGCTTTCAGTAAATTTTCTCTTTAGCGCAAGGAGAAGCGGATCAAGGAGGAGTCTTTTTACGCGGCCATATAGTCTATTATCCTTTATGCGGGAGTAGTACGCCTTTGAGAAGTCGTAGTTCAGGACGACAACAGGATAAAAGAGCCGGTCTAATTGAATTCGTTTGAAAGTCCGGATATCTGCATCGATCAGACCGATAGATTCAGCGCCCAATGCAATGGCGATCCCGAAACTCAAGAACATATTCTTTCCCTTGCCCGGTTCACTGATATTGAACCCTGCTTCGTTGAGTGTATTGTATATGTCGCTGAAACCAGGGCCATCGTTCCATTGAATAAGGTGGTTTTTTATGTTCGATGCCTGTATCAGATCCCTCAACACGAAGGCTTCTCGCTCACTGGCTTTATCGAGGCCAAAGATAATCGTTGAAAGATAGGCTATATCCCTTAACTGCTTGAGTATGTTCCTGAATACCGGAAGATTTGCAGGGTCGGTATACTCACTCGCTAACAACGGGATAACCAAAACTGTTTTTTTCCATTTGGAGTGGAGCCTAAGCTTGGTCTTCAGGTGCTTCCGATCCTTCCGAAGTATATGAAAAGAGGTTATCTGACTGCTATTTTGTGAAAAATCAGAAATGGCCTTACTCCTTTCGTCAGGGCGAGAAATGAAAAATGTCTACAAATATACGTTCACGCGCCGACATGGACCGTTACAAAATATGCAAAACAGCTCTGTTTGTCAACACTGCAGATTGCTGAAACACTTCTTTGTTCCACCCATTCTTAACCTGTGCTTTTAAGTTGAACGGCAATCAAATTGCTGGTATAGGTTTGGGCCCTGAACAGAGGAGATAAAAATGATTCCATCAATTCGAGAATGCTTTCATCTTATGGATAAATACCATATGCTTGAAAATATCAAGGCCCATTCAGTGGTAGTAGCAAGGGTGACCTGCCTGATCGCTGAGGGTCTCCGGGAAGCGGAAGTCGATATATCTGTTGAAATGGCCATTGCCGCGGCCCTCATGCACGACATCGGCAAAACAGCTTCTCTGAAATCGGGCCAGGACCATTCTGAAATAGGGAGGCAGATCTGTTTAGAAAACCATCTCGACAAAATTGCCCCCATTGTTGCGGAGCATGTCAGGTTGCGCAGCTATAACCTGAACGGCGACTACTCAGAGAAAGAGATAGTCTATTACGCCGACAAGCGGGTAAAGCATGATAAGATTGTAAATTTAGATGAACGTCTCTCCTATATCCTTGAGCGATATGGCAGAAACCGGGAGCAGCTATCCCAGGCTATTAAAGGAAATTTTTCTTTTTGCGAACAGGTCCAGGAAAAGTTGTTCAAAAAGTTGAAATTCAGCCCCGAAGCGTTATCCCATATGGCGGAGAATCAAAACAAAATGTGTATCAGGGGGCTGAATTCCAATGCCCAAAAAAAATCTTAGCCTTTATTCTGACTCTCCTTTTTCTTCTTTTTCTTCTGCTGTCGCTTGCTCTCGGCAGTCTGTTCTTCCGATACTTTCCCTTTCTTATCTTTCTCTTTTTTCGGGGCTGCCAACTTTTCAGCCTTGATCTTAGCCATATCCTCTAATTTCTTTTCTTTCCCTTCGATTGCCTTCAGCCTCTTGTCTGTTTCTCTCATCTTGGCGCGCAACTTCTTCACAGTGGTATCTTTGGCAATCTTCTCAGACTCAGCCCCCTTATCAGCCAGCATGGACAGCCGCTGATTTAACTTCTCCTCCCAATAGACCCTCTGCACTAATCTCGCTGTCTTTTCTTTTGATGCCATTATGTTATCCTCTCTTTCTTCGTGCTCATAGTCCCTTTCCAGGCTATACAATTTCCTGGTCGGGGATATTGGAAAACGAATTATAATACTAAAGTTTTATTTATCAAGAAATAGAATAATAGTAAAGGGATGTTTCTTTGTTTCTTACGAAACCGGTAACATACCGCTTCAACCCCCTTGCGGATAAATCTTTGGCAGAAGCGCACCAGTGGCGATAATGCATCCTCACAGCAGGATAGCGGCTTAGGCATTGACACGCATTTGTTTCTCACTTATAGTCCTTCGCCAAAAAAATCTCTCCAGCTTTGCCTCAAAAGGAGGAAATGACTTTAATGAAAAAGCTTTATAATCGGTTCAACGAAAAATCTTCCCAACGAAGATCACATCGATTGGTCAAGACTTGCCTGAAAAGTGGCATGTTGGCCGGTCTTCTGGTTATCTTTTTTGTAAGCGCTGCCAGTGCTGACGAGCTGCTCATGAAAAACGGCGATCGTCTGCAGGGGAGTGTGGTTTCAATGTCCTTAGGCAAGCTGGTTTTCAAGACCTCGTATGCTGGTGAAATCACCATCAAATGGGACCAGGTGGCAAAGCTTACTACTGAGAAACCCCTGGAGGCCTATCTGCGGAACGAACAGATCCTGATAGGAAAAATTGTAGCCGCAGAAGAAGGCACTCTGGTTTTTTACCTGGCGGACGACACCCCTTCGGTACCCGTCCCGTTGGCCCAGGTCAAGTCCATGGAACGACCTAAGCCGCCGGCTGACTGGGAATTCGGTGGAAACGTCACCGCAGGTGCCAGCAAGGAAACCGGGAACACCAATACCGAAAAATACAGCTTGACCGGTAACCTGACGGTTTCCAAATTGCCGCATGTGGTTAAGCTTTACGCGGAATTTCACAAGGAGTGGGCCAAAAACGAACTCAACAAGGACAATGGATTAGGTTCCGCCACCTATGAGCGTTTCCTCACCGAGAAGTGGTTTGTGTTTGGCAACGCAACAGCACAGATGGACAAATTCAAGGACTTGGATCTTTTGGGCAGTGTTGCGGCAGGTCCCGGCTACCAATTCTGGAGGTCCAGGGATTTGAATCTTTCGGCCAAGTTAGGGCCGGCCTATGGCTATGAAAAGTATACCAAAAACATGGATTTCTTGGGCGGTAAGGACCAGCGGGACTATTTTTCCGGTTACTGGGCCTTAGATTTTGATATGTGGTTTTTTGATAAGTTTTTTCAGATTTTTCATCACGACGATTTTCTGTACGACTTCCAGGATAGCACCAACTGGATGCTTCGTACCCGTACCGGGGTTCGCATACCGATGGTGATGAAGCTTTTTGCCTCTTTTCAATTCAACTACGATTATGACAATCAGCCGGCTGACGGAAAAAAGAATTACGATCAATCATGGGTGTTTGGCCTGGGGTGGGCCTTTTAGGAAGCGGCACTTGCCGGGTCATAAAGCCGGGTGAAGGGATGCTGTGATTTATGACCGGCCGGGCCCCTGTTCAGGCCCGTTTGCCCTGTTTGTGGGTTCCCACGGGGCTTTACCCGATAGTACAAGATCGTGGGCCTCAGGTTAGCCAGAGATCGCTTCTCTACAGCATCCTTCCAATCATGGGCCGTGGCATCCTCACGGGCGAATCGTATCCAGGCCTGGCGGGAGTAAAAGGTCTTGAACTGGCCGGCCCTCTTATAAAAAATACCTAACTTGTCAGCAAGGGCTTCGAACCCTTCCCTGTCGGATTTCCTCACAAAAACAAAACCGTCAAGATTTTTCAAGGTGCGGAGATCATCCTTGTTAGAGGAACGTATCCT
The DNA here is from genome assembly GCA_964522045.1 of uncultured Desulfobacteraceae bacterium. GTDB lineage: Bacteria > Desulfobacterota > DSM-4660 > Desulfatiglandales > Desulfatiglandaceae > Desulfacyla. The sequence goes on from CAZFSF010000058.1 coordinate 10,627, forward strand.
GATCGCGCTCCGTTTCAGGCGGATCGAGAGCATGGAGGGCTGTGAGCTATTGTAGGCAGCCACCGGTCTTTGGCCCACAATTTTATCAAGGTCTGAGGGCATGGCATTTACCCCCAAGGAGGGATACAGGCCCCCCATCATGAAGGTCAACAGAACTGCAGCAGCCCCGGCCACCACGCGAACATCCTTTCCGGAAAATGTGATATAGAGCATTAGCCCCACGACCATAAGAGATAGGACTGCCATGGGAACGCCGCGGCCAAACCATATGAAGAACAGACAAAAGGATATGGCAGCCAATGCTAACAATGAGATAGAGACGCGGAGCAAACCTGTTCTCCATCTCCCCGTGACCTCTTCAAGCCAGTTGGCGCACAGTATGGACGCAGCCGGGATAAGTGGCGTCATATACCGGGCAAAAGATCTTATGAATATAAAGGGGACTATGCACCCGAAAAACCAGGTCGTAAGCCAAAGATCCGTTTTCCCCTCACCCTTTCCGAAGTGCCAGATCGATCGTATCAATGCCGCAAATAATATCAGTGACCACGGAAAAACGAGGCCAAATGCCCCCCCTATGGTAGAAAAGGGGGATCCAATGTGAATTGTTCCAATCCCTCTTGCAGCAACCTCGCTATCAACAATTTTGAGGAAATTGGGCCAGGTATAGACCATTATCAGTGGCCAGGGTAGAGATACCGCAAAAACCAAGACAGATGCCCAAAAAACCTGTGCCCAGTTTAAAGCCAAAAAGCCCCATTTCCTGAATACAAACAGGGCGCTTAAGGAGGCTACAGCAAAAAGGATCATTCCCACGGGGCCCTTCACAAGGAAAGAAAGCCCTAAGGAAAAGCCGGATAAGAGTATCCAGCCCTGACGACCCGATTTCCCCCATTTTACGGCAAAAAACAGGGCCATGGTAGTGAAAAGGGTGAGGGGGAGGTCCAGCATGGCCCTGCGCCCTTCGATGGCTACGGTGAGGGTGGCTAAGGCGATCAGACCTGCGAGAATACCACTTTTTTTGAACAGCTCCCGAAACAAAAGGGTGGAGCAGGCTGCGAGTCCGGCCCCTGCGAGGACGCCCCAGATTCGGGCTGCAAAAAGATTGATGCTTAACAGCTTGTAGCTCAATAAGATTGCCCAGTAGAGGAGAGGAGGTTTCTTTAGCCGGGGCTCTCCGTTTACCCACGGCGTGAACCAGCTGTCATGGGCAAAGGTTTCCATGGGCGTGCGAAAAGAGAGCCAGTATTCGTCCTGACCCGTAATGCTTGTCTCACACCAGATGCAGGGGACTAATAACAGAACGCCTACGATAAAAACAAAGAGCGCCTCATGGCGGTACATAAACCCTGCTTTTGATGATATCCCCATTTCCTGCATACAGGCCTCGCCAAATGCTTGAGCTCCGGCTCGGCATTCCTAACTTTTTTACGAGTTCGTCCCACTGGAAAATTCACAACTGTCCGCAGTTGTATGTCCAAAACAGCCTGCGTATCGCCGGGTATCATTTGGTTGCATTGATCCTCTTTTTCAATACTTACCCATTTCGTCTCAAAGACGATTTGGGTAGGGGGGCGGTAATTCAAAAGCCTTATTCGGAAACATCCTTCATCATGTGGACCACCTGTTGTGGGAACGGAATATCGATGCCGTTTTCGTCAAAGGCCTCTTTGAATTTGCGGGTCAGATCAAATTTTACGTTCCAGTAGTCTGCCCTCTTCACCCACGGGCGCACCACCAGATTTACACTGGAATCAGCCAATTCGGAAACCGCGATCCGCGGAGCAGGATCTGAGAGAATCCGGTCGTCAGCCTTCATGATTTCCGACATCACGTCATATGCCTTCTGGATATCGGAGGTATAGCCGATGCCCATCACCATATCTACCCGCCTGGTGTCGTAGGCGGAGACGTTCTTGATCACGTCTCCGAAGATCTTCCCGTTTGGAACCATGATCTTGATGTTGTCGGGGGTGGCCAATACTGTGGTGAAAAGCTGGATCTCTTTGACAGCCCCGATGACACCCGCACTCTCGATGACGTCACCCACACGATAGGGTCGAAGCACCAGGATCAAAACACCGGCCGCAAAATTGGCCAGGGAGCCCTGTAGGGCAAAGCCGACGGCAAGACTGGCTGCGCCCAGTATGGCCACGAAAGAGGCCGTCTGAATTCCGAATTTTGCCAGCGCTGCCACCACCGTAAAGGCCAGAATGAGGGTATAGGTCAGAGCGGCTACAAAGGAGACAATGGAAGGATCCACATTTCTCTTTTCCAATGCCCCTTTCAGGATCTTTCGGCCCATACCCGCTGCAAAACGACCGATGATCAGGATTATAATAGCGCCAATGATCTTGATACCATAGGTAGTGATAAACAGAAGCACTTGCTCACTTGCTCCCTGCATAATAACCTCCATATTTTTTTGTAAAAGGTTTGATGATAATAAAACTCAACGGCGTGCAATCGACAGAAAAATCGCGCGCCGATAAAAGGCAAGGCATCGGCTGCAAATTACTATACCATACCACAATAAACTGATCAACTCTGCGCCACTGATTCGATTATTCAAATTAATTTTCTTTCGTCTTTCACCAGAATCACAGCTATTGAGGCAGGGCGTGCCCTGGGCTGGTCGTTAATATCTTCCGAATGGGGGTTCCGGGAAATCTTCCAACAGTTCAATAATCCGCATCTTACCGGATGACAGGGCCTCGTCCAGGGCCTGTCCGAGGCCGTCCGGCGAAGCGACTCGCCTGCCTGCTATGCCATACGCGTTGGCGAGCGCCACAAAATCGGGGTTTGTTAATCGCGATTCGTATTCGCATTTGTGGAATTTCTTCTGAAGATAGGCGATAATGCCAAAGGATTTGCTGTTCACAACAATGACAGGAAAACCGATCCCATGTCTCAAACAGGTGGCCAGCTCCTGGGTGCTGTAAAGGAATCCCCCATCCCCGATCACGGCGATGATCGGCTTTTCAGGAGAGGCGATTTTGGCCCCGATGGCTGCGGCAAAGGCGAACCCGATAATGGCAGATCCCTTGGCTCCCATCCATCCTCCGGGGACATGGCAGGGATAGAAGTATTCGGACCAGTAACCAAGCTGGGTGTTGTCGACCACGAGGGTGCTCTCTTCGGGCAATATATCCCTAATGACCTTTAGGTAGGTCATTTCACGATGATTCCGGCGGATTTCGGCCTCCTCTTCCTGTATCTTTAGAGAGATCTCATGAACACGCTGTAAGCGTCGCTCTCTGTCTGAGGGAGACTCAAGGGCTTCCATCATGGCCCGCACGATTCCAGGCATGTCTCCTGAAAGGGAGATATTTGAGGGAAAGTTTCTGTCTGTCCACTCATTATCCCAATCCACATGGATGAGATGGGGCAACACAAGGCCTCTCCTTTTTGCGTCCACCTCTCTCAGACGGGTACCGATGGCCAGTGCCAGGTCGGAGGATGAGGCGGTCTCCCGAATGGCGCCGCTTCTTGCGCTATTGCCGAGGGCAAGGGGGTGCTTATCCGGGATAAGCCCTCGAGCGCTGGGTGTGAAAATGACGGGGGCGGCCAGGGTTTCCGCGATACTCACCACCTCTTCAGCCATACACGCGCGCACGGCAGCCGTCCCTACTACAAGCAAGGGCCTCTCCGCATTCTTGATAAGCGTTATGGCCTCTTTTAGATCAGGGAGATCTGTCTTTGGCACGGTCGTGTTGGTCCCCAAATCCCTTTTTACGCCGATTTCCCTGCTCATGAGATCGGTCGGGACTTCGAGATAAACGGGACCCGGCCTTCCAAGCTTTAAGGTATTCAAGGCTTCCCGGGTGAGGTCTTCAATATCCTCTTCAGCCCGAACGATGAAAACGGCCTTGGTGATATTCTTGAAAATCCCATCCTGTTCCTTTACCTCGTGAAGAGTGCCAAGCCCTTTGCCGATTTTGGATGCCGCGATGTTGGTTGTAATCATGAGAACGGGAGCGCTGCTGCCATAAGCCTCTTGCAGGGCTGGAACGGCATATCCCGCGCCAGGTCCCGTTGAGGTAATCACGACCCCCGGCGTGCCGCTCTCTCTGGCATACCCGTCTGCCATGTGGGTGGCTGTGGCCTCATGGCGGCAGAGGATGTGTCTTATAGAACCGTCTTTTCTGAGTGCCTCATAGAACCCCAGGTTGTGAATGCTCGGTATACCGAATACGGTGTGTACTCCCGCTGCTTTCAAGATTTCCAACAAGGTGTCTGCGCCTGTTTGCATGAAATTTTCTCCTTCGCTAACCCTTTTAAACCGGCTGTGCTCCAACGATCGATAATCGTCAAAGGGTATTCGATGAGATTTCTTTTGGTGGGAAATTCGTATGGAGAAGCTGTCTTTCCACGGTTGATCTCACTTCTTCTACAGTTAATTCTTCTATGCAGCGACTGATTCCCCTGTCCTGGCAGCCCTTCTGTCTACATGGCACACAGGGAAGATCCTTGTGAACGATAAGGTGCTGTTTCCCTTTGGGTACCCACGAAGCAGGTGAAGAGGGGCCGAAAATGGTTACTGTAGGTGTGCCAACAGCGCCGGAAATGTGCATCCCGGAGCTGTCCGGACCAATGAAGAGTAGGGAACGCTTCAATATAGCGGAGAATGTTCCTATGGAAGTCTTTCCGACAACATCATAGACACCACGGCCACACATGTTCATTATTTCAGAGACTCTTTTACTTTCACCGGGAGAACCGGTGAGAACCACCGGGAATCTGTATTGAGAAGTAATCCAGTTAATCAGATGGGCGTATTTATCTGCTCCCCATTCCTTATATCCCCAAAGAGAGAAAGGCTGAATGATAATAGCCGGTCGGTCCAATGGTATTTTCTCTTGCTTGAAAAGCGCTGTAGCGTTTTGATGTCTTTCATCGGGGACATGAATCTCGGGCCAGATATTTTCTGTTGTCAGACCATAAGCCGCCAATAGACTAAGGTGAAACTCTGCTACATGTTCAAGTGGGTTATACTCATTAACATACAGATGGGTAAAAATTCGATTACGCCATAATTTGCCATTCATGGAATGGTACCCTATTCTTTGACGCGCCCCCGACAGGAAGGCCAAGATGGCGCCTCGTGTGCCTGTCCTCATGTCAATGGTGAGGTCAAAATGGAATTTTCTCAGACTTAGAAAAAACCCTTTTTGATAGGCTAACTGCTTAGTTAGCCCCCTTTTTTGTTTGTTTACGGAAACTACTCCATCGGCCCAGGGGCAGTCTTCTATCAGCTCACCGGCCTTCTCCCTTACCGCAACAATCAGATTGGATTCAGGGAAATTTTCGCGCAAGGCCCTAATGCAGGGGAAGGTAAGGACCACATCTCCTATATCACCCAACTGTATCAGTAAGATACTGTTGATATTTTTTGTGTCCAAGGTCGCCACTCTGTCCTGCATATGCTGAGACCTTTGAAAAACGCCCCTTTCGAAGTCTGCGCTTAGGGCTCAACAAAAAATAATTTCACATTTTTGCATCCCGTCTTCACGTCATCTTCGTCCGATCTCAAACCACAAAAACATCAAAATAGCCTGCTATTCCATCAGCTTTTGTGATTTGAGATCAAACAAATCTAACATGAATCAGGGTGCCAATTCTGCTAAGTTATTTTTTGTTGAGCCCTT
>CAZFSF010000059.1:0-16205 GCA_964522045.1 uncultured Desulfobacteraceae bacterium
GTCATTGCCACCTTTGTAACCGTTGTCGAATTGGTAATGCAGGCCTTTACCTACCCCCTCTTTTTGAAGCTCGGGATATTCATTCCCCTCATTGTCGTTAACTGTATCGTCCTCGGCCGTGCAGAGGCCTTCGCCGCCAAGAACGGTGTGGTTGCCTCCCTTGCAGACGGCCTCGGCATGGGCATTGGCTACACACTCGCTCTCACCAGTCTCGCCATCGTGCGGGAGGTCCTCGGGAACGGGACATTTTACAACATCCCCGTGTTCGGTCCATCCTTTGAGCCTTTTTCCTTTATGGTACAGGCCCCGGGGGCCTTTGTCTGCTTAGGACTGATGCTCTGCGTTATGAACATGTTGGGCAAGAAATAGGAGTCTTCATATGACGGATTATATTTTGCTGATAGTGAGCTGTATCTTTGTCAACAACATTTTGTTGATGCAGTATCTCGGGAACTGCCCGTTTTTGGGAGTCTCCAAGAAGATGGAGACCGCAGTGGGTATGGCCATGGCCGTCGTATTCGTGCTGGTCATGGCCGGAGCAATCACATGGATCGTCGAAATGTATCTTTTGAAGCCTTTTAACCTCGAATACCTGAGGACACTCTCATTTATTCTGGTGATTGCATCTCTTGTCCAGTTCGTCGAGATGTTCCTTAGGAAAAGTATACCGGGCCTCTATGCCGGACTCGGGATATTCCTCCCCCTGATCACCACCAATTGCGCGGTCATGGGTGTATGCCTTATCAACATTATGGAGGAATACAGCTTTACCCAGGCCTTGGTGGCATCTTTCAGCTACGCGGTGGGTTTCGGATTGGCCCTGGTCCTTTTTGCCGGCGTTCGTGAACGAATAATCCTGGCAAGGGTCCCGAAGCCGCTTCAAGACACTTCCATCGGCCTTGTAACCGCCGGGATGATGTCCCTTGCCTTCTTCGCATTCAAGGGGATGGTGTAGGGATTGAATATTGAAGATTGATGATTGGAGATTGATGAACGACTCAATCCCGCCTCAGGCGGGACTCAGCTAAATCCGGAGGACCAACATGGTAAGCGGGTTTTTGGTAATGGGGGGATTAGGTATAGCCATAGGCGTGGTCTTGGCCTTAGCCTCAAAGATATTCTATGTCTATGTCGATCCCAAGATCGAGGCCGTTGAAGAAGCACTGCCCGGGGCCAATTGCGGTGGATGCGGATTACCCGGATGCAGTTCCAATGCGGTGGCCATCGTGGCAGGAAAGTCCTCGGCCTCATCCTGCGTGGCAGGCGGCCCGGATGTAGCCTCTGAAATAGCTGAAATAATGGGTGTGGCGATAACTCTGAAAGAGCCGGAGTTTGCCGCTCCCGGGTGCAGCTACGGATATCATGACGCAGATGCCAAATACCTGTATCAGGGAATCAACGACTGCCGGGCAGCGGCCCTGCTTGACGGCGGCTCCAAGATTTGCCCCATCGGGTGTTTAGGATTGGGCACCTGCGTGAATTCATGTCCCTTCGGGGCACTCTCCATGGGTTCTGACAACCTCCCTGTAGTAGACACTGAGCTATGCACAGGATGTGGCACTTGCGAACGGGTGTGTCCCAAGCATATCATAACCCTCACTTCCACATCTGATCGAATCATCGGCGAATATGTTACTGATGAGTGTACCGCTCCCTGTCAAAGGAGCTGCCCAACAGGGATAAACATACCCGGGTTCATCCAGGAAATCCGCAACAATAACTACGAGGCCGCCCTTGCCATCATAAAAGAAAAATGCCCCCTCCCTCTTATATGCGGATACATCTGCCCGGCCCCATGCGAGCTTGCGTGCCGGCGCAACCTAATTGATGAAGCCGTCGCCATCAACCCTCTCAAGCGGTTTGTAGCAGACTATGAAATGGAAACCGGAAAACATATCACTCCTTACAAGGCGCCTGGCGGCGGCGAAAAGATTGCGGTTGTGGGTGGGGGCGCAGAGGGACTGACCCTTAGTTATTATTTAGCGCGGCTCGGGTATAACCCCACCATCTTTGAGGCAAAACCTCAATTGGGGGGGATCCTCAGATATGTGATTGCCGAAGACAGGCTCCCACGCAAGGTCCTCGATCACGAAATAGAGGGTATACTTGAAACCGGAGTAGAAGCAAAAAACAATATGGTGATGGGCCAGCATTTTGACCTGAATTCATTGCTTCAGGAAGGTTTTGATGCGATCGCACTGACCGAGGGCGGTTTTGACAGCAGACAGATCCTGCAACCGGTTCCGACCGGTTATGATACATCGGTGCCCGGCGTATTTACCATGCTCGACTTTCTCCGTTTCCTGTCTGACGGAAAAACCGGCAATATAGGGCAAAGAGTGATTATTATTCACAATCGCCTTGAAGGCCTCGATTTAGCCCGCAAGTGCAGGAATATGGGAGCCCAAAAGGTGACCATTGTCTCCAAACTCCGGGTCCACGAGCTGCCTGTTGAGCTTCAGGATGTCAAAGGTCTGGCAGCCGAAGGGATATTTGTCAGGCCCTCAACCGTGGTAACAGCCCTTAAGGGGATCTCCAGGCGACTTATAAGGGTAGCCCTTGAAAATGCGCATCCCATAGGCGAAATCCCTAATAAAAGGGAGAGTATCCGTGCAGATACCCTGCTGATTCCAGCAGGACGTCTTCCTGAATTTCTGTTTGTACGCTCCAAAGACCAGTCGGAATCCGAAGCAGAAGAGGTCACATGGGAAACCCTCGAGGCCTTCCACACCTTTCCGGGGGGCAAAGACGGTATATGCACTCCACCCGAGCCGGGCCGGATAAGCGATTCTTCCGCAGTGGTAAAATCACTTCTCTCGGGCAGAAGGCTCACCAGGGCAATTCATCAGCATTTTACCAACGATTCGATCACACCCATACATGATCTTGTATGTGAAGCGGATTCGATCCTGAACGTAACAGAAATTCATGACGTTATTTCAACGGATCGTAAATTTCCCGACCTCATTGATGTGGAAGGTAACAGCAAGACGGCCTGGATCTTTCCTGATGAATTCCCCGGTTTGGATGCGGCTTCTGCTAAAAATGAATCTGAACGGTGTCTAAAATGCGGCCTGATCTGCTACAGGAAGCAGAAATAGGAACATGGGGACCAGATCCCTTTGTGCGTTATTGGTTTAGTTCGTTAATTGGTGAATAAAGAGAGAACTGATAACCACAGTGCGGTTACGAAACCACGGGTCTTAAATCTAAACCCGGAGAGGAAAAATGGCTGAGAACATACTTACCATTGACGGACGTCAATTAGAGTTTGAAAAAGAAGAGACAATCGTTGAAGTAGCAAGACGAAACGGGATTTTTATACCCACCCTGTGCCATTTGAGAGGGACCCGGCCAACAGGGGCATGCAGGATATGTGTAGTGGAGGTTGAAGGCGCACGAGCACTCCTGCCGGCATGTGCTACCCCGGCAGCCCCCAATATGGTTGTTCACACCCATTCACCCTCGGTCATAGAGGCGAGAAAAACAATAATCGCATTACTTCTTCAGTCAGGAAACCATAACTGCGCTATCGCTACCAACAGGTCTCAGGACTGGACCTCGTTCCAGCAGCATGTGGAGAACTATGACCAGGGAAAAGACCTCTGCCCTGCCCATAGCGCCTGCAATCTGCAGGCCTATGCATATAGATATCAGGTGGATACAACCGGTTTTGTAAGGGCCCAGACCGAATATCCAATGGAGATGGCAAGCCCATTGATTGTCAGGGATTTTTCCCGTTGTATCCTTTGCGGTCGTTGCGTTGAGGCCTGCAACACCATTCAGGTAAACAACGCCATCTCCCATGGATTCAGGGGGGCCAGGGCCAAGATAGTAGCAATGGGCGATGACAATCTGCAACGCTCTGATTGTGTTTTCTGCGGGGAGTGCATCCAGGCATGCCCTGTTGCTGCGTTGGTTGAAAAGAAGAGCCGTTACAAGATACGGCCCTGGGAGGCCCGTCATGTGCGAACCACCTGTCACTACTGCGGTGTCGGGTGCCAATTAGATCTACATATCAAAGATGACAAGATCATGAAGGTCACAGGGGTTGAGGACGCCCGCCCCAACCAGGGGAGGCTCTGCGTCAAGGGACGATTCGGGTATGATTTTGTACAAAGCCCGGACCGCCTGACCGTTCCCATGATCCGAGAAAACGGGAAGCTGAGGGATGCGTCATGGAATGAGGCCCTCGATCTGGTCGCCTCAAAAATAAAGGAGATAACCGAGGCAGACGGCCCCGAGGCGGTTGCAGGTATCTGTTCCGCCAAGTCTACCAATGAGGCCCTTTACCTGATGCAGAAACTCTTCCGCGTAGGTATAGGCACTAACAACCTTGCCTCGCCCTTTGCCGCGGCCGGCCTTAACAATACCATTGCAGAATTGGAAAACGCCAAACGCCTCATACTGATAGGATCCGATATCACCGAAGAAAACCCGGTAGCAGGGACCTTTGTCAAACGGGCCGCCAAAAAGGGGTGCGAATTAATCGTGGCGGACTCGCGGCCCACAAAGATTGCGACCTTTGCCACTCTTCCCCTCTTGCTGAAGGAAGGTTCTGAATCGGTGCTGATCAACGGTATCATCAAGGAACTCATATCTCGCGGCCGCAAATGTTCTGACAGTATCAGGGAGATTGCTTCGAGTTTTACCTTGGATAAGGTAATTGAAACCACCGGACTTTCCGAGAATGATATTGGGGCGACAGTTGACATTCTGGACTCTGACGAGCCGGTCATGCTTGTGTACGGTTCCAAGGTTGCCACCTTTGCAAGGACCTTTGTCCGACTGCAGGAAGTCTTGGGCAACTTAGGGGTAGAATACGGCGGGGTCAACTTTTTAGGTGATCTCAACAACTCCCAAGGAGCCTGCGACATGGGGTTCCTACCAGCGTTTCTCCCGGGCTATCAAATGGTTGAAGACGATGAGGCCCGCAAACCATTCGAAGAAGCATGGGGTGTTTCACTGAACGACAAGCCAGGCCTGACCTTTGCACAGATGGTGCGCAACATGGGGGGCACGGTGAACGAAGAAGAGCAAAAGATCCGCATGTTATACTGTGTGGGTGAAAATCTCGCCATTGCCCGGCCAGCCATGCCGGACATTACAGAGGCATTGGAATCGGTCGACTTCCTCGTGGTTCAGGACATACTCAACAACGAAACACTCGACTCCGCTGACGTAGTGCTCCCTGCTGCGGCCTGGTCAGAGGAAACCGGCACCTATACAAATTGCGAGCGCAGGGTCAGCCTCATGCGCAGAGCCGTGCCCAGCCCAGGCGAGGCCAGGCCCGAGGCCTGGATTCTCACCCAGTTGGCCAATCGATTAGGTCTCGACTGGGAGAATGAAACCAACCAGAGCATCTGGGAGAATGAAATCATAAAGAGAGTTCCCTTCCTCAGGGAAATCACATACGATCGCTTGGAGCATGGGGGGATCCGGTGGGCACTGCCCGATCCCGCGTCACTCGGGATCACAGATTTCGCCGATGTAAAATCTCCCCTCCGCCGGCCTGGCTGGACATCCTTTAACTATCATCACCGCACCCTCTTAGAGCAGTGTGAGGGATTACTCGAATCGATCCCTCATACAAAATTGATGGCGGATTATGAACCTCCAGGCGATCCGGAGGAGGTGAGAGAAAAATTCGTCCAGCTCTTAGAAGAGGAAGAAAAATTAGAATCAAGGGAGGAGATCGACACAATCTTAGTCGCTTATAAGGACCACAGAGGTGGGCTGATCCCTGTGCTTCAACAGGTACAGGGTATCTTGGGTTTCCTCCCTATCGCTGCCCAGCACTATATCGCCTTGGGCCTGGGCATGCCGTCATCAGATGTCTTTGGGGTAGTTTCGTTCTATTCCTTCTTCACAATGGTTCCTCGCGGCAGACATATCGTCCGGATCTGTTTAGGAACCGCGTGCTTTGTAAAGGGATCGGGAAAATTATTAGATACCCTTAGCCGACATCTTAAAGTGGGTGTAGGAGAAACTACAGAGGACAAGGAATACTCCCTTGAAGTTGTAAGGTGTGTTGGGGCATGCGGATTGGCCCCGGTAATGGTAATCGATGAAGAGACTCACGGGCAGGTGGATCCTTCAGAAATCATTGGGATCGTAGAATCCGTCAGAGGAAAAGAGTAAGCAGCGGGGAGTAAACAGTAAAAAGTAATATAATAGAGGTTGCTATCCAAGATGAAGCTGACAGAGATTGTTAAAGAACTTCAATTAACCGTCAAGACCGGCGCTGGTTCTCTTGAGAAAGAAATTACGAGAGGCTACGCAAGTGATCTAATGAGCGACGTCATGGCCAACGCCAATGAGGACGATCTATGGGTCACGCTTCAGATCCATCAGAATATAGTGGCCGTGGCGGTTATGAAATCTCTTGGTGGAATTATCCTGATCAACGGGCGGGAACCTGAAGAGGACACTGTGCGAAAGGCCGAAGCAGAGGGCCTTCCCATTTTGGTCTCTGACATGCCCGCATTTGAATTAGTGGGGAGGCTTTTTGCACTGGGGATTTCGGGGAGATGATGGCGGTTTAGATTCTTAAGGTGTCTTTGTTGGGGAAAAAGGGAGAATGGCTTGAGAATTGTGTCTGCAGATCTGCACATTCATACCTGTCTTTCCCCCTGCGCCACCCTTGATATGACACCCCGCAAAATCGTCGAACAGGCACAAAAAAAGAATTTAGAGATCATCGCTATCACAGATCATAACAGTGCGGAAAACGCCGAATCTGTTATGGCTGTCGCTCAAGATACCGAACTGTGTGTCATTCCAGGGATAGAGGTGACGACATCTGAAGAGACCCATATTATCGGGCTCTTTGAAAATCCCTTAGATGCCCTCTCCATGCAAACCCTGGTTTATGAGCATCTCCAGCCGGGAGAAAATGACGACGATCTCTTCGGCATGCAGGTCATTGCCAATGCGTTTGACGAAGTGGAAGGGATGAACAGGCGGCTTCTGATAGGCGCGACAAATTTGGGCCTGAGCGAAGTCATTGACGCCATTCACAAACTGAATGGCCTGGCTGTGGCTGCCCATATTGATCGCCAGGCCTTCAGCATCATAAGCCAGCTCGGTTTTATACCCGAGGGGCTGGACCTTGATGCGGTGGAGATCTCAAGGAGAATGACCCTGAAGAAGGGGATGGCTTTCTTCAAGGACCTTGAGCGGTTCGCCTTTATTACATCATCCGATGCTCACGATATCCCGGAAGTTGGAACCAGTCCTACAAATTTCCTGATGGCAGGGCCTGAGATGGCGGAACTTAGGCTTGCGTTGAAGGGAACGGGCGGGAGGAAAATTGAATATTGAAGATTGAACAATGGTAGGACTTGCTTCGACTTTTTCAGATTTTCAATAGTCAATCGTCAATATGCAGGATCTCTCACTTCATATATTGGATATTGTGGAAAATGCAACCAAGGCCGGAGCCACCCTGATTGAAATAGATATTTTGGAGGATAACAACAAAGACCTCTTACAAATAACCATTAGAGACAATGGCCAGGGCATGGACGAAGAGATGTTGAATGGAGCGACCGATCCGTTTGTGACTACACGCACCACCCGTCGTGTCGGCATGGGCCTCCCGTTGCTGGAACAGGCCGCAAAAGAGACCGGGGGAAACCTCCTGATAACATCTGCCCCAGGAAAGGGCACCGAGGTCGTGGCTACATTTCAGGAAAGCCACATCGACCGGAGGCCGGTAGGTGATATGGGCGCCACCCTGACCACCCTAATCATGGGGAATCCAGACTTGGACTTCATTTACTACTCTAACCTTGATGGAGATGAGATAGAGGTAGATACACGGTCCATCCGCGGTGAACTAAATGGCAGCATAAGCATAAACGATCCGGCTGTCATTAACCTGATAAAGGATTTATTCAGGAAAAGAAGGTAGGATGAACGTCGAACATCAAACGTCCAACATCGAATGTCGAATGAGAAAAAGGGATGATGAAGCAAGCATATCATCTTGAAGAATGACTGCTTGAGAAACCTAATATTTTTGACGAGTATCAAAACCGCTGAAACGAGAAGGAAATGCTCATTCAAAGTTCGACATCGGAGTCTTCGCTTACCTGGTTTTTTTTCGATGTTGGACGTTCGATGTTCGATGTTCGACGTTCAGCTTTAAGAACAACCCATAGAGCACAAATACAACCTGTAAATGGTTAAAAACAACTTTTATGTTGCTCAATCCCGATGGCGGAGGCAAGACATGGCCAAGCTCAAGATAGAAGATCTCAAAAAGATCAAGGAATCCATGAAAGGAACTGTCAATCTGAGACAGGGAGAATACCGCGTTAAGATTACCGTTCACATGGGTACGTGCGGAATCGCGGCCGGCGCCCGGACCATCATGACTGCCTTCCTTGACAAGCTGGAAAGGAGTGGTGCAACCGATATTATTTTGACCTCATCAGGTTGCGCAGGGCTTTGTAATCACGAGCCGATGATTACCCTGGAAGTCAAGGGAGCTGCCCCGGTGAAATATATTAAATTGGACCCTGACAAGGCTAACAGGATCTTTGACGAGCATGTATTAGGGGGCACTCCTGTAGCTGATTATGCACTTTCTATTGGAAGTGAAACCACATATTAGAAATTCAATCATTTAGGAATTTGGGGATTTAGAGATTAACAAAAGTTATTGGATTTAATCCATCAATTCCTTAATTTCTGTTTGACGAGGCGGTTTTTATGGAAAAGAAGTATCGCGTTCACCTGATGATATGCGCGGGAACCAGTTGTGTATCAAGTGGTTCACTTGACGTCAGAGATGCCCTGGTCAAAGAGATCGAGAAGAACAATCTCCAGGACGAAGTCTTTGTTGCCACAACCGGTTGCAACGGCTTTTGCGCAGCAGGCCCTTTGATGATTGCCTATCCCGACGAGGTATTTTACCAGAAACTAACAGTGGATGACGTCCCCTACTTTGTGGAGGAATACCTTATCAAGGGACGTGTAGTAAAAAAACATCTCTTTGAAAGTCCCGAAGCGGCTGAAGCAATACCGAGCATTAAAGAGATCGGCTTTTTCAGTCGCCAGGTCCTTGTTGCCCTCAAAAATAGGGGCCTCATCGACCCGGACAACATAGACGAATATATCGCAAGGGATGGTTATTTGGGTGCTGCCAAGGCTCTCCTTGAGATGGCTCCTGAGCAGATTGTTGAAGAGATGAAGACCTCCGGTCTCAGGGGTCGCGGAGGGGCCGGCTTTCCCACGGGCCTGAAGTGGCAGTTTTGTGCTGCAGCAACGGGAACCCCCAAGTATATGCTATGCAATGCGGACGAGGGAGATCCGGGGGCCTTTATGGATCGTTCTATTCTCGAAAGCGACCCACACGCGGTATTGGAAGGAATGATCGTCGGCGCAAAGGCAATCGGATCTCATCATGGTTATATCTATGTGCGTGCCGAATACCCCTTAGCCATCAAGCGACTCCAGACCGCCATCGGACAGGCCAAGGAATATGGTCTGTTAGGTGAGGATATCTTAGGTTCGGGATTTGATATGGATATCGATCTCTACTTCGGGGCTGGGGCCTTTGTATGCGGGGAAGAAACAGCCCTGATGCGTTCTATCGAGGGCCTGAGAGGTATGCCTCGACCCAGGCCCCCGTTTCCTGCCAACAAGGGTCTATGGGACAAGCCATCGGTCCTAAATAATGTTGAGACCTTAGCAAATATTCCACAAATCATCTACCGGGGAGCCAACTGGTTTAACAGCCTCGGGACAGAGAAGAGCACAGGGACAAAGGTATTTGCATTAAGCGGCCGGGTCAGGAACATCGGACTCATCGAAGTGCCTATGGGCACCCCGTTACGATCCATTATCTATGACATCGGCGGCGGCATTCCCGATGGCAAGAGATTCAAGGCAGTCCAGTTGGGTGGCCCGTCAGGTGGATGCATACCCGCGAACCTGCTCGAAACCCCTGTGGATTATGAAAACATCGCCAAGACAGGTGCTATCGTGGGCTCGGGCGGTATGGTGGTCATGGATGAAACATCCTGCATGGTGGATGTGGCCCGGTTTTTTGTGGACTTCACAACGGACGAATCGTGCGGCAAGTGTACCCCCTGCAGGGAGGGGAGCCGTCAACTCCTCTGGATTCTGGAAAGGATCTGCCGGGGTGAAGGCGTTCCGGAAGATCTTGAGCGTCTGGAAAGCCTGGCCAAGGTCATCCAATCAGCCTCCCTTTGCGGGTTGGGACAGACCGTACCTAATCCGGTCCTGAGCACCCTCAGATACTTCAGGCATGAGTATGAGGCACACATATATGACAAGCATTGCCCCACGGGCACATGCAAACGGTTGAGTGCCCCGCCCTGCCAGTCTACATGCCCCACAGGCCAGGATGTCTCAACCTATGTGGCCCTCATTGGCCAGGGCAAGACTGAAAAGGCCTGGGAGATCATTAGAAAGGAAAACCCCCTCCCCATGGTCCTGGGCAGGGTCTGCCCGCACCCATGCGAGAGCCAGTGCAAACGTGGTGAGACCGATAAACCGATCAGCATCTGCGCGCTCAAACGGTTTGCGGCCGACGCAAACCGTGAAAAGCTGAAGGAGATACAACCGGTTCCTGTGCTCTACCCCCAGGACAAGGTGGCGGTTGTGGGCGCCGGACCTGCAGGCCTTACCGCGGCCCATGATCTCGCCCTTAAGGGCTATCCCGTTACCATATTTGAGGAACTCCCCGTGAGCGGAGGGATGCTCCACGTGGGCATACCCGAATACAGACTTCCCCGCGACGTATTGAACGACGAGGTAGATGCAATTAAGCGTCTTGGGGTAGAGATTGAGCACGGCGTGCGAGTGGGAAAAGATAAGGGGATTGACGAACTTAGAGAGGAGGGCTATAAGGCCTTTTTCTTAGGCATCGGCGCCCATAAGGGCCTCAAACTCCGCATACCCGGAGAGGATGACTTTGATGGATTTATTGACGCCACCGCCTTTTTGAGGAAGGTCAATTTAGGGGAAAAAGAGGCCCCCGGAAGAAAGGTATGCGTCATCGGGGCCGGAAACTCGGCCATTGATGCGGCGCGTACATCGATCCGTCTTGGAGCCGAAGAGGTCCATATTGTTTACCGCCGCCAGCGGGAACAGATGCCCGCAAACGCGGCAGAAGTAGACGCGGCAGACGAGGAAGGGATACATATTGACCTCTTGACCTCTCCTGTTCGCATCATCGGTAAAGACGGCAAGGTGACCGGCATGGAGTGTCTTAGGAATAAACTCGGTGAACCGGACGAGAGCGGCCGGCGCAGACCGGTTCCTGTTGAAGGCTCGGAATTTATCATTGAAACCGACGTGATCATCCCCGCCATCAGCCAGCAACCCGACCTCTCTTTTTTAGGTGAAGACAGCGAGTTTCATATCAGCCGCTGGAACTCCTTTGAGGTCGATGAAAAGACATTAGCGACAAATGTTCCGGGGTTTTTTGCCGGGGGAGATGCCGTTACCGGTCCGGCTACTGTAGTCCAGGCAGTGGGCGCAGGCCATAAGGCCGCAGTATCCATAGACTGCTACCTTCGCGGGAAACCGTTCAAAGGCTACTGGTATCCCAAACCTCATCTGATGGTAGACCGGCTCGAATTGACTGAGGAAGACGAAAAGCTTGTCCGGCCCACCATGAATGAACTTCCGGTAAAAGAGCGCATAACCAACTTCAAGGAAGTCGAATTTGGGCTCAGCGAAGAGACCGCGCTTCTCGAGGCCCGTCGCTGCCTCCGTTGCGATCTCTAACCATGGTTTTCACGACTTATCGCGAAGTTTCCATGCCCGCTTTCATATGCCAAAATCTCAGGATTTAGGAATTTACGAATGAATGATATAAAGAAAAAAACCCTGAATTTAACTGATATCAAAGATCTGTTGCATGCCAAAGTTGTTGTGGGAGAGGACAAGCTCGATATTCCTGTCAAGGCCGGCACCGCAAGCGATTTGATGAGTGACATGCTCACGGGACAAAATAACGATGTGGTTTTACTGACGGGCCTCTGCAACATCCAGGTTATACGCACATCTGTCATTGCCGGCGTTGCGGCAGTCGTACTGGTCAGGGGAAAGCAGCCTACTCCGGAGATAATTGCTCAAGCCCGGGAACATGGGGTGCCACTCCTCTCAACACCTTTTACCATGTTTACATCATGTGGGAGATTGTTTTCCAAAGGACTTCGAGGCGTTGAGGAAAAGGCTCCCTCCTCGGATGATTCCAGATAATGTGTCTTTCGCTCCGAAACTTTTTCTCAAAAACAAGCTTTTCGAAAAATAGGCAGAAAAGCCTTTTGCGCTCTCTTTTCAGATATTGTAAAAGATCTAAATAACAACTACTTAACCACTCAGCTACTCGAACAATTAACGAGTTCTGTTTGTATGACCGACTTGGTAAAGAGCTTTAATGTAACAGCGCGGGACTTTGCAAAAGCTGGAGAGGGTTCTCTGCAGATTCAAAGCCTCCTTAAATCAATCGGGTTTGACCCTGACCTGATCAGACGTATTTCAATCTGCGCCTATGAAGCGGAAATGAACGCTGTAATGCATGGAGGAGACGGAGAAATAGTGTTAACGGTAAGCTCGAGAGATATTGTCCTTGAAATCAGCGATGATGGCCCAGGGATTAAAGATGTTGAGTTGGCCCTCAGGGAGGGGTATTCCACTGCGACACCAGAGCATAGAGAAATGGGTTTTGGAGCTGGGATGGGTCTCCCAAACATAAACAAGAACGCCGATTCCCTTGCAATTGATTCATCGGATGGACGAGGCACCCATCTGAAGATAAGTTTTAAGGTTGAAAACACACAATAACCATGACAGCCCAAGATACCGAACTTGTGCGTTACGTTCAGATTGATGAGTCCCTATGCAACGGATGCGTTCTTTGCATGAAGGCATGTCCAACAAAGGCCATCCGTGTCAAAGAGGGCAACGTGGCTCGTATCGAGGGCGTTTGCATTGACTGCTGGGAATGCGTTCGAGTCTGTCCTAAGGGAGCGATCAAGGCGATTACCTCCGATACCTTCGACTTGACAGAAAAAGACAATATCATTGTCGCCCCATCCACAGTCCTTTACTCTCAATTCGGACAAGATATATTGCCAAATGACGTCCTTTTAGGCCTCAAAAGAATGGGATTCGGTTACATACACGACCAGTCTTACACAAGCGAGATTTTCAATCTTGCAATCGAGCTTTATATCAATGAAAATCGGGAAAAACCTAATGCACCCCTCCCCTTCATATCGCCCGTCTGCCCTGTGGTAGTCAGTCTTATCGCATACAGGTTCCCATCTCTTCTGGGACATATCCCTCCCTTAGTTACCCCCCGTGAGATCGTGGCAAGAGAAGGAAAAGAGAGGTTGTCTGCAAAACATGGAACCAAGGCAAAGGATATTAAAGTGTTACACATCACGCCCTGCCCGTCAAAAATGATTTGCATAAAAGACCCTGTGTTGCTGGAGCATTCATATCTTGATGCGGCCATGGGGATAAACAGCATCTATGAAGAATTAAAAAATAGTATTAAGGACGTAGAGGATGATATTGTATTGCATCACTCCAGCGGCATTGGGCTGAGTTGGGGTATGTCTGGAGGTGAGATCTCCGGGATGGAACTGAAATGCCTTGCGATTTCAGGTCTCGAGGAGACCATACATTATTTAGAGAAAATCGAAATGGGCCTGCTCGGGGATATTGATTATGTAGAATTCAGGACCTGTACGGAAGGCTGCCTTGGAGGTCCTTATGCCGTGGCAGACAAGTACCAGGCCAAGCACAATCTCCAAAAGCTTATTCATATGTTCGGGATGGAAAAAAGGGTCAAATATAGTTACGTAAAAAAGCTGTATGATAGGGGATGGTTTATCATTGACAAATCACCGGGCTATGGGAAAAGAAAACTCCCACAACTCACCTCATCCGAGATATCCAAGGGTATTGACAGACAAAATAGCATAGAGGAGATCCTGCGATTGCTGCCGCGCAAGGAATGCGGGGCATGCGGCTGCCCCGACTGCGCCACCTTTGCCGAAGATGTAGTTGATGGCAGAACCTCACTCCAGAGCTGTATGTTTTTGACGCTCTATCCGGATTTCTCAAAGCGATTTTAACCAATAAATTGCTACGAATTGGATGCCCTATCAGAATCCGACTGAGGGGTGCCTGAACGAAGGAGTATCCGCGTCATCCTGGGACGAAATTCACTCCTTGAACGCAAGGACCTGTCAAAACGTTTGAGGGCATAAAAGGTAATCCCCATGACCAAAAACCCACCAATAACAGAGGCCAAAGGGAGAGGCATATGTAAAACCCCGGCAAGCGACCCTCCTGCAAAAGCGCCTGCCATCAGGGCTACTACGGGGAGTATGTAAACAAGTAGGGACAGCTTCAAGAATGAACCAGAGGGAACGCTGAGTTCAACGTGATCTCCCTGCCCTGCCCCGAGATCATTGGCAACCTCGACTACCATACTTTTGCCGGAAACCACTTCACAACTACCGCGGGATTCACAGGTTGCACAGGCCGAACTCTTCTTGATTCGAACCAGGGTCTTTTGCCCGGATACATCTTCAATAACGCCTTGTTCAGTGACCATGAAAACTCCGTGATGTTGGAGGTCCAACTTCATGGAACAATGACCCATATATTCAAAATACTATTCTAAATCGCCATCTCCTCTCCTACCTGGAGAATTTACCGAGCTCCTTTACAAGAGCCTCAAGGCGCGGTCTCTTGTTAATATCATGAACATCTATGTACCGGATGATCCCCTTTTTGTCGATGACGAAGAGGGCTCTCTCTGATACGCCATCTGAACGTAAAACCCCGTACATCCGGGCAACGGCGCCGTGGGGCCAGAAATCAGAGAGCACCGGAAACCATAGGGTACCCATTTGGTTAATCCATGCGAACTGGGAGGGAATATTGTCCACAGTAATCCCTATGAGAACGGCATCATGTTTGTCAAAGATATCTTTAACGATATTATATCCGGGCCACTGGTCTGAACAGACCGGGGTCCATGCGGCCGGGACAAAAGAGATGACCACATTCTTCTTCCCCAAATAATCATGAAGGGATACCTGGCCTCCGGCCACCGCCGGAAGGGTAAAATCAGGGGCCTTGTCCCCCACCCTGACCTTCAATACGCTATCAACCGGCTTGAGTATGCCGGGATCATAGATATTGTCTTTGAAGGCACTGGATCTGCCATAGACGGTTGTTCCTAAAAACTGCCCTGTGAACAACAACGCAAGCATGAGGAGTAGACATTTTTTCATTTTTCACCTTCTTTTCCTAAGCCGGAACGCTTGAGAATCAACTCTAAAAATCGATCCTCTCCCTTTAACGCACCTAATTTAGAGTAAATAATCAGATTGGTCCCATCTGAATTGATCTTGACGCCTATGAAGTATGGGGTTCTCACCTTGCCCAAGGAATCATAAAGAGAAAAATCGTTATCCGGAATAAGCGGGAAGGGGATATGATACTTTTTTTTGAATATGCCAACCTCAAAGGATGAATTTCCGGCTCCTACCCCAACAAGTTTGATTTTATCCCTTATCGAGGCGTTACTCTCTATTTTGTTGTAGAGCCTGTTGATCACCGGCGCCTCTCTCTGACAGTAGGGGCAGTACATGCTGAAAATCTCAATAATAACCACATCGGCCTTAACATCCTGTATTCTAAAATCCCCGTCACCGGAGAGGCCTAAGTAGCTTCTCTCAGCAGGGCCATCCGGTAAGGGAAACTTCATATCAGGCAAGGCCTCTCCCTTTAAAGGTGGACCACTGGCCCCCATTGCCGTCATATGTGCCACCAGAAGAAAAAAAGCGATAACTAAAAGTGGCATTATAACTTTTTTCATTGCCTTTCCTCCATTATAGACGCTCAATTGCCCAATGATCGATTCTAAAATGGACACCCATCATAGGGTTGAAGATTGACTATTGGTGAAACGAGGCGAACTTGTCCTCTGTATTTGTGACGTAAATTTAAATATTATTGTGAAGAAATACCAGAAAAACAAGACAAAAAGGGATGCCTGAGTCGGCATCCCTTTTTTGTTTAAGGGTTTATAATAGTCTCCTACATTTAACTGGCTAATTTGTTAATAAACTGCCATTCCTTGGACAGGTCCTTGAGCGATCTTCCGATCTTTCTCAAGGCCATCTTTCTGTCCATGC
>CAZFSF010000060.1:0-16039 GCA_964522045.1 uncultured Desulfobacteraceae bacterium
CAGCCCTTCCTTGAAAATTCCAAGGTTGTCGGCCGAATTGCCCGGCAGGGAAAAGATAAAAAGGTCGTGGTCTTCAAGTACAAAAAAAGAAAGGGCTATCGCCGGAAAAAGGGACACCGGCAGTGCTTTACGCTTGTCAGGATCGAGGAAATCAGAGAGTAATTTCAGATTCTTTCTTTGAACGAGAGGTAAATACCATGTCACATAAGAAGGCAGGCGGAAGTTCCCGGAACGGGAGAGACAGCGCAGGGCAGAGGCGCGGGGTAAAGAGGTTTGGAGGCCAGAAGGTGGCAGCCGGAAATATCCTTGTTCGCCAGAGAGGCACAAAGATACACCCCGGGAATAATGTGGGCATCGGAAGAGACTACACTATATTTGCCAAGATTGACGGAATCGTTGCCTTTGAGCGTCTGGGCAAAGATCGAAAAAAGGTCAGCGTTTACGCCACCTGAAGCTTTTTGGCCTTTTTCCCCTGCTGAGATAAGAAATGGTCTTTTTGGATGAAGCGGTCATTACGGCCAGATCGGGAGACGGGGGAAGGGGCTGTGTCAGCTTCAGGCGAGAAAAATTTGTGCCGAAAGGCGGGCCTGACGGGGGTAATGGCGGAGATGGCGGCAGCATCATTATAAGGGCCACAAAGAGACTTTACACCCTGAGAGATTTCAGCAGACGCAGATATTTCAAGGCTGGAAATGGCGGGCCCGGAAGAGGAAAAAACCAGTCCGGCAGGAACAGCCCCCATTGCATCATCGAAACCCCTGTGGGGACCATCATCCAGGATGATGAAAGTGGTGAAATCCTTGCAGACCTGATCGAGGACAACCAGGAAATTGTCCTCATCACAGGAGGAAAGGGGGGTAAAGGAAATCAGCATTTTGCCACGTCAACCAACCGGGCCCCGAGGATGGCCCAGCCCGGTCTCCCAGGCCAGGAGAAACGATTAAGTCTTACCCTAAAGCTTTTGGCCGATATCGGATTGATTGGCCTCCCCAATGCCGGCAAGTCAACCCTACTTTCCCGCCTCACCATGGCGCGCCCCAAGATAGACAACTACCCCTTCACGACCATTGTTCCCAACTTAGGCGTCATACGCTTTGATGATGAAAAAACCCTGGTCATGGCAGATATCCCCGGTTTAGTTGAGGGTGCAAGCTCAGGCCGGGGGCTCGGGGATCGTTTCTTAAGGCATATTGAACGTACGAACCTCTTGTTGCACATCTTAGATATCACCTACAAACCCGGCCGGGATATACTCGAAGATTTTCTCACGCTCAGACACGAGATGGGGACATTTGCCCCTGCATTAGTCGATAAACCTTTCTTTGTGGCTATAAATAAAATCGATCTTTACGGCCCGGAACATCGGGATCTCGAAGCGCTGCGCAAGGCGCTCGAGGAAAGAGGCGCAGAGTCTTTTCCCATTTCCGCATTAACCGGGGAGGGGCTTGAAGAACTGAAAGGGGAAATCCTTCAAAGATGGGAAGAGGGGAAAGAGGATTTTTTAAGTGGAAAATGTTAGAAGACAGCTCCTAAATCAGGTCAAAAGGGTTGTCATTAAGGTAGGAAGCGGTGTCCTGACCTCGACCGGTGGCCTGAATATGACTGTAATTGACGGCCTTACAACAGAGATATGCGCACTAAAAAAGGAGGGCCTTGAGGTCCTCTTGGTTTCATCCGGAGCCATTGCCTCAGGTCTTAAGAAGATCGGCATGTCTAAGAGACCGCAGTCTGTTTCTCAACAACAGGCCATGGCAGCGGTGGGTCAGAGCAGCCTGATAATGGCCTATGAAGATGCCTTTGAGCGACACGGACACAAGGTTGCACAGATCCTGCTCACACGGGATGATCTCACGCACAGACGGCGTTACTTAAACGCCCGCAACACCCTCTTCACCCTCCTTTCATGGGAAATCGTACCGATTATCAATGAAAACGATACTGTTGTGGTGGACGAGCTCAAATTTGGCGACAATGACAACCTCAGCGCCATGGTGACCAACCTGACCGAAGCACAACTCCTGATAAATCTCACGGATATTGACGGGCTTTTTGATAAAGATCCCCGGAATCACAAGGATGCCAGACTCATTGAGGTGGTGGAAAAGGCGGACAGAAAGATAATGAGATATGCTAATTCCATTCCCGGTTTTTTGGGCACCGGCGGCATGGCGAGCAAGATTAAGGCGGCCCGCAAGGTTACCCTCCGCGGTGTGCCGGCCATCATTGCCAATGGGCTGAAACCGGGCATCCTGAGCCTGATATTCTCAGGGGAAAAAGAAGGCACCCTATTCCTGCCTGCCGATGCGACTCTCTGCTGCCGAAAGCACTGGATCGCCTTTACCAAGTCTCCTAAGGGTGAAATAGTTATTGACAGAGGGGCTGAAAGGGCTATCTTGAAAAAGGGGAAAAGTCTCCTCCCTTCGGGTATGATAGAGGTGCGGGGTAGGTTCAGCCTCGGCAATTCCGTGCTGTTACTGAATGAGGCAGGGGATCAAATTGCAGTGGGCATGGTAAATTACCATTCAGGAGATATCAGGAAGATCATGGGGGCAAAAAGCACTGAGATAGAGTCAAGGCTGGGCTTTAAGCATGATGATGAAGTGATCCACCGGGACAACCTTGTTTTAGCTGATCAGATGGAGACAGGAGACGATCAATGTCCATTATAGAGATGATAGGGGCAATGGCCAAAGACGCCAGGGAGGCCTCAAGACATCTGAGAAAATCGGAAAGGGCTCAGAAAGACCATTGCCTGAAGCTTATGGCGAAAAAACTTTTAGCTCGTCGGGAAGAAATAGTAAAGGAGAACCGGAAAGACCTGACCGGGGCAATAGAGGCAGGTCTCTCCCCGGCCATGATTGACCGTTTAACCTTAGATGAACATGTCATCAGGGGCATGGCAGATGGACTTATAGAGGTTGCTGCATTATCCGATCCGGTAGGCGAAATCATAGGGATGTGTAAGAGGCCCAACGGTTTGCGGGTTGGGCGGGTTCGGATACCCTTAGGCGTTATCGGATTTATCTTTGAGTCAAGGCCCAATGTCACAGTAGATGCGGCAGGTCTCTGTCTTAAGTCGGGGAATGCGGTGATCCTTAAGGGGGGATCAGAGGCCATTTATTCCAATATCATCTTGGGTAACCTGTTAGGTGAAGCCCTCAAAGAGACAGGGCTCCCTCCAAAGGCCGTTCAGGTCATACCCTCGACCGACAGAGAGTCTGTCAATATCTTGATAGGCCTTGATGAGTATATAGATATTATTATCCCCAGGGGGGGAGAGGGGCTGATCCGTTTTGTCACAGACCATTCACGAATTCCGGTGTTGAAACATTATAAGGGAGTGTGCCATATTTATGTGGACAGATCCGCTTCCCTCGATATGGCGAGGGAGATATGCTATAATGCCAAGGTCCAGAGACCAGGGGTGTGCAATTCCATGGAGACCATGCTCGTGCATAAGGATGTGGCCGCGGACTTTCTCCCCGAAATGGTAAAACAGTTTCGCAGTGCGGGCGTTGAACTCAGGGGGTGCCCTGAGAGCGTTGGGCTGATCCCGGATATGCGGCCTGCTGATGAATCTGACTGGCCTCGGGAATTTCTTGACCTGATTCTTGCAGTTAAGATCGTTTCCCATATGGATGAGGCACTTGATCATATTGAAAAGTATGGTTCCAATCATACAGAGGCCATTATCACCAACGATTATAACAGGTCCCAGCGGTTCTTGACCGAAGTGGATTCTTCCGTTGTCCTGATCAATGCCTCTACCCGGTTTAATGATGGCAACCAGTTGGGCCTTGGCGCAGAAATCGGGATAAATACCTCTAAACTTCACGCATTCGGCCCCATGGGATTGGAAGAGCTGACAACAACGAAATTTATAGTTTATGGTCAGGGACAGATAAGGGCTTAGGGAGGAATTTGTTGAGAATAGGTATCTTAGGCGGGACTTTTGATCCGATTCATCTGGGTCATCTGCGTTCGGCAGAAGAGATATGCCAGCATTTAGACTTAGAGTTAGTATATCTAATCCCGTCTGCATCCCCCCCACACAAAATAGAAGGACCTGTGACCTCATTCAGGCACCGGTTGGCCATGACCCGATTGGCTTGTGATAGTTCTCCGCTGCTTGAGGCCATGGATCTCGAGGGGAGACGAGCCGGGCACTCCTATTCCATAGAGACACTCAGGGAGTTTCACAGAATATTCCGCCCTGACCCGGACCTTTTCTTTATCATGGGAATGGACGCCTTTTTGGAAATCAGGACCTGGAAGGAATACAAATACCTCTTTGACTATGCCCATTTTGTTATCATCACGCGCGCCGGGTTCCAATCTCACGACCTGATGCCGGTTCTTTCTGAGTTGGAGGTGGGAATAAAGAGGAAAGAGGACGAGTCTGATCTCTTTCTTTCCCCGTCGGGTAAGACCGTTATGCTTATCAAGACTGCTATTATGGATATATCCTCGACACGTATCAGGGAAATGGTCAGAGAAAACAGGTCGATTCGCTTTTTAGTCCCTGAACCTGTCAGGACCTATATTGCAGAAAAAGGATTGTACCGAAATGATGCAACCGATCGATAAAGCAAAGCTCTGTCTGAAGACCATCAGGGAACGAAAGGCTGTTAACCCTGTCTTGCTGAACGTGGAAGATCTGACTTCGGTTACCGACTACTTTCTCATTACCAGTGGAAACTCAACAAGACAGGTCCAGGCCATTACGCGGCATTTACAAAAGACGCTGCGTGAAGCAGGGTGCAGGCCCTATGGCACTGAAGGAGAGCAGGAGGGTCACTGGGTCCTCATGGACTACGGGGATGTGGTAATCCATATTTTCTACCAGCCTCTCAGGGAGTTTTATGACCTGGAGGGCCTCTGGATTGAGGCCCCGGAGGTAAAAACAGGCGATAAAGCCTCATAGGTGTAGCCTTGAACAATAAATACTACTCTCATTTTAGCCTGATCATCTTCATATGCGCCCTGGCGTTCTTACTGGGTGCATCACCCCCCTTGATAAGAGATGTGTCAGCCCTTTCCATCGAGGACGAACGTAAGATGGGAGAGGAATTCATGGCCCAGGCCCTGGCACATTTTCAGCTTGTCGAAGACCCTTTTGCCAATCAATTTATCAATGATCTGGGCCACTACCTCATAATCCCCTTAGAAACAAAAAATTTCCCTTTTCATTTCTACATCATCAAGGATAACACCTTAAATGCCTTTGCCGCCCCTGGAGGCCATATATTCGTCTTTTCCGGTTTAATAGAGGCCATGGATAATATCGATGAGTTGGCTGCAGTGATCTGTCATGAAATAGGCCATATCGCAGCAAGACATTTAGCCAAACGAATTGAGCAGAGCAAGAATATCGGGCTGGCTACATTAGCAGGAATCTTAGCAGGGATGCTGCTCGGCGGGGAAGCTGCAGGCGCCATCATCACGGGTTCATTGGCTGCAGGGATGCAGGCACAGCTTCACTACAGCCGCGAAGACGAGCGCCAGGCAGACCAACTCAGTTACAAGTATATGAAGCCTGCGGGCTTTGACCCTGGGGGAATGGTCAAGGCACTTGACGAGATCCAAAAGGGAAGCTGGTTAGGCACGGGCAAGATCCCGGCTTACCTCCTGACCCATCCCACGGGTCCTGAAAGGATCTCCAACTTAGAATCTTTGTTAACCGGTTACACGCCGAGACCCCTGTCTAAAGAGGCCGCCTTGTTAAAGGGCCGGTTTCCAGCCTTTAAGACAGTCATTGAAGCGAGCACGCTTGATCCTCACGATGCCGAAAGAGTGTTTAACAGGGCATTAGAAAAGGATCCAGAAGCCCCGTTGCCCCATTTCGGACTCGGGATGGTCTATATGAAGGAAGGAAGATATGACGAGGCAATCCGCGAGCTTGAGAAATCGCTCCAGGGGAAGCCTGACTTCATCCCAATCATGAGGGCTTTGGCAGAGGCCTACCAGATGAATAACCAGGACAAGAAGGCCCTGACAGTCTTGGAAAAGGTCCTGGAACTGGATAATCGGGATGTGGCCGCCCTCTATCTCTTGGGGATAACCTATGAAAACTTGGGTAAAAACAGCAAGGCCCTCCGGCTTTTCGAAAGGCTCTCCTACCTTAAACCTGTAAGAATTGATGTTTATTATCATTTAGGTCTTTGCTACGGGAGAGAAAAGAAATTAGCCCTTGCCCACTATAACTTTGGCCGCTATTTTAAAAGATTAGGCCAGCCCCAGAAAGCTCAGTTCCATTTTCAAAAGGCAAAGGGCCTGGCCGGAAACAATCCGATTCTCCAAAAAAAAATAATCAAGGAGATGGAGGGCCTTGGGCAGAGAAATGCCTAAAAAATCTCTTGTTCTTTTTGCACAAGATTTAATTGCTAACACTCTAAAAATCAAAGGAGGTTTGCCATGTCTTTAAATAAAGGAAATGCATCTTTGGAATTTGAAAAGGCACTCGATATCGGTCGTCCACCAAATATTGTTGAATTATTCCCCAATTCCAGGGGATTGATTGTAAGCGGCAAGGTCATAGACCGGGCAATGATTAAAAAGGGAAAGGCTATGACAATCGCTGCCAATGGCCGGAATCAGTTTGTGATCCGTGGAGTTCTCAGGGCTGCGCAGCGGGCAAACGCTGCTGTTATCATAGAAATCGCAAAATCCGAGGGAGGCGCCACCGCCTATTGTGCCGTCAATTACTGGAATATTGCCAGGCAGGTGGATGCCGTCATGAATGAGCTCGGTATTACTGTCCCTGTTGCCATCCATGCAGATCATTACGGCATCAAGGGGAGTCAGGATGTTGAAGCGGCAAGGACTGAAATCCCGTCCATGTTTGATGCAGGCATGACCTCTATTGCCATCGATGCTTCGCACCTCCCTGATGAGGAAAATCTTTTAGCAAACCTTACGCTTAACCCTTATCTGCCCAAATGGGCAGGATATGAGACCGAGGTGGGCGAGATAAAGGGGAAGGAAGGCCTTTCCACTTCAGCGGAGGCCTTATTTCTAATCCAGGGACTTAACTCACACGATATATTTCCTGACTGGATCGCCCTGAACAACGGAACCACCCACGGCATTGAGGCGAGCGATGAGGGTATTCAAGTCCCCTTGACAGCGGAAATCCACAATGCCCTGTCTCGGTATAATATATCGGGCGCCCAGCACGGGACATCCGGTAATAATTCGGAGCGTCTCAGAAACATTGCTCAGACCACCAGAACCACCAAGGCCAATGTGGCTACCGCTCTCCAGATGATTTCGTGGGGTGTCAAGGTCAATGAGTTTGGCAATGCGCTTTTAGATGACAACGGTGAGTTTGTTAAGGTGTCGGAGGATGGCATGTCAGACTATATGTGGGATGAAATAGTCGCCTATGCAAAGTCCGAAGGCCTTAAAGGAGGTAACTACAAGAAGCTCAACCTTCCCTTTGAGAACAAACTGTTAGGCCTTCCCCGCGATTTTCGTGACAGGATGGCAAGAGGGGTAGAAGACTTTGTCTACGATCTGTTGACTAACGTATTTAACACCCGGGATACGGCTCCATTGGCTATTGAAGCGATCATTGAGGCAGGCTCCTATGACTTGGGTCCGAAGGGGACGCGAATCGAGGATCCGGCCGAGTGGACAAAGGGCAAAATACATGAGCGGGCATCTTCATTAGACACAGATAAAGGCCCGGCAGGGGACTTTAGTGATTAGTATGGCCGAAAACTCAACAATGCGGTCTCCGCACCTCTGGATAAGAGAGATACAGGATGAGGAGAGGGTTTCAGGTTGCTACTTGGTCAAGGAAAAGAGGGTGTTAAAAACCCGCAACGGGAAATCTTTCCTGGGCCTGACCCTGGCAGATAAAACCGGTGAGATCCCTGCCAAGGTATGGGAAAGGGCTGAAGAGCTTTCGTCTCTTTTTCAAGAGGGTGATATCATTCAGGTCGACGGTCATGCCGGTTCTTACCGCGATCAGATCCAGATAACGGTGTCAGGGCTTGATCTGTTAAAGGAGAAACCAGACCCTGAGATCTTTTTAGAATCGACCCTTGAAGATCCATCCGAGATGATGCGCTCTCTGAGAGAGATTCTGAGGGGGGTGCAGAACATCAATTTAAAGGGCCTGATTGACAGCTTTTTGGGAGACAGGAAGTTTGTGGTCCGGTTTAAGAAGGCGCCGGCAGCCAAGAATTTTCACCACAGCTATCTGGGCGGTCTTTTAGAGCATACCCTGTCTGTTTGTCAGATGGCAATACAGGTGGCAGCACATTACCCGCAATTGAACAGGGATCTGTTAATCACATCAGCATTCCTGCACGATATAGGAAAGATAAAAGAACTTGGATACGACCTCCAAATCGACTACACGGATGAAGGAAGGTTGGTCGGGCATGTGGTGTTGAGCGTAGCCATGGTGGATGAGAAGTTGAGGGGATTAAACGACTTTCCCGAGGCCCTGGTAATTCGATTGAAACACCTGATACTGAGTCACCATGGGCAGTACGATTTTGGTTCCCCCAAGGAGCCCAAATTCTTAGAGGCCTTTGCCCTTAATCTGATTGATGACTTAGATGCAAAGATAAACGGTCTAAGCCGCTTCATGGAAAGGGACCGGCACGAAGGGGTCTGGACCGAATTCAACAGGATGTTTGGGAAATACTTCCTGAAGGGAAAGATTCAACCGATCCAAAAGGCTCCAGAGAAGAGCACAAAAACAGACAACAGACAAAGGACCCTGTTTTCTTCAGATACAGACACATAGAAGCCTGCCCAATTTTCTCCTGACAAACGTCGTAATAATGAATCCATCAAGCTTCAACAGACAGACTGAGAACTCCTTACCCGTAACCCTGTCAACTCATGTTAAAAAGATCCGTGCTCGTCTGACCCATGTCATGCAACGGGACCGGCATCCCTTTGCCAGGCGGCTAAAGAATATCCTAAAGAAGAGTAAGGAGCGCGATCCGGATGAAAAGGCGATTCAGCAGCTCAAGTCCTTGGAAAAACGGATCGATGCCTCCATCTCGGAAAGAAATCGCCGTTTGCAGGGACTTCCTAAGGTATCATTCCCCAAAAATCTGCCCATTACGGCAAAAAAGGGCGCCATTGTCGATGCCATTCAGAAACATCAGGTGGTCATCATTTCCGGGGACACGGGCTGCGGCAAAAGTACCCAGATACCTAAAATGTGCTTAGAGGCAGGGAGAGGGATTGGAGGCAAGATAGCCTGTACCCAGCCCAGACGGATTGCCGCCACCACCATAGCCGGGCGGATTGCGGAGGAGTTGGGAGAAGAGATCGGGCGGTCAGTGGGGTATAAGATACGTTTCAAAGACCGGACCAGTCGCAATGGCTATATCAAGATTATGACCGACGGGATGCTGTTGGCTGAAACGCAGCAGGATCCCCGCCTCAATGAGTATGACACCATTATTGTAGACGAGGCCCACGAGAGAAGCCTCAATATCGATTTTATCTTGGGGATTTTGAAAACCCTTCTCATTAAACGGAGAAACCTCAAGCTCATCATCACCTCGGCGACCATCGACACGGAAAAATTCTCTGCGGCCTTTGACGGGGCCCCAGTGATAGGGGTCTCCGGCCGTCGATACCCGGTGGTTGTGGAATATCTCCCCGTAGACCCTGAACAACAGGACACAGGTGAAACAACCTATGTGGACATGACCATCAAGGGAGTTGAAAAGGTGCTAAACAGGGGACAGGCTGGAGATATCCTTGTCTTTATGCCCACCGAGCAGGATATCATCGAGACCTGTGAGCGCCTGGAGGCCCGCAATCTGATCCCAACGGAGGCGGGACTGGTATTGCCCCTGTTTGCAAGGCTTCCCAATGCCCGGCAACGCCGGATTTTTGCGCCTTTTGCGGGACAGAAGATTATCGTCTCAACCAACGTTGCCGAGACCTCCCTGACGATTCCCGGTATAAAATATGTAATCGATACGGGGCTGGCCCGGATCTCGCGGTATCTGCCCAGGACCCGCACCGCCAGCCTACCCGTGAGTCCCATTTCAAAGAGCAGCGCAGATCAACGTAAAGGCCGGTGCGGCAGGCTGGAAAATGGGTTCTGTATCCGGCTTTACTCCCAGGAGGACTACGACACCCGTCCCGAATTTACAGACCCTGAGATTCTGAGATCGAACCTCGCAGAGGTTATTCTCCGCATGATCTATCTGAGGTTAGGGCACATTGGGTCCTTTCCTTTTTTGGACAGACCCAATCCAAGGAGCATAAAGGACGGATTTGACCTTCTAATGGAATTAGGGGCCGTTGTCCGAAAAAACGGGAGCGTTTTTCTCACCGAAAAGGGCCGGTTGATGGCCAAAATGCCCATCGATCCTAAAATCTCCCGGATGATCCTTGAGGCCCGGGAGGAAGGCTGCATCCATGAGGTCGCCATAATCGCCTCTGCCCTGAGCATTCAAGACCCCAGGGAAAGGCCCCTTGAAAAGGCCGGTCAGGCCGATCAAAAGCACACCCGGTTTAAAGACCCGGATTCCGATTTTATCACCCTGCTCAATATCTGGAACTATTATCATCGCTCCTGGGAGACACTCCGGACCCAGAATAAGATGAGGAAGTTTTGCAAGGAGCACTATCTTTCATTTGTGCGCATGCGTGAATGGCACCATATCCACCAACAGTTAACGAGTATATTGGAGGAGCAGGGGATTAAGGACCAAAACCCGGTTGCAAACAGGCCAGGTGGGGACCGATACGCAGGCATTCACCGTTCCATTTTGAGCGGATATCTGTCCAATATAGCCGTGAAAAAGGACAAGAACATCTATTTAGCGGCCAGAGGTCGGGAGGCCATGGTTTTTCCAGGGTCAACACTCTTTAACAAAAGTCCTGAGTGGATCGTGGCGGCAGAGATGGTTAAGACTTCCAGGCTTTTCGCCAGAACCGCCGCGAAGATCAATCCTGAATGGCTGGAAAGACTGGGTGGAGGCTTGTGCAAATCCTCTTATTCCAATCCACATTGGGAAAAGAAACGGGGGGAAGTCCTTGCCTGGGAACAAGTAAGCCTGTACGGATTGGTCATTGTGCCCCAAAGGTCTGTATCTTACGGATCTATCGACCCCCTTGCCTCTCACGATATATTCATAAGATCCGCCCTGGTGGAAGGGGATGTGCAGAAGGGCTTTCCTTTTCTGGATCACAACCAGGGCTTGATAAAAGAGATCAGAGGGATGGAAGAGAAGGTCCGCAGGCGGGGAATGTTGGTTAGCGATGATGTGATAGCAGAGTTCTATTCAGAAAGACTGGCCGGGGTTTATGACATCCGAACCATGGAAAAAGGGATCAAAGAGCGGGGCGAAGATGGATTTCTCAAGATGACCGATGCGGATATCGTTATAACCTATCCGGCGGAAACAGAGCTTGTCCAGTATCCGGATGAAGTGACCATTGGCCGCAGCGCCTTTAAATTCTCCTATAAGTTTGCGCCGGGAAAGCCTGATGACGGTATTACCATGAAGGTCCCTTCCAGTATAGCATCTCAGGTTTCACCCGATCACTTAGACTGGGTGGTCCCCGGGATTTTCCGGGAAAAGATCACTGCCCTGATCAAAGGCCTGACCAAACAATATCGAAAACAGCTTGTCCCTGTTTCAAAGACCGTGGACATTGTTATGGCGGAGATGGAAAGGAGACCAGAACCCCTCCTTTCAGCCCTCGGCAGGTTCATTTATCATCGCTTTGGCGTCGATATCCCTGCCTCCCAGTGGCCTGTTTCAGAGATCCCGGATTATCTGAACATGCGTGTTTCCATCCTTGATCATCGAGGCCGGGAAATCCGATCAGGAAAGGATGCTTCCATTCTCAATGAATATGCCCCCTGCGTATCACCCGCAAAAGTCGAACCGGATATATGGGAAAAGACAAGGGCAAAATGGGAGAGAAAAGGGATTTTGTCTTGGGATTTCGGGGACCTGCCTGAGATCATTTCCCTGGGAAACAACCTGCTGGCATATCCCGGCCTCGAGCCGGCGGAAGGAGGGGTTAATATCCGTCTTTTCAAGAACAGTGCGGAAGCATCAGAGACTCACAAAAAGGGTGTTAAGGCACTGTTTATGATTCGCTTTAGAAAGGATCTAAAGTTCCTGAAAAAGGATCTTAAGCTCCCTGACGCCATTTCTGCTAAAACAGCGTACTTCGGGGGGGCTCGCACAGTCGAAAGGGGAATGGTTGACAACATCACGGACCGTTTTTTTTTCAGAGATATCCGAACCAAAGCTGTTTTTGAGGCCCACGCATCTGCAATAGGGCGGTCGATTCTACCTGAAGGTCTTTCATTAATGGAACGGACCGGGAGGGTACTGGATGCCTACCATAATGTGAGACAAGATCTTTATATGATTCTAACGGCAAACAGGGACAACCCTCCGGTCCAGGCATTTTGTTCCCGGCTCACGAGAGAATTGGAGGGGCTGGTTCCAAAGGATTTCTTAGATCGATATGCCCCGGATCGGATTGCCCATCTCCCCCGTTACCTGAAGGCATTGAAGATCAGGGCGGAGCGTGGGGCCTATGATAGGGAGAAGGACCAGGAAAAGGCCGCCCGGATTGAACACTTCACCGAGGCCCTGCGCAGAAATCTTGCAGACATCTCTTCCCATACCTCTTTGGAAAAACGTACAAGCTTCGAAGAGTTCTTCTGGATGGTGGAGGAGTTTAAGGTGTCCATTTTTGCCCAGGAATTAAAGACCCCCTTTCCGGTGTCGTCCAAACGACTGGAAAAGAAGTTGCGGGAGGTTGAAAGGATGGTCTAACAACTTCCCACTCCCCTGGCAAAGATGGTGGCCTATAACCGGCGGATGAGGCAGTTGCAGGTTTCCCGGACAGATTCATTGGTAAACCTCAAATTCCAAAGAGTGATTTCTCTGCCGGTGGACCGAAACCTCCCATATATTTTGAAGTGCCACCTTTAACTTTGGGTTCAAAGACTGCCAAAGAGTTATTTGAGATATGGCGGAAGTTTGAGCATAGGTGAACCAAACCGGGAGGGAACTATTTCCAAGTAGTATAGGAAGTGTCTTCTGGTAAGACTACTGGAATTTAACGGGTCACAGAAAGGTAAATGGAAAAGCCTGTGCAAAAGGCTCTCTTTCAGGTACTGAGCTCTTATGTCAACGTTTTCTTTGGTTGAGCTTTATGACACGTATTATAAATCCCGAATATTTTCGGGATTCGTTGGGCTACGCGAGGAGAAATACTATGAGAAATCCGATAGACGATACTCTTAAGGCTGAGATTCTTGATAACGTCCCAGCGATTATCGCATTTCATGATCTTGAACACAATATTCTCTGGGCGAATGCGGCTTATCAGAAAGCTACAAGATTATCCCTGAAGAAAATAGAAGGAAGGAAATGCTATTCGATCTGGGGTCTTTCTAAACCCTGCCGCCGCTGCCCAGTTACGGCTGCTATAGAAACCGGTGAGTCAGCCGAAGCCGAACTGACTCCTCAAAATCAGGATCATTGGCCGGACTCACAAGGATCATGGCTTTCAAAATCGTCACCGCTCAAAGACGAAAATGGGAAAGTCATTGGTGCGATAGAGATGGCTTTCGAGATCAGTGATCGGAAAGAGGCAGAGGAGGCGCTGCGGGAGAGCGAAGAGAAATATCACAACATCTTTAACAACGCTCAAGTCGGGATATTTCGAACGCGTATCAGCGATGGAAAGATCCTTGAGTGTAATGACCGCTTTGCCCGGACGTATGGTTATAAAACTCCCGAAGAGTGTATGGCTGATTTTGTCATATCAGAACACTACACTGATCCCAGCGCCCGTGAGAAGATGATAACTTCCCTCATGGAAAAGGAAGAGGTTAATGATGTGGAGGCCTGCTTTTCCCTTAAAGATGGCGATGATGTTTGGGTAAGGTTTTCTGCTCGCGCCTATCCCAAAGAGGGCTATCTGGGAGGTGTTGGATATGATATCACTGAAGAAAAGAAGGCTCTGGAAGCTCTGCAGGAGAGTGAGGAAAAATTCAGGTTGATTTCTGAGCAATTATTGATGGCGATTGTAATTGTTCAAGATGACGGAATCAGATATGCGAATCAGGCATACTTAGCAATGACCGGATATACATGGGAAGAGATCATGAATTGGACATTGGGTGACACAGCAAAACTGATCCACCCTGACGATCGCCATTTTGTGATGGAACAGGGTCGAAAGAAAGCGGCAGGGGTCAGGGATGGGGTCGCTGCTCATTCCTCCTATCGAGGGGTTAAGAAAAACGGGGAAGTAAGATGGATCGATCAATATTCAAAGACCATCACGTACAGGGAAAAACCTGCCGATTTAATTACATTTATTGACATCCACGACCAAAAACTTGCCCAAGAAACCCTAAGACAGAGTGAAAAGAAATATAAGGAATTAGCCGATTCATTGCCGCAGGTAATCTTTGAAACAGATGAAAGGGGAAAGCTAACGTTTGTAAACCGCAACGCATTCGATCTTTTTGGTTATTCCCAGCACGATTTTGATAGAGGCATAAATGCCATTGAGATGCTGATTCCCGAAGATCGAAATAGGGCCATGGAGAATATACAGAGGGTGATGCGCGGCGAAGGCTCAGGCAGTAATGAATATACTGCGCTTACGAAAGAGGGCAGCACGTTCCCTATTTCAATACACTCTAATATATTAATCCGTGAAAACAGGCCCATGGGGATAAGGGGGATAATTATAGACTTAACCCAGAGCAAGAAGGCGGAAGAGGCCCTGCGGGAAAGCAAGGAACGATTTAGGGAAACAATTGAACTGCTGCCATCTATCGTGTGTGAGTATGATACGAAGGGACGTTTCACTTATGTTAACCGTTACGGCTTAGACGCTTTTGGTTATACCCTTTCCGACTTGGAAAATGGTTTATATGCTACTCAGATGTTCGCATCAGATGAGATCGCTAAATTCAAAGATCGCTTTAACTTATTGCTTAGAGGGAAAAGACAGGAATCAATCGAATATCGGTTGCAGCGCAAGGATGGCTCGATAACATACGTCATAGCAAATTCAGCCCCAATTTATAAAGATGGAAAGATGATTGGAGCACGCTCCAACATTACTCCTATAACGGAACGCAAGCAAATTGAAGAGGCGCTACGCGAAAGTGAAAGGCGGTATCGGCTACTTGCTGACAACGTCAGTGATGTAATCTGGACCAGAGATATGAACTTGCACCTAACTTACATCAGCCCGTCCATAACTAACCTAACAGGTTACACTGTTGAGGAAGCTATGAATAGAACGCTGGAAGAAAGTTGGCCTACTGACTCCCTCAAGCTTTTCAAAGAGGTTCTGGCAAAGGAATTTGAAATTGAGAAGGACGCGCAAAAGGATCTCTATAGATCACGGACAATTGAGGTTGAAGTCAAGCGCAAGGGCGGTTCGACAATCTGGACCGAGAGCAAAATGACTTTTCTGCGAGACAAGGATGATAAACCCGTCGGAATCATTGGAGTTACTCGCGACATCACCGAACGTAAGCGGGCGGATGAGGAAAAGAAAAAACTGGAAATCCAGCTGCAACGAGCACAAAAGATGGAAGGCATGGGTCTCATGGCAGGAGGTGTTGCCCATGACTTAAACAACATTCTCTCGGGTATTGTAAGCTACCCGGAGTTACTTCTGATGGACCTGCCCGAAGACAGCCCGCTCAGGGAGCCCATCAAAACAATCAAGGAATCCGGGATGAGAGCTGTTGACGTGGTGGCAGATCTATTGACCATAGCCAGAGGGGTTGCCACTGGTAAAGAGATTTCCAACCTGAACACCCTAATCGAAGGATACCTGAGTTCTGCTGAGCATCAGAAACTTGCTGAAATGTACCCGTTTATAACCTTTAAAACTGAGATTGGATCGGATCTGCTGAATATAAATTGTTCTCCAACCCACATCAAGAAGATCCTGATGAATCTGGTAACCAATGCCTCAGAGGCGATTGAAGGAAGCGGTGTAATTACCATATCTACCAAGAACCGATATCTGGATGAACCTTTGA
>CAZFSF010000061.1:0-15952 GCA_964522045.1 uncultured Desulfobacteraceae bacterium
AATTATCGTCTTCCTTGATCTGAACAAAAAATCCTAGTTTTCGTTCGGACACTATTTAAGATTTCGACATTTTGACCCTTGTGGATTCCATTGGCACACAAAATATCGACAGAAATATCACACAACAGAGCGTCAAATCAAAAGAATTTCACTTACTCCTTGAGAAGGTATGCATAAAATGGTAAATGATAACCGGATAAACCGGAATTGCGAATTTAGGAATTTAGGAATTGAGGAATTAAGTAAACTTTTCCTTTAAAACTTGGCGTCTTTGCGCCTTTGCGAGAGATCTTTTCCGTTAATGATTATTGAACAAGCCAAAAACGTATTAACAATCGAGGCCCAAAGCATCTTAGGCTTAATAGAACGGATTGGGCCTGAATTTGAAAAGGCAGTAGAGACAATCCTGAAGGCCAAGGGGAGGGTCATCCTCACGGGGATGGGCAAATCAGGCCTGGTTGCCAGGAAGATATCCGCCACGCTCAACAGCACCGGGACATCTTCGCTATTTCTGCATCCGGCTGAGGCCATCCACGGAGACCTCGGCATGGCAACACCGGATGATGTCATTTTAGCCATATCCAGCAGCGGACATACCTCTGAGATTAACAGGATCCTGCCAATACTGAAGAATATGGGTGCAAAGATCATCCTTTTTACCGGTGGCCTTGATTCGCCAATGGCTGATATTAGCAATATAGTCATAGACGTAGGCGTAGAAAGAGAGGCCTGTCCCTTGGGGCTCGCGCCCACTGCCAGCACCACTGCCGCCCTTGCCATGGGGGATGCCCTTGCCGTTGTCCTGCTCAATCAGAGGCGTTTTAACAAAGACGATTTCAGACGGTTCCATCCCGGCGGCAGTCTTGGAGAAAGGCTCGCCTTCAAGGTCAAAGAGGTTATGCTGACCGATGATCACATACCAACAGTTCCTTTGGGTTCCAAGGTCGGGCAGGCCATTGAGGAAATTAATGAAAAAAAGATCGGCGCTACCTTGATAACGGGGAAAGATCAGAGGCTTGAAGGGATTATCAGTGACGGGGATTTAAGAAGGGCACTAATAAACAAAGAAAACATCTACGAGATGAAGGTCGAAGAAATTATGAGTTTGTCCCCAAGGACAATCGACGAAGATGAGACCTCGGCAGAGGCCTTGGGCTTAATGGAACTGCATGCCATAACTCACCTCGTTGTTGTGGATGAACAGCGGCGGGTTAAGGGCGTGCTTCATCTTCACGACCTCTTGGGAAGAGAAGGATTCATACCCAATGCAGCTATTAACAGCGCCACGCGGACTCATAGTTGACATAATTACACCGTTTACAAAGGGTGGAGCAATTGACGGCCCCGGTCTGAGAAAGCTCCTTAACCGCGTATCCCCCCATGCCCAGGCGGTTTTCTTGGCAAGCCCTCATACCGGAGAAGGCAAGAGCCTGCACACTGAACACAGGGTAGAGCTTTTAGAACAGGCCATCCCTGCTATGGCCCAGTATCCGATTCCAATCTTAGTATGGGTTACGCAGGATAATGAAGCGGATTCAAGACGCACAACAATTGCCCTCAAAGGGGTTATTGAAAAACGTGGATATATGGGTGATCTTTTTTGGGTAGACACACCCCTTTACTATCATAGCAACCGGGGTCTCCCTGATCTCTACAAAGCCCTCTGTTCAGTGGTGGGAAAGCCCTATATACTCCACAACGATCCGGAATTTATAAATGGCCTAACAAGGCCTCTTAAGAGAAATAATATCCGCACGGCAGTTCTTAAAGAATTGATTAGCCTGAAGGAAATCACCGGTCTCATATTTTCCGGGTCATTGGACAGGGCGCACAACTACCATAAGGCATGTCGAAGGCGACCTAATTTCAGGATCTATGACGGAGAAGAGTTGCATTTCTTAGACCACCCAAGCACGAGCGGGGTGGTTTCGTTAGGGGCTAACCTGGCCCCAAAGGCCTGGGAAAAAATAATCCAATCATCCCTTGATTTATCCGCTCACAAGAAAGACTACCCCGATCATCTGCGGCAAATATGGGAGTTAGGAGATTACCTCCGCGACATGAGAGATATCTATCTCCAGGCGCCCACACCCATCTTAAAAGAGACATTATCCGATATGGGTATCATCGAAACTCCGATCTGCACATCTCAGTTTGAAGATACAAGGGAATCTAAGGCAAGGTTAAAGGAGTTGATGATACGGTTTGGGGACTACGGGAGAAGGGAAAGTGTTACTTCTCAATCAGATTGAGGCGATACTGATAGTAGGCGTCTCTCATGGCAACATACGGATCAAGTGCCGCCTCTTTCATGGCTTCATAATCTCCAATCCTCAGAGAGGTATTGTTTACTATGTCGAAGGTCCTTATCCCGACATTGGGCCAGAAATCAACCATATAGTTTAAGGGATTAACGAACAGGCCGCCCCCCCAACCGACTGCGCTCCGGAGACTGTAAGGCCCCAAAAACGGCAGATCAAGATAAAAACCGGGCCCGATGCCGTAAAACGCAAAGACCTGCCCAAGATCCTCATCCTGTACCGGAAAATTCAGGGCCTGCTTTGCCACATCCTGAAAACCCAAAAACCCGGCAGAGGTATTAACAACAAAACGAACCAGCTCAATGCCCAACCCCTCAAATTTTCCCTGTAATAGACAACTGACAGCGCGGATCGGCATGACAAGGTTGGAGAAAAAATTGCGTATGCATACCCTTGCGAGTTGAGGGACCACCGTATTATAACCGGTCGCCACCGGCTTCAGGACCCAGAAGTACAACTTGTCATTAAACTGGAAGAAGGCACGGTTCATCGGTTCAAGGGGGTCGGAAATTGAGTCTATTTCCTCTGCCTCATCCTCCCAGGGATCAGATGCGCCTGAGACCTCCTGAGAATTCTTTACCCGGCAAATCTTTGGATTCGATGAATGACCAACCGCGGGGCCTGGTTCAGCTCGCTGCCTTTCTGCATATGACATACGAACCAACTCATGGCTCTCTACCTCGGTGACAAGAAGAAATGTCTCTCCCTCAACATGGCCTGACCATGTCTGCGTCTTCTCTGCAAAACAAAAAGGCGCAAGTATATTTGAGCAACATAATAAGAAAAATAGAACCCTGATAGAGACCCCCATTAACAGGCTCCTTCCTTATTCCGGAGATCTTCCAATAAGTTGAGTCCCGCGTGAAAAATCATTCTCCTTCGACCTTTTCCCTCAACTTCTTGATCAAATCCTCGTAAGACGATCGTGTGATTATACTGTTGAACTGTTTTCTGTAGTTATTTATAAGACTGACCCCTTCTATGGATATGTCATAGACTAACCATTCGCCCCCCTTCTTCTTGAGCTTGTATTTGACCTGGATCTCCGTATCCTTCTTAGTTACAATCTTGACTACTACAATACCGTAATTACCATCAATTTTTTCAGCCACATACAGGACCTTCTCCCCCGAATAGCCCTCCACCTTATCCAGATAGGTGCGCTCTAACAGCTTTCCGAAGAGATCGATGAACTCCTCTTTTTCCTGGTCAGTCCTTTTCTTCCAATACCTTGCAAGGGTCCTCTTAGACATCTCTCTCCAGTCAAACCTCTCATCCACGGCTTTGCGGATACGCCTGGCCCTCTCTGCAGCCCTGTCAGCGCTTTTCATGGAAGGATCACTTACAATAGCGATCAGTTTATCGGTTGTTTTCCTGACATCATCCGTTGGCCCTCCTGCGATAGATGTGCCTGAAATAACAAGCGTCATAAAAAAGAAAAAAGGGACCATTATAAGTCGCCGGCGAGTCATACGTATCTCCTTTGTCATTGATTATTTGTCCAATCCTCAATTTTCAATCTTCAATTGCTTAGATTTTGCCAAAAACGTAATTGGAGATCAATTCTTCAAAATCAATGGCAGACTGTGTATCCCTGATACGTCCGCCCGGTTCGATAAGCTCATCAGCGCCTCCAGGCGTAATCTCCACATACTTTTCACCGATTAATCCTTTAGTCTTGATGGAGGCGATGGCGTCCTCTTGTATCTTTACATTCAGAGGAATGTTGAGAACGACCTTGGCCTGGTAATCATCTAAGGCAACCCGTTTAACTCGTCCCACTTCCACTCCTGCAATAACGACCGACGAGCCGGACTTCAAGCCTCCGCTGTTAGAAAAGATGGCCTGGATCTCGTACCCTTTCTCACCGAAGACCTCCATCTTCCCTAATTTGATGGATAGGTATCCAAGACAGATGATCCCTATGATCATAAAAGCACCGACAGCCAATTCAAGATCAAATTTCTTCATGCATCCCTCCCTCCCTCCCCCCTGAGCCAGAATCCCCTACAAATGCCCGGACAACAGGGTCTTCGAAAGAAAAGAACTCGGAGGGAGTCCCTTCAGCCCATACCACACCCTCATGGAGCATGGCCACCCTGTCGACAATGCCAAAGACGTTTGAAATCTCATGGGTCACGATGATCCCGGTAAAATGAAGTCGCCGATGACAGGAATCAATCAGTTCAATAATCGCATGACCTGTAACCGGATCAAGGCCTGTGGTTGGTTCATCAAAGAGCATGATTTCCGGATCTCCAACCAACGACCTGGCGAGAGCAGCTCGTTTCACCATCCCCCCACTTATCTGTGACGGATACTTGTATTCCGAACCTGACAGACCGACATTGTCCAATTCCTCTAAAACCCTCGCCTGAATACGTTTATCGCTTAACTTAGTCTTTTCCTTGAGAGGAAAAGCAACGTTTTCGAAAACATTCATGGAATCAAAGAGAGCGCCCCCCTGAAATAGAAAACCCAACCGGTCCCTCAAGGCCGTTAGACTTCTCCCTTTAGCCGTGTTCATCTCTCTGCCGTCCACCACCACGCGGCCCTTCTCAGGTTTCATTAGCCCTGCCACGTGCTTCAAAAGTACACTCTTTCCACAGCCGCTTCTCCCTATAAGGGCGAGGACCTCACCCTTCATAATCTCTAATGAAATCCCTCTAAATACCTCATTCCCATCGAAGGATCTGTAAAGATTTTCAATCTTGATCATGCGTATTTCCCTAAAACAGAATCGAAGTCATAAAATAATCCCAGACAAGGATCAATACTGATGAAAGAACAACCGCCTGGGTGGTCGCCCTGCTGACGCCCTCTGAACCGAAGCCCGTAAATATCCCGGCATAATAGCCTTTAAAACAGCATACCCATACAATTATAACGCCAAAGCTGAGAGATTTATAGATTCCCTCCATGACATCCTGCATCTCCACATAACTGGCCATTTCTCCAAAATAGGTGCCTGCCCCGACTCCGAGGAGCTTCCCCCCGATCAAATATCCCCCGAAAATCCCGACCACATCAAAGATGGCGGTCAGCAGGGGGAGAGAGATCATGGCCGCTAAGAGATTCGGGACCACTAAGTAACGGTATGGATTTAAGCCCATCAGTTCTAAGGCATCGATCTGTTCACTCATGCGCATGATCCCGATCTCAGCGGTAATGGCTGAGCCTGCCCGACCCGTGACCATCAAAGCTGATAGGACCGGCCCCAACTCCTTGATGAGGGCAAGTCCCACCATTGGGCCTAAAAAGGCGTCGGATCCGAATTTGCTCAAGCTGTAAAACCCCTGGAACCCCAATACCATCCCTGTAAATCCCCCTGTGAGAAGGATTAAAACGACCGATTGCAGACCTATAAATCGGACCTGCTTGAGGAACCGGTTGAACTTAAGGGGAGGGATGACCATGAAAAGGACGGCCTTCACTAAAAAAAGGCCCATAATCCCCATCCTGCGCACATATTTAAGCGTTGAAGCGCCCAACCTTCTGATAGCAGAACCGGTTGAGGGACTGAGAGGTTGAGTGGTTGACGATCTCTGTATAAGAAACATGGGGCTAAGTCTTGCAGAAGAGGCTTTAGATGTCAAAAAAAATCGACTCTGCAGGGCGAAGTAAGCCTTTATGAGATCAAGATTTTCGCATATCCCTGTGTAATCTCCTTATTTGCTTTTCAAATAACGCATCCTCATGATAATGTATATCGGAATTGAGAAAATATCTGGCACAAGCGCCTTTGATGAAACTGGAGCGAGACCTTTGAAAAATGCTCAATTTCGTTCAAGATCAAGGCGCGTGAGGATTTTAACCGCAGGAATATATCAAATATTTCGAGGACTAAAATCTGAACGCAACGTCCCGCCGACAGGCGGGAGGCGAAAGAGGGTGTTTTTCAAAGGTCTCGGAGTCTGAATGCCCAAGATCAAGATCATTGTTGTCGGCAACACCAAATCGTCTTTTATTAAGGAAGGAGAGCAGTTCTACTTAGAGAGGCTGCGACGGTACACTGACACAAAATGGGTTGAGGTAAAGCCGCAAAAAGTGCGGAAGGGGCGGTCAAGTGAGGAGATATTAGCCGTTGAGGGCCAATCAATAGAGAAGAAATTTCTAACAAGGGATCACATTATAGCCTTAGGGATTAGAGGGAAGGAATATGACTCGGAAGGCTTGGCCGGATGGATTGAACGGCTCTCATTAAACCGGAAAAGCCTCTGTTTTGTTATCGGAGGTCCATTAGGACTATCAAAGAAGATTCTGCACTCTGCAGATGAAATCCTTTCACTCTCAAGACTGACACTGACTCATGAAATGAGTCGCCTTCTCCTCCTTGAACAGCTTTACAGGGCCCATACCATCATCAGGGGTGAAAAATACCATAAATAGTGGCCCAAAAACCTTCAGGCAACCCCTCATTCCTTAGCACCGGCATCTAAGGCCATGGCTATCTTACTCTTGAGCTCCGACAGGTCAAATGACTTTATCACATAATAATCCGCGGCGATTGATTTCATATCCTCCTTAAAAGTGTCATAA
Source organism: uncultured Desulfobacteraceae bacterium (assembly GCA_964522045.1). GTDB lineage: Bacteria > Desulfobacterota > DSM-4660 > Desulfatiglandales > Desulfatiglandaceae > Desulfacyla. The sequence goes on from CAZFSF010000061.1 coordinate 6,861, forward strand.
GCTGTACAGAGAACAACCGGGAGGTCATAAAACCTGTTTCGAATATCCTGCAGCAGATCCAGGCCGTTGTAATCCACCATCTTGATATCGAGAACCACGAGGTCAGGCTTTTCTTTCTCGATTTTTTCCAACAACAGATTACCGTTCTCTGCCGTAATCACCTCATAGCCCGCATCGCTCAGCTCTTCTGAATACAGGTAGCGGATATGTTCTTCATCGTCAACAATCAGTATTTTTGCCATAATTTAGTCTCCAATATTTGAGATACGGATCGATTGCTTTGCAACATACCATACCAGAACATCACAGAATTTGCAAACCGCCCTGAATCCCACCGGCCCCGGCTCTCCTTATCCCACTTCAAACTTTGGTCACCCTACCTCGGGCGAGACTCACTTTATGCATTTTAGGCATTTCAAACTTTAGGCACTTTTCAGTATTGATAAAATCCCCTCCCTGTCTTCCTACCAAACCACCCTGCATCAACGTATTTTCTCAGAAGAGGGCAGGCCCTGTACTTGCTATCACCAAGGCCCTTATGAAGGACATCCAGAATAGCCAAACAGGTATCCAAACCGATCAGATCAGCCAAAGCTAAGGGCCCCATCGGATGATTCATACCCAACTTCATAATCTGGTCAATGTCCTCCACTTCACCTACGCCTTCAAAAAGGGCATACACCGCCTCATTGATCATCGGCATCAATATCCGGTTTGCTACAAACCCCGGGAAATCATTGGCAGGCACAGGGGTCTTGCCCATCTTGAGGGACAGATCCCGGGTATCCTGGAAGGTCTCCTCAGAAGTGGCCAATCCATTTATGATTTCCACTAATTTCATCATTGGGACAGGATTCATAAAGTGCATCCCTATCACCTTCTCCGGCCTATTGGTTGCCCCGCCGATTTTCGTTATCGAGATTGACGAAGTATTGGAAGAAAGAACCACCTCTTCTTTACAATATTTATCTAAGTCTTCGAATATCTTCAGCTTCAAAGCCTCGTTTTCAGTGGCAGCCTCTACCACAAAATCTGCCCTGATTATATCCTCCAGAGAGGTTGATCCCTCTATCCTCCCCAAAACCGCTTTTTGCTCTTCTTCAGTAATCTTCTCCTTCTTGACCATTCGCCCAAGACTCTTTTCAATGGTTGAAAAACCCCTTTCCACAAATTCATCTTTGATATCATTCATTACCACGGATAACCCGCATGCCGCTGCAACCTGCGCGATCCCTGATCCCATCTGTCCGGCACCAATAATGCCCAATGTTTGTATCTCCATTCTTCGTATTCCTCCTTCTATTTGATAACCTGAGCTTACATCGAAATTGTTAAGATCACAAGAACAAACTGAACTTTAGCGTTCAAAGGTTTAGGAGTTGGAGGGGGGGGTACCTTTTGGGTCACAGGAGTCCGCACACGAATTTCGCTACCTGTTCTGCCCCGTTGGGCACCCTCCTCCTGATGCGGGGCATCTCCAACAGCCGGGATACAACGGAAACCCAATCTCCTGTTCGAAGTCTTTTTTCCTCGATGGCAAAACCGTTCATATGCCTTTCTATATAGGCAGCTAAGATCTCTGACTCCCTGAAATGCTCCCTTTTAATATATCCAAAGGGGGCACCGCCGTGATAGACCTCGGCAAGGGTACTGTAGCCCACTTTCCCTACGACCGCATCAGCGGCATTGATCAGATCAGGGTGAAAGAACTTGGAGTGATGCGGCAGGAGAATAAGGTGATCGTAAACACTAAAGGCGTTACTGTCGCCGGGAACTACCAGATAGAGATCCTCTGGCAGTTTCAGTCCCTTCAGGGACCTGTAATTTTCCGGCACACCCCCCATGGTAATCAGCACCATTCTGGCGCCTTCCGGTATTCGCAGGGCTTGCCGGACCTCATCCCCGGCGCTCCTGGCCTTGCGGCTGACCGGCAAGACATTGAGATCAACCGGTTTCAGGGAACACACCGGTTGGGTCTGGACATGGTAATCAGCTTCGCTGAATAGCCTCCCGAGATAATCCACATGGTGTTTTAAGCTATCATAGTGTTCTATATATTCCTGATAAACCCAGTCCCAGGTGAAATTCTCCACCAATACGGAGGGCAGCCCTCCCTCCCGGGCCACCGCGATTCCCATCGGGGCAATGTCACAGATAACAAGCTCACAATTTAGCCTGTCAATTTTCATGGCCAACCCCGATATCTGTGATTCCTCAAAGGGGATGAATCGGTTCAGACGCACAACTGTCCTGGCAAGATCGGCGTAGAGCGGCGTCTCCTGCACCAGTCCGATATCTGTCATAAGGGGATGATAGGTATAAGTGCTTTCGAGAGATTCCTCAAAAAACCAGGGAGGTATGGTCGTAAAAATGTCAAAGTGTATCTTAGGATCTGTTTTATGGACAGCGCCCATGACAGCCGACGCGCGGGCAGCGTGACCAAATCCATGCGGTGAAACAAAATATGCTATTCGTTTCTTGTCATTTGTCATTGGCCATTGAATTCTTGTTCGGCTCCTTGCGCCTAACGCCTTGCGCCATGCGCCGCAATCCGCAATCCGCAATCCAAAGATCGCATTGACTCAAAACGCCTCTTGGGATACATTCCGGTCTGAAACCGTCCAGGGGGTCTCCGATGCAAACAGACTTTCTCCTTATCGACAAACTGATACTGATCTTCTATTTCATAGGTGTTATACTCTTCGGCGCCTATTTCCACAAGAAAAGCAACACTTCGACAGGATTCATGATTGCAGATGGAAGGCTCCCGAGCTGGGCCGTGGGGCTATCAATACTCGGCACCTTTGTCAGCAGCATAACTTTTTTAGCATACCCGGGCCAGGCGTATAACTTCAACTGGGATGTTTTCGTATTTTCCCTTACCCTCCCGGCTGCTGCAATCGCTGCCACTCTTTATTTCATCCCGCTTTACAGAACAAGGGTGAAGGTGTCAGCCTATGAATACTTAGAACAGCGCTTCGGTGCGTGGGCCCGAATATACGGCAGTATAAGCTTCATGTTAGGCTCTTTAGCCCGTATCGGGATGATTCTGTTCTTGGTGTCGCTTGTGCTGCACAACCTGACGGGGTGGTCCTATGCTACAATCATCATTATTACAGGTGCCGGGGTCACTCTCTATACTGTACTCGGTGGTATAGAGGCAGTGGTCTGGACCGATGTGATCCAGGTGATAATCCTTTTCGCAGGGGCAGTGATCACCATAATCATTTTGCTATCCGGTATGCCCGAAGGCCCTGGCCAACTGTTCTCCATCGCTGGACAGCACAGCAAGCTGTCATTCGGAAGTTGGAAGTTCGACCTGATCAGACCCACCGCCTGGGTAGTGGTATTATATGGTATAATTGAGAATTTAAGGAATTTTGGAGTAGACCAGAACTATGTGCAAAGGTATCAGACAACACGCTCCATAATAGAGGCCTCACGTTCCGTTTGGATAGCAACCCTTGCGTACATACCGATTTCCGCGCTTTTTCTTTTTATCGGCACAGCCCTGTTTGCCTATTATTCTGTTCATCCCGGATTGCTTCCACCCTCATTAGATGGTTCACTCATGGGGGACAAGATATATCCCTACTTTATCGTAACACAACTCCCTGTAGGACTTCGAGGTCTCATTATTGCCGCCATTTTTGCCGCTGCCATGAGCAGCATAGACTCATCCCTCAACTGCGTATCCACCCTTTCACTACTTGACTTCTACAAGAAATACTTCAACAGGGACGCGGATGACAGGGTATGCATTAAAATGCTCAGGGCCTTTACTATCTTCTGGGGCGTTTTAGGTACCATCACCGGTCTGGCAATGACCCAGGTCCAGACTGCCTTAGAGACCGGCTGGCAGTTGGCAGGAATAGCCGGAGGGGGACTTGTTGGTCTGTTCCTGTTAGGAATCTCATTTCACTGGGTAAGACGCTGGCAGGCCGTTGTTGCTGTAATCACCAGCGTTGCAAGCATTGTCTGGTCCACTTTTGCCCGCGAACTCCCGGAGCAGTGGAACTGGATGGAATGTGCCTGGCATTCCCGGATGATCGGCGTTATCGGAACCATTACCCTCCTCGTGGTTGGTTTCGGCCTGAGCCTTCTAACATTCTCAAAGAAGAACGAGTCCTAAGGGCCCACTCAAAAATAACTTCACATTTTTACATCTCAGCTTCAGACCATCTTCGGCTGCTGCTCAATCGTGAAGTCCTCGAAATAGTTCACTATTACTGTGGCTTCACTCAATCGCGGCAACCAAATTTGGCCTAAATATGCGCGTCAATTCTGCGAACTTATTTTTGAGTGAGCCCTAACCTGGGAAAAAACCGGGACATAAAAAACCAAGCGTAGACCCCTTTACCGGTTTCCTTTTTAATTATTTTTATGTTTCCTTTCAACTCGCCCTATACTATGATTATTTTTAATTGTGTGATCAATTATCTTCTTTTGAATGTTTTCAGGAAGGGGTAGCGACTCATGGAATATGACGCCATTATGATCAAGGCTGAAGACAACGTGGCCACGGCGCTCGGGGACCTGGCGCAATCGCGGGAATATCGAGTGGCGGCGGGGGATGCTTCGCTCAAGATCAAGGTGAAGGAACCCATTGTTTTTGGTCACAAATTTGCCGTGGTTGATATTAATGAAGGGGAAGACATCATCAAATATGGAGAAGTGATCGGGAGAGCCACCGCCCTCATCTTAAAAGGCGCCCATGCGCATATTCAGAACATCGAGAGTCTCAGGGGGCGTGGTGATCTGGTGAAGAAAGGGGTATAGAATGGAGTTCTGGGGATATGGTCGATCGGATGGTTCCGTGGGTACGCGAAACTATGTGGGAATACTCTCTACCGTGATTTGCGCCAATGAGGTTGCTGAGAATATCTCCCGCCAGGTGACGGGCACAACGGCCTTCCTGCATCATCAAGGTTGTTGCCAGACCCCCATTGACATTGAGCGGGTTAATGATGTTCTGCTGGGCCTGAGCAGAAACCCGAATCTTGCCGCTGTGTTGCTGGTCAGCCTGGGTTGTGAAAGCACGGATGTGAACAAGGTGGCCGCGGCTATTGCGGAAAGCGGAAAACGTGTGGAAATCGTGGTCATTCAGGAGATCGGAGGAGCGGCCAAAGCCGCGGCCCAAGGGATCCTGATTTCCCAGGCAATGGCCGTTGAAGTCAGCAAGCAGAAACGTGAATTGTTTCCCTTGAGCGAGCTGGTGTTGGGATTGAAATGCGGGAGTTCGGATACCACATCAGGGCTGTCCTCTAATCCCGCCGTGGGAGTCCTGTCGGACCTTGTGGTGGAGGGGGGTGGAACTTCCATCCTGGGGGAGGTAACGGAATTCATCGGTGCTGAACACCTCTTGGCCAGGCATGCCAAGGATAAGGAAACAGGCAAAAAAATCCTGGATCTGGTGGACAGGATGGAAAAAAGAGCCGTTCAAATGGGGTTTGATATTCGAGGGGGTCAGCCCACGGGGGGCAATATAAAGGGAGGCTTGACCACCATCGAAGAAAAATCCCTGGGCGCCATTGCAAAGGCTGGAAACGCACCCATTCAAGCAGTATATGAATATGGCGTCAAACCCGGGGTGAAAGGCCTGGTGGTGATGGATTCCCCCGGAAGGGAGCCGGAAATTCTGACCGGCCTGGCAGCCGCGGGCGCCAATGTCATAGCGTTTACAACAGGTCGGGGCGCCCCTCAGGGCTTTCCCTTTGTGCCTGTGATTAAATTAACGGGAAATGAAAACACCTGGAAGAACCTAAGAGATCATATGGACGTGAGCGTGGTTTCTATTATGGAGGGCACCGAAACCCTGGCAGAAGCGGGTAAAAGGCTGCTTTCCGAAACCATTGAAGTCGCATCGGGAAAACGGACCAAGGCTGAGATTTCCGGGTATACCAGTTCCATGGACATCTATATGGTCGGACCGGTTATTTAACATTCATTCATCAATTCCGCTGGTAACGTAAAGAGGTCGTCCACCCTTGACTCATCTATACTTGACTCTCCTCCTTGCTAAGTGTCAGTGACTTTCCCCCGTCCTTTTTGCTGGCGCTGTAAGGGCCTTTCTTTCTCTGCCGGCTCCATATCGAAGATCTGCCTGGGGGGAGGCTATGCTGCCTGTTCCTTTGGCGTTTCCGTCAACTAACGCGACCAACTCACCGACTATCACCTTGATCTGCTCTGCCTGGGCTGTCATTTCTTCAGAGGCCGCTGCCGATTCCTCTGCGTGGGCGGCATTCTGCTGGGTTATCTGGTCCATCTGGGTGACGGCCGTGTTTATCTGGTCTATGCCCTGGGCCTGTTCTTTAGAGCCTGCTGCTATTTCACCAACAAGCTCGCCTACCTTGGAGGCGTTTCTATCAACTTCATTAAAGGCCTCATTTGTTGTGGAAACAAGCGTTGACCCATCTTTTACCTTCTTAACTGTATCCTCAATAAGATCTGCTGTGTTCTTTGCTGCATCTGCAGCCCTGATTGCAAGGTTTCTTACCTCATCTGCCACCACGGCAAATCCTGCGCCTGCTTCACCTGCCCTCGCTGCCTCTACTGCTGCATTAAGGGCAAGAAGGTTGGTCTGAAATGCCACTTCATCAATGGTCTTGATGATCTTTTGCGTCTCTTCACTGGCCCGAGAGATATCCTCCATGGAGGTAGTAAGTTCTGACATGGAGTTATCAGCCCTTGTGATTACCTGGTTTACTTCTTTCATGAGGTTATCTGCCTGGGCTGCATTATTTGCATTCTGTTTTGTCATGGAGGACATCTCCTCTAATGAGGATGATGTCTCTTCAATAGATGCTGCCTGCTCAGAGGCCCCTTCTGCCAGGGACTGGCTGGCAGATGCCACCTGGGTTGAGGCAGAGGCCACCTGGTCAGAGCCTTGGTTCAGGTTTGAGGTGACGTTGTTTAACTTGGTCGCAATTGTCCTGACAGTGAACAGTGTGGGGCCGACAATGAATATTAACAGGATGATAGAAAAAATAATAATACCCCATTGAATTTTACTTAATGTATCATAGAGATTTGTAGCATTATAGGCATAGGCTATCACCCCAACCTGTTTGCCGCTAAAATCTTTAATGGGAAACCCGGCAATCACATACTTGCCAGTTTTTTCCTGCCATTGGCCACGGCTTGCCTTGCTAAGAAAGCCAGGTGATAAGATCTCATCGGTAATTTTTTTGTTCGTAGATGACACAAAGACAAATTTATCGCCGATCACTGGATATTTTTTAGGGTTTTGCAGCTTATGGGCAATGGACAAAAAGTCCTTATTCATATACACCGCTATAAATTCGTCAGCATTGGAGATGCTGTATTTAACCACGGGGTTGTAGCTCGAAAGCACTTCAACCGAACCGAGGTAGCGGCCATTATCGGCCATAACAGGCGCAATTCCCCGAATCGCGAAACCTCCTCTGCCGATTTCAATGCCTGTGATCGGGTCATGATTTCCCTCGCTTATTTTTAGAATAGTATTCCGAAAGGAAGAAAGGTCATCGCTCTTATTCTGCTTCTTATTCCAAAGGCGCAGCAGGCTCCGTGCGGGTGGGAGGTGGAAATGAATGCGGAAATTATCTTTTTGGAGGTTTTTGGTGTAGCCCTTCTCAATGGAGGAAAAATAGGCCCTCAATTTTTTCCTGGCCCCTTCCATGTGCGGGTCATTTTCATTATTGGTATCCCCCTGGTAAGCGTTCAGATAGATTTGCTGGACAGCCTTGGCCTGACTAAAAAGGGAGGCATGGGATAGCATTGTCCTAGAAATACGATCTTCGCTGGTTTCGATATCCGCAATTTTTGACTGAACCATATTTTTTAAGTCCGTTTCAATCATTCCGGATACAATTGAATCTGCAAGAAAATAAAGCAAAACTGCGAGAATTATCGTTGAACCAATTACTGGAATCAATATTTTGGTGCCGATACTTCTGTTTCTGAACATATTTATCCTCTCTCTATCTAATACCTGCTCCCTCTCAGGGCAAAGCTCAGATATTTGCCTTCTCTTTCTGCTATAGCCTTTACCCTAACGTTGCATAAACCTTCGGTCCAAAAACGCTCGCTCTATATCAGGCCATCAAGAAACGCTGGCCCATTTTCAAGACTGTGTCCTATGTTCAATACGCTTTCATCCTTGAAAACGACCCAACGCCCCTTACTGGCCTAATCTAAAGCGTTTTGAACTCAAATTTTATGCAACGTTAGGGTTTACTGCCTGATCTATTCTTTCAGATCATTCTCTCATCTTGCGATGATATCCTTACTTTTGTAGCAAAATACGTGCCATAGGTATCGAAAAAAAGAATTGTAATTATTCAGCCATATTGGCTTTAGGCATTTTGGGCTGAAGCGCCTGGGTTATTTGCTGAAAAACTTAGACATTGCCACAAAACACTGCACTGCAGGCACATAAAATCAGCCAATTGGATCTATAACCATGTGGAATATATGTCAACTATTTGACGGAAACACACACACGGAGACCTTTGAAAAACGTTTAATTTCGCCTGTAATCAAGGTGGATTACGAACAACTTCGAAGGACAAAAGTGTTACTAAAAAGTTTACCCTTGACCGATCCGGATCAAATCAGTTATTCCCACCGTTGGAAAATGACAGGAAGATGAGCCGCGCAACCGATACAACCGATAAGCTGTTTTCCGCCAAGCCTGAGGGAGAAATCAATGTCCTGGCAACGATACCACACAGTATGGCTCATTATGGGGTTTGGATGGATCTCGCTCTACCTCGTCAGAATGGGTATTGCCCCCGTACTCGGCATGATCATGGAGGAATTCCACCTCTCCTATGCTATGGCCGGATCCCTTTTCAGCGTCATCTTTTTCTCTTACACCCTGATGCAGATTCCATCCGGAAACCTTGGTGATCGATTCGGAAGACGGAAGATCCTGATTTTGAGCACCTCTTTGTGGTTCCTCCTCTCCCTCGCTACCGCTGCTGTCCAGACCCCAAGAAAGGCTGGCAGAGGGAGGCGATCCGTGAGATAAAGGGGTCATCTCAACCAATCCCTATCCTGACATTTTCCGCAAGCCTGGATGAGAACAAAACAATTTGCCGTTCCAAATC
>CAZFSF010000062.1:0-6577 GCA_964522045.1 uncultured Desulfobacteraceae bacterium
AAGAGAACGAGAAACTGCAGGCCCAGTTCCGGCAGGCCCAGAAGATGGAGGCCATAGGAACCCTTGCTGGCGGTATCGCTCATGACTTTAACAACATCCTTTCATCGGTCCTTGGCTATACAGAGTTATCCCTGGACGATGCTGAAGAGGGGACCCGATTGAGAAATAATCTGCAGACGGTACTTTCAGCCGGAGAGCGGGCAACGGATTTGGTACAGCAGATCCTCGCCTTTAGCCGTCAGAGTGAGAGAGAGTTCAGTCCGATCCAGGTGAAATTAATTATAAAGGAAGCCTTGAAGCTGCTTGGATCAACCTTACCCACGAGTATAGAAATTCGTCAGGAGATTCAGAGCGATTCTCTGGCATTTGGTGATCCGACCCAAATCCATCAGGTATTGCTGAATCTGTGTACAAATGCAGACCATGCCATGCGGGAAAAGGGAGGGTTATTGGAGGTGACACTGGTCGACGTGGAGCTTGATTCCCTGTTCACCGCCAAACACCCGGATATGAAACCAGGAACCCACCTGAGATTGATGGTAAGAGATACAGGGCGTGGCATACCTCCCCACATACTGGATCGGATCTTTGATCCGTTTTTCACAACCAAAGACAAGGGTGAGGGGACCGGTATGGGATTATCCGTGGTCCATGGTATTGTCAAGTCCCATAGGGGGGCCATAACCGTCCAAAGCGAGCCGGGGAAAGGCTCTATATTCAATGTTTTTTTACCTGTCATTGAAAAAACCGTAAAGAGGGAAGCTCCCATCGAAAGGCCCATCCCTATGGGAACCGAAAGGATCCTATTTATCGATGATGAAGCTCCCCTGGCGAACTTGGGAAAGAAGATGCTCGGATTCTTAGGCTATGCTGTTACCACAAGAACAAGTAGCATCGAGGCCCTGGAACTGTTCAAGGCTCGGCCGGACAGGTTCGATCTTGTTATTACCGACATGACGATGCCCAATTTGACAGGGGATGAATTGGCCTTGAAACTCGCCAAAATCCGGCCGGATATCCCCATTATCCTCTGTACCGGTTTCAGCCATAAAATCACAGAGGAAAAGAGTAAAGAGATGGGGATCAAGGCGTATCTCTTAAAACCGATACTCAGGGAAGTGATGGCGGAGACTGTCCGGAGAGTGTTGGATGAGAAGGATTAAGGGGTTGCGACGAATACGGGAGAAGGCTAATGACAAAGATCTTGATTGTGGATGATGAAGAAGATGTTAGGTTATTGTTAGAGCAGATCCTGGAGAAAAAGGGGTATACCTGTGTCCTGGCTGTCGACGCAGGAGAGGCCCGTGGTTGTTTAAAGGAGCATGATTGTGATCTGGTTCTCTGTGACATTAATATGCCTGGGGAGTCAGGATTGGAGCTCATCCGGGATGTCTCAGCGAAACAGAGGGATGTGGCGGTCGTTATGGTGACCGGCATTGACGACCCTGTGGTGGCAGAGAGCGTGTTTGAGGTAGGCGTGTTCGATTATGTCGCTAAGCCTATCAGGCGCAACAGGATACTGAGGAGCGTGGCCAATGCCTTGCGCAGGCGAGAGTTAGAGATTGCCAATCGTGCCTACCGTGAAGACTTAGAGCGAATGGTGGCGGAGCGTACTTCCCAATTAAAGGAAGCATTGGACGGGATCATTCACGCCATTGCATCAACAGTTGAAATAAGGGACCCGTACACGGCAGGGCATCAATTACGTGTAGCCGGACTCGCCTTTGCCATCGCCAGGGAGATGGGGTTTTCCAAGGCTCAGGCGGAAGGGGTCCGGGTCGCAGGGACTATTCACGATCTGGGCAAGATTTCAGTGCCTGCCGAGATTCTCAGCAGGCCCGGCCTATTAACTGAGATGGAATTCGAAATAATCAAGACCCATCCTCAGGCCGGTTACGATATCCTGAAGGATATGAAGTTCCCATGGCCTCTTGCCCGGATCGTGTTGCAGCATCACGAGAGGATGGATGGGTCAGGATATCCTCAGGGATTATCTGGTGAAAACACCCTTATGGAAGCAAGGATATTAGCTGTGGCCGATGTTGTGGAGGCCATGGCCTCACACCGACCTTACCGGCCGGCCCTTGGGATAGATGTTGCGTTGAAAAAAATCTCAAAGAACAAAGGGGTACTTTACGACCCTGAAGTTGTGGATGCCTGCTTGAAGGTTTTTACAGAGAATAGTTTTAGGTTTGAGTGATATTGAAGGCAAAAAACGAACACTCGGTTCAGCCTCATTGCCTGGAATGCGATTTAAGACCCTCCCCCTGGTGATCTTTTCCGAGGTGGAAATTAATCCATGATGAAGTCTGGTTCAACTCCCATCTGCGAGGAGGAACATACTCCTCTGTCATTCGCTCCGGCTGATTGACAGAGGCCCACCTCCTGTACACCCTGAACCATACGCAGCGCCTCTCGGGATGCACCTCGCACATACCGTTTCTGCTGCCACCGCAGGGCCCATTCCGTGTATGCTTGGGGCACTGGGACTCAGGGCAAAGAAAGGCCAAGTGCTGGATACCGCAGTCGCCGCATTCCTGGCACGAAAAGAGGATTTTTTTGGACACATCCTCCACCGTCTTTACCAGCAGGTAGCAAAGAGGTCTTTTCTCTAACCTGTGGCAGAGATCTGAGTAGATAGAACCAAAAGGCGCGTCATGGTGAAAAAAGGCCCGGTGAACGGCTCGATAAATCTGAAAAACGGCCTTATCAGCAGTAGATGTCTTGCTCATGCGGGGGTTCATCTCTTTGCTGCAGAGCCCGGTATTGGGGTCACGGGCATACAGGTAGAAGCCATCTTTCTGGGGAAAATCAAAGTCCGGCACAAAATCGCGCCACCTCTCCTCGATACGTTCCATTCGGTCAAGGACAGAGGACAATGTCTCAAAGCTCTTATGGATCCCCCCGAAATGGGCTCCCCTATAACCCAAACCTTTTAGAACGACTGCAAGTCGAGCTGCGCGCTCAATGGTCGCGGCGTGGCCATTACGGTTTTCCTTCCATTCCCTTTGGACCATCTCCAGGAGCCTTGGCGTCACTACTACCCCGGGGACCTTCCCCTCAGACATCACCTTAGCCACATTCGGCGTAAGGAGATAGACAGAACCTAATGTGGGGACCTGCATCCCCCAGTCCCGCTGTGCGCACAGCGCTTCGTGAAACTTGCGCGCATCATATCCCACCTGTGTTATGGCAAAGCGTGCCGACGCTCCCACCTTTTTGTAAAGTTTAAAATACTGGCAGAGGCACTCCTCTTCTGTACGTTTAAAAGGGGAAAACGCGCACCCCACCAAGAAATCTTCCCTGTCTCGACGAGACAGCGTTCCCTCGTCCATCATCTTAAGCATCAACAATAATGACACAGAGTCTAAGTCAAAGACAGGCGCGCCCTGCCCTGCGAACCCTTCTCCCGCAAAATCGCCCGTAAGGGCTAAAACGTTTTTAATACCGAGATGTCCCAATTGAAGCGCTCGGCTTTCAAGGCCCACCCGATTCTGATCGCGACAGGTGAAATGGACAATGACGTCCATCCCCCTGTTGACGATCTCTTTGCCTAAGACATCCGGGCTTAGAGAAGGATGTCCCCCGGGATTGTCGGTTATAGTAACCGCTGATATCCTGCCGTCTGAAAGAGCGTCCTCCGCGATACGCATCACCGTATCGACAGAACGCCCCTTTGACTGTTCTCCGGGAACCAGTTCCATGGTTATGACAAAGCGACTTGAATCAGAGATATCTTCTCGAAAAGTCGATCCCATATTTTTCTAACCCCGACCCGGATAAGCGGATCAAGGTGCAACGGAGATCCCGTCTTCAGTGAAACAGATGCGGGAAACCGAAAAGGTCTCACCCCTCAAGACGCGAAGGTTTTTAAGTAAATTCATCTGATTGCTTTTCTTTGCGAACTTTGCGTGAGTAAAAGTCTAATCACTATTCATTCCCACTCTTGTCCAAAAACGGTTTTAGTAAAAATTGATTGAAATTGTCCTCCTGTTGAGGCACCGTTGTTTTAAGAGAAACAATCACGGTAACCCTAAAACAGGAGGACAAGCTAATGGTACGTTGTGCAAGCCTTTTTAGTCAACTACTTGGTCTTTTTAATCGGCAAAAGTTCTACGAACTGGTTCTCGAGCATAATGCCGAACGTTATTCAAAGGGATATAGTTCCTGGGATCATTTTGCAGCCATGCTATTTTGTCAATTAGCCCAAGCTAAGAGTCTTCGAGAGATATGTGGTGGATTGGCCTGCTGCATAGGGAAACTCCGTCACCTGGGGATGAAGGGTGCTCCCAATAAATCGACTCTTTCTTATGCCAATTCCCATAGGCCTTGGAAAATGTACCGGGATCACTGCTGTCCAAAACCTACTACCACTCCCAGGTCTTGGACAGCATATACCGACAAAGATAACCTGAATTTGAAACCTCTCATTTTGGAGGCCTAAGTGCTTGAAATAACAACCCCTGAAATCAATAAATCAGTTTATCTTGGACAGCAGTGTGTTTATATTAGGACGCAGATCTTCAGGATTAGTATGCAATCTGCGGCCATCTGCGCAAATCTGCGTACCATTGTAAAAAGAATTTTTGAATGGGCCTTAAGGAGTTTATAGAAAACAAACCTCTTTCAGGTCAAGCTCAAACAGGTAATACTTCTTGCAAGGGTGTTAATTCTGATCAGACATCAGGCCAGTGATCGTTCCACGGAGATGACTGTTCGTAGGCGTAGGCGGCCTGGAGGACCAGATCATCCCGGTGCCTCGGGCCGATAAGCTGGAGACCTGCCGGGAGACCCGATTCAGTCAGGCCGGCCCGTACTGTGGCGGCAGGATGACCGGAGAGATTAAAGGGATAAGTAAAGGCCACCGCTCCTAAGAGGGGGATCGGGTGGCCGTCAATCTCTGCTGGCGGGGGTCCCTTTGCTGCAAATGCCTCGGTGGGCATGGTGGGGGTAAGGAGCAGATCAAAACGCTCGAAATACTCCCACAGGACCCGGTTTAACTCTGTACGAATCTCCTGAACCTTCAGATAGTCATGAATGGAAAGGTCTCTTGCGCTATCTAAGGATTTCACAAGTGTTCTTCCTAACTCCGGCCTTATCCTTTCCAGATCCTGATGTATCTGGCCATATATCTCCCAATTCATCAGATCAGACCAGGCCTGGCTTACCTCTGGAAGTTTTCCATTCCAGATTTCAACGTGATGGCCCATCTCTTCAAATGAATTTGCAGCCTCCTCCGCTAAGGCCATTATCTCCTTCTGGACCCGGGCGTATCCTAAGGTTGGGCTGAAACCGATCTTTAAGCCCGGGGGAAGGCTGTTTAGAGATTCCAGGTATGAAAGGTCGGGGGGTGGTAGAGAACCAGGATCCGCGGGATGATAGCCAGCAACACAATCCAAATACAGTGCCGCATCACCCACACTCCTGGTGAGGGGACCTAAGGTCCAGGTGCGCGTCATGTGGAGCAGGGCCACAGGGCCTAAGGGGATCCGTCCATAGGTGGGCTTCAAGCCAAAGCAGCCTGTATAGCAGGCCGGGATACGTATGGATCCTCCCGCATCAGAACCGGTGACCAAAGGAATCATACCGCCTGCTATTGCTGCTGCCGCGCCCCCGCTGGAACCCCCGGGGGTCCGTTCTCTGTTCCACGGATTTCGAGTCACGCCATACAGCCGGTTTTTTGTAAAGCCGGTAAATCCGAATTCCGGGGTATTGGTTTTGCCGACTATAATGGCCCCCGCACGCCGCAACCGGGTCACCTGCACGGAATCCTCATGGGCCACATTGTCCTTAAACGGAATTGACCCGAAGCTGGTCACCATACCCTTTACATCTTCTAAGTCTTTGACGCCGACCGGAATGCCCGCCAAAGGGCCCGGGTCCATGCCGGAGGCCATACGTTCCCCTAACCCCTTTGCCTCTTCCATGGCCTGTTCTGCCCTCATGGCCACAAAGGCATTCAGGGCTGGATTCACCGCTTCGATTCTTCCAAGGGTCTCTGCCATCAGCTCCATTGGCGAAAGATCCTTAGAACGAATGAGTTTTACTAATTCCAGGGTTGATTTGTAGTGCATAGATGTCATAGTTCTCCTTCTTTCATTTGCTCCCGTAACAGGACCCTGGCCGGAGCCCCATCCGCACCCTTGATGCAAATGGGGAGGCAAAAAATTTCATACGGCCCGGGAGGGATGTTTAAGAGGTGAACACACTCCACGATCAGGATGCCGGCCTGCAAGAGGGCGCGATGCACCGGCGCGCCAGGGTTTTGATATCGCTCTATGGAAAGATAATCTATTCCAACAAGAGAAATCCCCTTTTCCACCAGGTAATACGCCCCGTCCTCTGTAAGGTGGACATAGTCCTCATGAAAGGAGGGGGCCAACAATAATGGTCCGTTGTCTGTCTTCAGCAGGACCCTCACATGATCCCCTAAGGGTGCATCCTCCAAGACCTGGCGGTCTATTTGAGAAATCCCTCGCATATCCAGAACTATCCCAGGGCCTACCAGGGTATTCAGAGGTATATCATCCACAGTGGCACCTCCATCAAGATAGTGCGCGGGTGGATCCACATGGGT
>CAZFSF010000062.1:6677-15673 GCA_964522045.1 uncultured Desulfobacteraceae bacterium
GCCTTCCGGGTTGATCTACACCAAAAAGCGACTATAAAGCGCCGCCTTTTTTTCTTAGATCCACGGCAAGATAAGGAAGGCTATTGAGGTAATAACGAAATAGGCTAAGAAGATGACCATTAAATAGCCCATTATATCACGAAAGTTGAGCTTGGCCACGGCTAACATGGCAATGGCCCAGAACGGTTGGATCATATCGGTCATCATGTCGCCCCAGGCATACGCAATGACGGTCTTGTGGGCGGCCACCCCTAATTCATGTCCCGCGGGCAGGAGGTAAGGGGCCGTCATAAGCCACTCGCCTCCACCAGACGGCACCAGATAGTTCAGGATGCCTCCATACCAGTAGACAAACATCAGGAAGGTGGATGGAGCACTTATGGCAACAAACCAGCCAGTGAAAACCTGGGAGAGAAGCGTGAACTTTATCAGACCGTAGATGCCGGCATAAAAGGGAAACTGGATAACGATGCCCCATACGGCCTTACCCGATTCCTCAGTAGCCTTGAGGAAAGACCAGGGCCGCCAGTGGAAAAGGACGCCGAGCATAAGGAAAAAGAAGATAACATTGTTGAGGGTCAACCAGTTACCGGCCGGTTTCCCTTTGAGGTAGGAGTATAGTGCGATGGCCCCGCCTACCACGATGATAATGTTGAAGCCGGGCCACCAGTTCATCCAGTCCGAAGGAGACTTGGCAGTCTCACGCTTGGGCGGCTCATAGATATTCAGCCTGTCCATGAGTTCGGGCGGAACCACATAGGTTTTCTCAGGGCTTGGATGCATTTTGGCCACTAACCACGTGACAACAACAATCACAACCGCAGTCAGGATTAGATTAAAAGGATTGAAAATGGTAGTGCCCGTTGAGATGGGTCCGGTGATCCAGCCGTCCTTCATTGCTGACTTGACCAAGGCATTTCCGGGCGAGGCCATCATCAGGGTAGCCGAGCCGGTGAGTCCCGAGTGCCAGGTGCAGCCTAAGCCCAAATAGGCCGACGCGACCAGAAGCCGATAGTCCACCTTGGGATTTCTGCGGACGATAAAGAGGGCCAGGACAGCACTTCCAATGATGGAGAGACCCCAGGAAAGCCATGCTGAGAGAGTTGAGAAGAGGGCCATAACAATAATGGCCTGTACGGGTTTGTCCTTGTCGGGCAGTCCGGCCAAACCGTCAAGCAGACGGCGTACTGGTGGTGAGAGGGCTAAGATGTAGCCCGTCATCATGATCAGGCACATCTGCATGGCAAATTTAAGATAGATCCAGAAGCCCTTTCCCCAGGCTTCAACACCACCGTAGAGTCGGGTTCCAAAGTTGACCTCTTTTCCAAACCCCCAGATTAAAGCAAGAATATAAGCAATGATACTGAGGATAAACACGATGACTAAGGAATCGGGAATCCATTTCTCGGTCCACTTGGTTAGACCTGCGCCCAAGTCCTTAAGAAATCCTTGTTCTGTAGTTTGATTGTTTTCGGCCATGACATCCTCCTTAGATAAGAGTTAGTGCCAGTTTGAAAACCCTTCAATTCAACAATATTCAGAGGAAAGATCTTTTATTATCACCTCCTTCATACGCTTTTTAACCTGAGTAGTTTGACCTGAACCTTAGTTTACGACAGACAAAAAAGCCCCCGTTGCGGTATCACCGCTACAGGGGCTTTTTGCAAGCGTTTTCACTGGATAACCTTCGACGTCTCATATTTATTACCAAAAATATTGTCAAAGTGCAGTATAATTCAAGCAAATTTAACAAACTTATTTGGATTTGTCAATAAAAATCGAATTCGGAGGAGTGACAAAGCCCATCCAGGTTTTAGGTGTTATTTCAACGTGATCGCCTTTTCCGGGCAGATTTCCTGGCAACAGAAGCACGTTATGCAGGTGTCAGCGTCCGCGAGAGGTGTGTCGCCGTTCATGGACAGGGCCGATACCGGACATTGATCGACGCAGGTTCCGCAGGCTGTGCACAGTTCCGGATCTGCCTGTGGCAGCAGCAGAGTGCGGCTGTGCATCATTTCCTGCATTTCCTTGTTCTCCGAGATGATTTCACCACCCAAAGGAGGGAGTTTAAAGTGGGGCAATGTTTTCAACTCGCCAATGATTTCTATCTTGTCAAGGTCGTAATCACCCAGGCCAATATCCTTGGCTTTCTGGAGAAAGCGCAGCCTGCCAGGGTCCAACCCCATCATTTTAGCGATGACTGCGTCCATGGCCATGGCATCGTCGGAGGCCATAATAAGGCCAATGTCTAAGAGGTCTGGCGAAGCCGGGCCGTTTCCCTCCATACCTACCACAGCATCAACAATAAAAAGGTCCGGCACCCGAAGCCGGAATACCTCCACAAGCATTTCATGGAAGCGTTCAGGGCTCCCAGCGGCCTTGTGCAGTTTAGCCTTCTGGGCGCCGGGCAAAAAACCGTAGCTGTTCTTGATGGCTCCTGTCATTACGGTCAGACCATGAGTTTTGAACTTGGGCAGGCTGATGATTATATCAGCATCCAGCACAGCACGAGAGAGGCTCACCTTGGCCATGTATTCCGGATTAAAATCAACCTGTTGTGAATCGTTGCCGATGTTCTCATAATAGCCCTTGGCAGCTTCCATCAGTCCCGTCTTTTTAAAGGTCTCCTCATTGGCCCCGTAGCTGTAAATACCGGGATTGTCCCCAACTACGAGAGAGGCAGGATCCATTCCCTCTACTTTTTCCACCACTGATCGCAGTACAGCAGGATGGGTGACTATCCCTTCTTTAGCCTCAGATAAGCGGAGTACGTTCGGTTTAATCAACACCTTCCTCCCTGTCACTTGAACGGGAAAGAGTTCAAATGCACGGTCTATGGATTGCCGGACATTGTCATACCCCGCCGGATGTATCATTACTTTAGACATATTTCGCTCCTTTAACTTAGTTCGTTGTTATCAGTCTTTTCCCAAATGAAAGGCCCTGCCAATGACCTCCCCAAGACGCTGGTATTGCGTAACTCCCGTCGTGTAAATAAGAGGATCTATCTTCCGGGGATCCGGTTTTTCACCCGTCAAACAATCCTCGTTTACATATGTTTCAAATATCTCTCCAACGACCAGTATATGGCTCCCCAGATCCAGGGAATGGATGACTTTGCATTCAAGATTGACCGGGCATTCCCGAATGAGAGGAGCGGTCTCTAAAACCCCGTAGAAAACCTGAAAAAGCTGGGATTTATCTCTTTTCTTACCAGAATAGATCCCGCAGTAGTCCACCTTTTGTGCAAGATCTGAAGAAGGAACATTGATGGAGAAAGTTCTTTGTTCTTCAACACCTTTCAAGGTGTGTCTCACCTTTTGCAGACCAACTGAAATAGCGGGGGGTTTGGATGCAGCTATACCGCACCAGGCAGCGGTCATGAAATTCGGTTTTTCGTCAACCTTTGCACCAACCAATACAGCTGGCATTGGATAAAGCAGTGTCTGAGGGCCTAATTTTACCTTTTCCATTCTATTCTCTCCTTTCTCCATCAATAATGTCAGACAAAAATCGTGACCTATCGAAGACCCCCGCTATGCCGGGGCGGGCCACGTTTTTAGCGTTTCCCTGTCATGGTCTTCAGCTCTGGGTTGAAATAACTCAATTTTTTTGATAAATAAACATTTCTTGAACACGGCCACAAAAAATGAGGCATTGACTAACGCCTTTAAACTACAAACGCGAGTTTTTTACAACCATGAATATTTATCTAAAGGCACTTAGGGCACCTTTTCTTGCAGGATCATTGATACCGGTCATTATTGGCGCAGCCTTTGCCCTGAGTTCAAAAACCTTTTCTCTTTGGCTGTTGTTATTATGCGCTGCGGGAATAGCGGGCCTTCATCTTGGGGCCAACCTGCTCAATGACTATTTCGACGCAAGGGGAAGTGATCCGATCAACATGCGCGTAACACCTTTCAGTGGCGGAAGCCGTGCTATTCAAGATGGGGGATTGGCCTCCCGCACAGTCCTGTTCATGGCATTATTCTTCTTTGCCATCGGTTTCAGTGTTGGTATCTGGCTCATCTGTCTCAGTAGACCGCTTGTCATCCCAATCGGGCTCTTAGGTCTCGGAGCCGGGTGGGCTTATTCAGCGCCCCCTTTACATCTCATGTCGCGGGGCTGGGGTGAAGCGGTGATTTTTATTGCCTTCGGGCCACTTGTCACTTTAGGAACCTATTATGTGATGTCCGGTTCTTTGAGTTGGCCGGCCTTTGCCATCGGGGTCCCTCAAGGCTTTTTCATCGCAGGAGTAATCTGGATTAATCAGTTTCCGGACTATGAGGCTGATCGCAAGGCAAATAAGAGGAATTTGGTCGTGAGATTGGGGCCCGGGTATTCCAGGCATCTATACTGTGTCATAATGTCAATGGCGTTTGTAATCGTCTTTTTCTTGATTGGAGTTGCGGGGTTTTCCTATTTGATCATGCTCTCCTTCATGGCTTTTCCCCTTGCATTGAGGGCCATGAGGATCCTATGGCGGGAATACCTCTCCCATGAAGGGACGGTTCCCGCACAGGCGCTGACCATCCAGACCCTGATTGCCCACGGCCTCCTTCTTTCCATCGGAATCGCCTTGAGTCGATTCGTTTAGGGCTCACCCGTAACACGTAACTTGCAACCCGTAACCCGCAACCCGTAAAATGACTTAAACATACAGGAGACACGAACATGATCAACAGATATACACGTCCGGAAATGGCCAGCATTTGGGAAGATGAAAATCGATACGCCAAATGGCTTGATGTGGAAATTGCCGCCTGCGAGGCCATGTCAGAAGAAGGGATAATACCGGTAAAATCTCTTAAGGTGATAAAGGAAAAGGCTGGATTTTCAGTTGATCGCATCATGGAGATCGAAGAAGAGACCAGGCATGATGTCATCGCATTTCTTACTAATGTGGCTGAATATGTGGGACCTGAATCGCGGTTCATCCATCTCGGTCTGACCTCTTCGGATATATTGGATACAAGTTTCGCCCTCCTCTTAAAAGAGACCATGAACCTTATTATCCAAGACGTTGAAGAATTCATGAAAACCTTAAAGAAAAGGGCAATTGAACATAAGAATACGGTTATGATAGGCCGATCTCACGGCATTCATGCCGAGCCAATAACCTTTGGTCTCAAATTAGCGGTCTGGTATTCAGAGATGGGACGAAATCTCAGGCGATTAGAGGATGCCTTAAATGTGATCAGCTATGGAAAACTTTCAGGGGCAGTGGGGACCTTTGCAAATATCTCCCCGCGGGTCGAAGAGCTCACCTGTAAAAAACTGGGGCTGACACCCGCACAAATATCCACTCAGATTATTCAACGGGATCGCCATGCCCAATACTTCACCGCCCTTGCGATATTAGCCGGAACTCTGGAAAAAATAGCGGTTGAGATAAGACATCTCCAGAGGACAGAGGTCCTCGAGGCGGAAGAACCCTTTAAAAAAGGTCAAAAAGGGTCGTCTGCCATGCCCCACAAGAAAAATCCCATAGGATCGGAAAACATTTCGGGCCTCGCACGGTTGGTGCGATCCAATTCTTTAGCAGCCATGGAAAATATTGCCTTATGGCATGAGAGGGATATAAGCCATTCCTCGGTGGAAAGGGTGATTGCCCCTGACAGCACTATCCTCATTGATTTTATGCTTCATCGCTTAGACCGGATTGTAAACGGCCTGATCGTTCATCCGGACAACATGATCAACAACCTCAACAGGACAAAAGGTCTGATTTTTTCCCAGCAGGTACTCATCAAATTGGCGGAAAAAGGCCTTGAAAGACAGAAGGCATATGTCATGGTCCAGAGGAATGCCATGAAGGTGTGGGAGAGCGGGCAGGATTTTAAAACGCTTATAATGGAAGACGAGGATATCTGCAGAAACTTGACTAAAAAGGAAATCGAAGAGATGTTTGACCTGGATTACCACCTAAAGCATGTAGATGAAATATTCGAGAGGGTTTTTGCTTAATGTTTTCCCCTCAGGCCAAACCGCAGAGAGAAAAAAAAAGATCATCCGATTCCTCTTTTAGCGTGATGATCGTAAGAGGCTTAGGCAAAGTCCGGAGCTTCAATATCTCTTCCCGTCTCCTATTCTGGGCTACCCTCGTTTTCGTGCTCTACCTCATATTTTCTGCAGTTGCAATTAGCCGCTATTTTGGGGAACTCAAGTATAACACAGTTCAGTTAGATCTCTTGCAACAATTGCAGAATGAGATTGAAGACACCAAGAAAACGCTTAATCAAGCCAGGCAACGCCTGAAATTCTTGGAAGACTACATCGACAATTCACAAGGAAAACAGGAAAACCAAGCCGAATCTCCCGGGCCCGAGATAATAAGTGCAGCTCCCACAAAACCTGTTATCCAAGAACAAACCCCGGAAACGTCCGATGAGACGGATACAGCGGAGTCCGTGGTCGATATCAAGAATCTAACAACTAAACGTGGTTGGGGAAGGGTATCGGTGAAATTCAGGCTAATCAAAATAAGACCCGATAGGAACCAGATCAAAGGATATATCTTCATGATTGCAACGAATAAAGAATCGGACCCACCGCAGTTATGGACCCACCCGAAAGTGGCCCTCAAAAATGGCGAGCCAATCAACTATAAACAAGGTCAGGTTTTCAAGGTAAGGAATTACAGGATCATTCGGGGAAGATATTTTCTTGATTCAAAGTCCGTTATACCTTCGTTTCTGAAAATATTGGTTTATGACGAATCCGGGAAATTGATTTTGAAGAAAGAATTCTCTATTGAAGAGGCCCCATAATTGGTCAGGGGCTACGGAGCAAGGTTTCCAATTTCAAATTTCCAGTTTCAAATTTCACACCAGGTATTCAGACTACGCCCCCGCTGTGCTGCTCCCCTACAGAACTAAGCCCTTCATGGGTCATCTATATACTCAAGGTTTATAATATCATCCCACGGATCAGCTTTCTTAACTTCGACTAAGATTTCCTGCCCCTGGCCGAGGATAATGCCCCCTTGTCGCTTTATGTCAGCCAACATATGGAGGTCTGTCAGAACAATACGATACTTGCTTTTGAATTCATCAAGTACCAGGGCCTTTAATTTCTTGCCACGGTGCTGAGAGAGGTACTTCAGTATCCAATAGCGAAGACGGTTTCGTTTTATTATCCCCAGGCTTTTTATAATAGGCTCAGTAGATATCCTAATCTCTTTCAGCCTTTTATCATCGTAAATGAGTTCTTTTTGTAAAAGATAATTATGTATCTGGCGCTGGTTGACAAGATCATGGTATCTTCTTATGGGAGATGTGGCGTGTATATACATTTCCACGCCCAACCCACTGTGTAGGCCCGGCTTGGTTCGGATATGAAGAGGACTTAATTTTCGCCGTTGCTGGAACACATAGTATAGATATCCCTTTTCATCCAAAGGTAACCTTTCATTGGGATCGGCCTGGGTCCTGAATAGAATTGGGATCTGGTTTTCCATGCAAAATTTTGCTGCAAGCCAATTATAAAGGATCATGAATTCTGCTACAATTATTCGGGAAGGCGTGTCCTGTTCAAGCAATTCTAAGGAGAGTGCTCCATTAAACCTCACTTCCAGATCAGCGAGTGAAAGATTCAAGGCCCCTATGTCCATCCTTTTGTTGCGCAGCACCTGGCTGAATCGATACATTTCTTTAAACAGGGGGTTTCCTTCTAATTGCGCATTAACATCTTCATATATAAGCCGCTGCCTCACCTGAATGACAGAGGGGGCAAACCTGTAATCAAGCAATACCCCGGCCTTGTCAAAACGGGTTAAAAGAGAAATTGCATTACTGTCGCGGCCCTGCCTCAAGCTGAGAACGTCTCTCGATAGATCTTCGGGGAGCATCGGTATCTGCCTTCGCGGCAGATATTGAGATGAAGCCCTTTCGGCAGCGGTCAGATCAAGGATGCTATCAGCTGGAATGGCCCCTGCCACATCTGCGATATGCACACCCACGTGCAGCTCATCTCCAACCATCTTGAAACTTATGGCGTCGTCAAAGTCTTGGGTGAAAGGCCCATCAATCGTTAGACAGGGCAGATCCCTGAGGTCTTCGCCACCTGCCAAATCGGCCTGTTGACCGGTCAATCGGGCAGATGCCTCTAATTGAGCCTGGGTGAATGCGGTCTCAACGCCCGATCTCAGCAGATCCAGATTCTCATCTTCTTCCCACTCGCCTAACTTAACGAGCAGGACCCTTGCCTGCCGGATATCTGATATGCCGGCGTTTAAAAGGAGTTCCTTCCCATATTTAAAATCAGGCGCATCATTTCCGTAAAGGACCAATTGAATGAGTAAATGAACAATATCCGGTTTGCAGGGTGGATCGCTTGGCTTATTGCCCTCTTGAATCTCCTTCAACCAATCGCTTCCCTGCCTGAGCTTTTCCGCATTTGCGGCCTCCTCCTCTCGCTGCCTGATTATTTGTTCGACTTTTTCCTTTGAGTAGGGCAGGAAATGCCCATCCTTCATCTTGAAATATAAACGGTTTTCAAAGAGCGCACGCATAAGTGCGGAGGAGTGATCTTCTGTAACTGTTTCACCAAAAACCAGATGAGCAAGATATTTGTGGTCAAAGCTCTCATCTTCATCCTGGACCAGTTCCCAAAGATCCTTTACCTCAATCTGCTCTTTCAGCCTGATCCTCTTTTCCTCTTTATGTTTGAGTCTTTCTAACAAGTCTTCCCTTGTTTGTGAAATATCTATGGTGGCCTCTGAAATCAGCATTATCCTTTTTTTCGGCAGATTGATCTCACGATTTGAAGGTGTCAACAGATGCAGTCTGCTACCCTTATCCTGGAGACAAATTGTGCAGACAACCCTCCCTTGATCAATATATTCGACTATTTTTCCCTGCGCCATGTTAAAACCGTATCAATCTCCTTTCATAATGTTAGGGTGTAGTAACAGGTGGCATAGATTCTGTCAACAAGACACTACCCAATGATCCACAATTGCAATCGGCACATGATTCTGTTAGTGTAAGATTATC
>CAZFSF010000063.1:0-15630 GCA_964522045.1 uncultured Desulfobacteraceae bacterium
TCATCTTCTTTTTCTTGATGGGATATGCAAAGGTCTTGCGTACGGCACCCACTCCCTTATCGATTGCTTCATCATTGATATCCCAGAGCACCGCATCAACCCCCCCCTTGAGCAGCAGGTTAACGATCCCTGAACCCATGACGCCTCCTCCTAACATGGCGACCTTCTTGATCTTTGCCGGTTCAAGCCCCTTGATCCGGGGGAGCTTACCTGCGGCCCGGGTGTTGAGGAATATGCCGATGAGGTTTTTGGCCACGTCAGTGACCGCACAGTCGCTGAACAGGCCCACTTCCATCTCGATATCTTTGTCAATATCATAGCTGAGACCCTTCTCAAAGGCCTCGATCGCCTTGAAGGGCGCTATATAACCCTTGGCCTTCTGCGCGGTCATCATCTTGGAGACATCGAGAAAGGCCTTTTTCTCTGCCGCGCTGGGAAGCCGGTCATTCCTGTTGCGGGTCATCCGGATTTTGAGGTTGAGTTCACCTGAGATAAAGCGCCTTGCAGCTTTTATAGCGGTGTTCAGCAGCTCTTCCTGTGTTACAACTTCATCCACAAGTCCCCTGGAGTAGGCCTTTTCAGCCTTTATCGGTTTTCCGATGGCGATCATTTCCAGGGCATTGGGAAGCCCGATGAGCCTCGGCAGCCTCTGGGTGCCACCGGCGCCCGGGATGAGGCCGATCTGCACTTCGGGCTGCCCCAAGTTGACCCCCTTGGCAGCTACGCGGTAGTGACAGACCATTGCCGTCTCCAGGCCGCCCCCCAAACAGTTCCCGTTTATCGCGGCGACCACCGGTTTGGGACCGACTTCGATACTGCTGAGAAAGCGGGCGCCCTGCGAGGCCACCCCAAAAATATCATCCCTGTTCTTCACCATCTGGAGCTGAGTAATATCAGCGCCCGCGATGAAATTCTTCCCCGTGCCGGTCAGGACAATAGCCTTGACCTCGTTATTGCCAAAGGCCTCTGTTATGGCTTCGCCAAAATCCTGGCCCATTTGCGGCGACATCTGGTTTACCGGCGGGCTGTCAATAGTGATTACGGCCACACCATCTCTGAGCGCCACCTTTACAGTTTTGTATTCTGTCTTCATAGTTTTTAACTCCTTCTATGGTTTGAAAATTGATCCCAAAAACCCCACCGTGAATGGGACGGCTTTTTTTGCCTTGTGCGGTTCCCATAAATGCTGCAATGCGCTACCTTAATTTTTCAATCTTCAATCTTCAATTGCCGATTTTCAATTCTTCTTGGCCTCTTCCTCTTCCCTGAGTTTTTTCCGTAGGATCTTGCCTACTGGTGATTTGGGGAGGTCTTTACGAAATTCCACTATCTTTGGCCTCTTATAAGGTGCCAGCTTTTCCTTGCAGAATTCAAACACCTCCTCTTCAGTAACGATTTCCCCTTCATTCGGGACAATAAAAGCCTTTACGGTTTCACCCCGGTACTCGTCAGGGACTCCGATGGCGCAGGCATCCTTGATCTTCGGGTGCTGGTAAAGCACCTCGTCTATCTCCCGTGGGTAGACGTTATAT
This sequence comes from uncultured Desulfobacteraceae bacterium, assembly GCA_964522045.1. GTDB lineage: Bacteria > Desulfobacterota > DSM-4660 > Desulfatiglandales > Desulfatiglandaceae > Desulfacyla. Next base: position 1,533 of record CAZFSF010000063.1, read on the forward strand.
CCGCCGGCGATGATCATATCCTTTTTTCTGTCCACAATAAAGAAATAATCGTCCTCATCCTGAACAGCAATGTCGCCGGTATATAGCCACCCTTCTTTCATCTGCCCCGCCGTCTCTTCAGGGTTATTCCAGTAGCCCTGCATGACCAGAGGGCTCTTGATCATGATCTCTCCCGGCTCGCCCTTCGGAACCTCCTCTTTTCCCTCCTCCACATCCACGAGTTTGACATCCGTATCCGGCCAGGGGATTCCAATACTCCCGACCTTATTGAGGCCCAGATTAGGGTTGCTGATCCCTAATGAGGTGGTCTCGGTCATGCCCCAGCCTTCATGATAGTAAATCCCCATATCCTCGATCTGGTCGATCAATTCCACCGGCATGGGTGCGGCACCTGAGTTGAGCATGCCCAGTTTCCGGTCAAGGTTCATCCCGGCGGCCTTCGGGTGATTTATGATGGCATTGATCATGGTCGGGACAGAGGGAAAAAAGGTGATCTCCTGGAAGCCCTCCAGGATGCCCATGAATTCATTGATTTCAAACCGGGGGACCAGTATCTGAGTGGTGCAGTTAAAAAGTGCCCAGCTCATGACCACGATCGTACCATAAACATGGAAATAGGGTAGCACGGCCATAACATACCTTCTCTCCGGAGGCGTCAGCTTTGCTATGTTCCCTCCCCAAAGCGAGATCTGAATAGTAGCTGCCACCACGTTTGCGTGGGTAAGGACCGCCCCTTTAGGGATACCGGTGGTCCCCCCTGTGAACTGGATCAGTGCGGGGTCTTCGGGAGCGATCTCAACCCGGGGGACCCTTTTATCGGAACACCCTTTGAGGAGCAGAGAGAAATGATGCCAGCCTTTTTCCAGATCCATTTCTTCCGGAGTGCTTTGGTCGAAACCATTGATATAGTCCGTAACCCGGGTGATGATGACACGAGGGATCTCAACACTCCCGCAGAGGGATCTGATGTTCGGAAGGACCATATCAAAGGTAAAAAGCGTGGTGATCCCCGTGTTCTGCGCCAGGGCCTTTAATTCGTCAGCGGTGTACATGGGATTCAGATTTACGACGATGGCCCCCAGGTGCAAAATCGCGTGATAGGCTATAACGTATTGGGGGCAGGTAGGGAGGTGGGTGCCTACCCGATCGCCTTTTTTGACCCCCAGGGCTGCAAGGGCATTGGCCATGAACAGAATTTGCTCCCGTAACTCCCAGAAGGTTGTCTCGGTCCCGTAGAAGTTCAAAGCCGCTTTGTCAGGATAGGCATTGACTGAGACCTGCATCAGATCATGGGCAGGAATCCTGGGATAGCGAATGGTTGTGGGTACGTCATAGTCATAGTGTCGTTGCCACGGTCTGTTCCCCATATTTTTTCTCTCCTTCGCGGTAGAAATTAGCGCCCATCCATAAAGGAAAAGAGGGCATTACAGGGTGCTCAATTCAAAAATGAGTAAAGTTCCGGAAAACGAACAATGTTCCACAAATCAGTGCAGTACTCAGGGTGTCGACGCTTGGATTATGGAACCTCAGCAAGCTACATTAAGGGGGATTTTTATTAATATAGCATCGCTACACACTCAGCATGGAGCGTGACTACATACTCAGTTAAGGATAGATAGAATACCATTGATAATACTGTCAAGTAAAAATTTTTTTGGAAGGATTTATCTTCTCGATTTTGTTATTGACATTTCCCATAATTTGAAATAGCTCTCAAACATATACCTTTGTGATCAATTTCCTGTCTGTCAGGTTTCAACCTGACACGGAGGGGAGAGAAGTGAAGATCAGCGAACTTGCCGGATGCACGGGGGTGTCCAAAGAGACCATTCATTACTATGTCCGAGAAGGGGTCCTCCGGAAACCCCGTAAGACAGGGAAGAATAAGGCGGATTATAATGAAAGCTATGTAGAGCAGATCCGCATCATCAAGAGACTCCAGGACGACTATTTCCTTCCCCTTTCCCTAATCAAAAAGATCATTAAACATCTGAAAAAGCAATCCAGATCAGAAAAATCCTCGTTTCAATTTCTGAGCCAACACTTCAGACCCATTGATCGGCTTCTTTCAACCGAGATTTTTGGTAAAGAGGCCTTTCGGGAGGCGACCGGACTGGGACGAAAATGGCTCGCCAAGATGGAAGAGTGGGGTGTCATCGCCGCTGAGTTAAGGGATGGCGAGCCGGTTTATCTCCAGGATGACGTGATTATCGGCAAACTGCTGGTTGACATTGACCGCACCGGCTTTGGTCCTAAGGATGGTTACAATCCCGAGGATCTGAGGCATATTGCCGATTTTATCCGGGAATATGTGAAAAGATCCCAAAAGGGCTACTACCGGTCCAGCCTGGAGCGGTTGACTTCAGAGGAGTTGGTGAAGAAGGGTGTAATGTTTACTGAAATCATGAGCCTTTTCTTCTACCATCTTTATCGCAAACTCGTCAGGGAAGAGTATGAACACCTTCTCAAATCTGTTGAAAAAAAGGAAGGCGTAAAGAGGTGAAATAGGTTTTAGGTTAGATTTGGATGATTTTCACACTAAACCGCAGTCATCATCAACAAAAGATCTTTGGCGAAAGGGGGTGAGATTAGATAAAGAGCTCGTTTTCGGCATCTTTTGTGCCGGTTCAACCCGTTACCCATTAACATGAAAAGGAGAGAAAGATGAAAACATTCAGAAAGATCTTTTCGGTGATTATCGTTTTCTGTTGCCTGTGCCTGCTGGGTGTGCCCCAGGCCATGGCTGAGGTAAATGCCAGATTTGACGCCAGTAAAATGGGCGATATGTACGATTTTGACCCCAATAACCCGGTTATCCCAACCGGAGATACCATCAAAATAGCTATCGTAGCATCCTTCTCCGGTCCGGCGGCGGTTGTGGGACAAATCTACTGGATCTCTGCGCTGTGGGCCGCCCATGACATCAACAAGAGGGGCGGAATCCTGGTTGACGGGAAGAAGAAGATGGTCCAGATGATTAAGGCGGACACCCAATCCAAGCCGGCGGTTGCCAAAAAGGTATGTGAAAGGATGGTCCTCAAGGAAAAGGTTCATGTGCTGTGGGGAACAAACGGCAGCCACGTCATGAAGGTCATCAACCAGGTCGCAAAGAAATACAAGGTCATTGCCCAATGTACGGCCGCGCTTTCCGATGAACTCTACGACGCTACAAATTTCACCCGTTATTCCTTTATGACTTCCTTTTCGTGCGACCAGATCGGACGTTCCGCAGCCTATTATTACGGCCAGATACGAAAGAAAGAGACCAAGTTCTATATACTCTGCCAGGACTACCTGTTCGGTCACTCCATGGCAAATGGGTATAAAACTCCCCTTTATCAACACATTTTTAGACGAACCCAATTTCCTTCATGAAGTCGGGGTTGAAGGCACCGACGGCCTGCTTAATATTAACCAGTATGCGGCCCCGAATCCTGCTTTCAAGACACATAACGAAGTGAAAGCCTATATGGCGTGGAATGATCTGTGGAAGAATAAATGGACGGCGCCCTACAATACCTGGCTGTACAAACATCCGGCTGGAAACATAGGTTCTTATACACAGCAGACCTATTGGCTCCTGAGTGTTATTGAAAGGGCCGGAAGTACGGATCCTGAAAAGATCATCAAGGTGTGGGAGGGGGATAGCTATCAGTATGTCAACGGGAAAGTTCTAACCATGAGGCCCTGCGACCATAAGACGATACAGGACCTGGCTGCTATTGAGTATGTCCCGCCCGTCCAGCAGAGGCAGTCTTTCAATATTCCGCCGTTTTATTATTTCAAGGGTTGCTCCAATGCCGGGCCTATTTTCAAGATACCGGCCGACAAGGTGGAGCCGCTCATGGACATGAAACTCAAAAGATGTCAGTAGAGGCCATCGAAGCGCGGGCCACCCGGTCCCGCGCTTCAAAGAAAATTGGAAAACCTGAACCGATCACTTTAGAATGAAATTGCGAAGATCGTTGTTGATGCGGCGTATCACATTCACAGAAGGTTGGACAAGGTTTGTTGCGAATAGACTGTAGGTTTCCTTTGCGTCTTTGCGCCTTTGCGTGAGACTTTTTCTTTTCCGGCTTGTCCGCCTATGGCGGGTTTATCCGGGTTAGGTAACAGGAGGTTAAACTGATGGACCCCACTACCGCCATGTACGTTGCCCAGGGTATACACGGGCTCGCATACGGGATGGTGCTTTTTCTTGTGGCATCCGGTCTCACAATGATCTTTGGTATGATGGGAATTTTAAATCTCGCCCATGCCTCCTTTTTTATGCTGTCCGCCTATTTCTGCTTCCAGGTCCTGGCCTGGACCGGAAATTTCTGGCTGGCCCTGTTAGCTGCGCCGGTCGCGGTAGCCATTTTCGGAATCATCTGTGAGCGGTTTCTCCTCAGAAAGGTACACGCCTTCGGGCATATCGGAGAGCTTATTCTGACGGTGGGTATCAGCATGATCATCTTGGACGGGGTAAAGGCTTACTGGGGAACCGAGAGCCTCCCGGTCAAGATCCCTCCGGTCCTCCATGGGCTTGTAAACATTGGGGGCCTGGATTATCCGATTTATCGCCTCTTTATTATTGCGCTGGCCCTCGTGGTCCTGTGTATTATGGCCCTGCTCCTCTACAAGACCCGATTAGGTATGATTGTGCGTGGGGCAGTTTCAGATGCCGATATGGTAAGTGCCCTCGGAATCAACACTCCGTTGGTGTTTATGTTCGTCTTTGGAACAGGTACCTGGCTCGCCGGGATTGCAGGAGTGGCCATAGCCCCCATTTTGACGGTCTTTCCGGGACTGGCAGATCAGATCGGTATGGATGCCTTTGTGGTGGTGGTTACCGGAGGGCTGGGGAGTCTCGGGGGCGCCTTCATCGTCTCAATCATTTTCGGGTTGCTGAATTCCTATGGCATTCAGTTTGTTTCACAGCTCGCGCCGGTCCTGATGTTTGCATTTATGGCCATTGTCCTGGCGATCAAACCTACGGGTCTTTTTGGGGAGAGAGAAGCATGATCAGAATATTCAGATGGATCTTATGGATTGCCGGGCTCGTTATTCTCCTTCTCTACCCGTGGCTCTTCGGCATCTACGATACGAATGTCTTTGTAATATTTGCAATCTTTGCCCTGTTTTCCGTCAGCTTTAACCTCCTGCTTGGCTTTACCGGACTTCTCAGCTTTGGCCATGCCATGTTCTTCGGCGTTGGGGGTTACGGTACGGCCATAGCCCTCAGTCGTATAGAGGGCCTGGCCCTTCTGCCGGCGGTAGGGATCGGCGCTCTGGCCGCCATTCTCCTTGCCCTGATCCTGTGTCCCCTGCTGGTCAGGGTAAGCGGCACTGCCTTTGCCATGCTGACCCTGGCCTTTGGCCAGCTTTTATATGTCCTGGCCCTGAAATTGAGAGATCTCACCGGGGGAGAGGATGGCGTCGGGGGATTCCCCATCCCCCCGTTCACTATCCCCGGTGTGGTCTCCGTCGACATGACGGATCCTCTGAATTTCTACTACTTTGCTATGGCCGTGATCATTCTGAGCATCTGGGTGCTCTGGTTCTTTACCAAAACCCCTCTCGGCAGCGTTATGGTGGGTATTCGCGACAATGCCAACCGGGTCGACTACCTGGGATTCAAGGTTCCCCAGACCAAGGCGGTCATTCTGATATTTTCCGGAGCGTTTGCCGGGGTCGCCGGGTCGATCTACGCCCTTTTTCAAAACCTCATCTCAGCCGATGGCGCATTCCACGTCATGACCTCCTTTGCGCCGGTATTGATGACCATGATCGGGGGAGTGGCCAGTTTTTTCGGTCCGATCTGGGGATCTGCCATCTTTGGAATATTAGATGAATTGACCACCCGGTACACGGAACGGGTGGAACTGGTTGTTGGCGTGATCCTTATCCTGGTGATCCTGTTTGCGCCCATGGGTTTTGTGGGTTTATACAGGGTTGTCAAGGAAAAATGGTCAAGCAGACGATCTAACAGGGCAACAACGGAGGCCAACTCATGAGTATCCTTGAAACAAACGGTTTATGCCACGATTTCGGCGGACTGGATGTCCTCTTTGATGTCCAATTAGAGGTCAAGGAGGGCGAGCGGCACGCCCTTATCGGGCCCAATGGCGCGGGTAAGACCACGCTTTTCAACGTCATTACAGGGACCTATAAGCCGACCAGCGGTGATGTCTTTTTCAAGGGGAAGAAAATAACGGGGTTTAAACCCCACCAATTAGTGCGGCTCGGTATGGGGCGTTCATTTCAGATCACAAGCACCTTTACCAGGTTGACGGCCTTTCAGAATATCCGTATGGGGATCCTTTCAAAAAGGGGGGTCCGGTTCAACCTTTTTCGAAAATTAGACAAGATGGGGGATATAACGGAAGAGACCGACCAGGTCCTCAAAAGGATAAACCTTGATGGAGAACGGGATATCCCGGCCAGTATGCTGTCATACGGCAAACATCGTTCTTTAGAGATCAGTATGGCCTTGGCCTCCGACCCGGACCTGGTTATGCTTGACGAGCCCACTGCAGGGATGTCCAAGGACGAGACCCATTATGCAGTGGAGTTGATCAGGAAGATTACAGAGGGTAAGACCGTTGTTATTATCGAGCATGATATGGATGTGGTTTTCTCCTTGGCAGACCGTATTACGGTGCTCCATTTAGGGCGGCTCCTCGCTACAGGGACCCCTGATGAAGTCAGGGAGAATCAGGATGTCAAAAATGCCTACTTGGGCGAGATGGAGGAATAAGGATGCTTCTCGAAGTTGATCATCTCAACACCTATTATGGTGAGAGTCATGCCCTGCAGGATATGTCCCTGGCCGTTGACCAGGGTGATCTTGTGGCGCTTCTGGGTCGAAACGGCATGGGAAAGAGCACAACCCTGAAGAGCATCATGGGTCTGGTCAGGCCGAGGTCGGGATCGGTCAGATATAAGGGCAGGGATCTGACGGGATGTCTGCCGCACAAGGTGGCCAGGGCCGGGATCGGTTATGTGCCTGAGGAGAGACGGATCTTTCCGAGGCTGACCCTGCTCGAAAACCTGATGATGGGAGTTAAGGCCGGACGGGTCGGCGAGGGTGGGAACGGCAACACCTGGACGCTCGAACGGATCTATGAACATTTCCCCTTTATGAAAGGCCACACCAGACAGAAAGGCGCCCATCTCTCGGGCGGCGAGCAGCAGATGTTAGCCATAGCCCGCACATTGATGGGCAACCCCGATCTCCTGCTCGTGGATGAACCCACAGAAGGATTGGCTCCCCTCATGGTCAAGGAGGTCCGAGATATCCTTGAAGACATCAACAAACTCGGGGTTTCAATCCTGTTTGTGGAGCATAACCTCAGAGTAGCCATGTCCCTCGCCCATCGTATTTATCTGATGGGAAAGGCCTTTCTTGCCTTTTCAGGAAGCGTTGAAGAACTGGATGCCCAACCGGAGATCCGGGAGAAGTATTTGGAGGTGTAGTGATTTTGGATTGCGGAATGCGGAATGCGGAGTTGGTCCTGTCAATATCTATTGATCAAGCCAAGTTTTAAATTGTTTATCTCATATATTTGGAGAAAGCGATGGAAGACAATCTGAAAGAACGGCCTGGCCCGAATATCAGCGGCGGAGAGGTGAGAATTGTCCGGACCACATCCACCTTCGACTGTGGCGGCAGATGTCCCCTCAGACTGCACGTTAAAGATAACAAAATTATCCGGGTGGAGGGTGATGATTTCTCCGAGCCCGGTCAACTCAGGACCTGCCTCAGGTGCCGGGCCTACCGCCAGATGGTTCACCACCCGGAGCGGCTTATGTATCCCCAAAAAAGGACGGGCGCCAGGGGTGAGGGAAAGTTCGAGCGGATTTCCTGGGACGAGGCCTATGACACATTGGCCGGTGAGCTAATAAGGGTAAAGGAGACCTATGGGAACCGGGGGATCTTTCTTGCCACCGGCGGTGGCTACTTGGCCAGTCTTCATAACGCGGGGTTTGCCGCATCCCGGCTCCTGACCCAGTTCGGAGGGTTTGTAACGCACTACGGAAACATCTCTTCCGAGGGAGCGGTCTGGGCCTCACTGGTCCAGTACGGCTCGGTCATGGTCGGTCACAGCAGGGAGGACATGCTCAACTCAAAGCTGATCATCCTTTGGGGCTGGGACCCTGCGCGGATGATCTCCGGCACCAACACCATGTATCATCTGATCAAGGCCAAGGAGAATGGCGCCAGGATCGTCGCAATAGATCCGAGGTATCACGACACTGCGGCAACAGTGGCTGATGAATGGATCCCCATCTTCCCGGGGACGGATACGGCCATGATGGCGGCAATGGCCAACGTGATGATCCGGGAGAATCTCTACGACCAGGCCTTTCTCGATAAATACACAGTAGGGTTCGACAAATTCGAGCAATATGTCATGGGCCGGGAGGACGGTGTGGAAAAGACCCCTGCCTGGGCCTCCGAAATCTCGGGTGTGGACGCGTCTACCATTGAGCGGCTGGCCCGGGTCTACGCCACTACCCGGCCTGCAGCGCTGATGGACTGCCAGGGTCCGGCGCGAAGTGCCATGGGCGAGCAGTATAACCGGTGCGCAATGACACTGTGTGCCATGACCGGAAACGTGGGACGGCAAGGCGGCAGTGCGGGGGGCGGTCTGATGGGTATCCCGGTGGGTCATATGTTTCGCATGTCTGCCATACCACCCGGGAAGAACCCCTTTGAACTGGATGGGCCCAACGTTAAGGGGACTCTCGACATTGGCATCAGGGTTGTTAAACGGGTACACATAAACAAGATCTTTGACGCCATCCTCAAAGGCAAAGAGGGGGGCTATCCTTCGGACATCAAAATGATGTGGTCCATGTGTAATAACTATTTGAATCAGACAGGCAACAGCAACAAGGCAGCGCGGGCCCTTAAAAAGCTTGAGTTCTTTGCCGTCAACGAACTGTTCATGACCCCACAGGCAAAGTACGCCGATCTGGTCCTGCCGGTGACCAGTGCGGCCGAAAGGAGCGACTTGACCCGCCCGTGGCCCTCGGGCCCCTACTACACGTTTGTCAACCGTGCCATCGAACCATTAGGCGAGTGCAAGTCTGATTTTGATATTATAAGCGACCTGGCAGAGCGGCTCGGGATTAAAGATTTCAACCCCTATTCTGAAGATGAATGGCTCAGGATGTTTGTGGAGAAGAATCCGGAGACAGGACCCCAGATTACAGACTATGAGAAGTTCAAGAGGGAGGGGATTCATCGAGTGAGTCTCCCTGAACCTATCGTAGCTTTCAGGGAGCAGATAGAGGATATTGAAAATAAGCCTTTTCTCACACCATCGGGCAGGATCGAGATATTTTCCCAGCGCGCAGCAAATCTGAATAATCCTCTCTGTCCACCTATCCCCATGTACATGAGTACCCCTGAGGACCGCAAGGATTCCCTGTTCGAGAAGTATCCACTTCAACTCCTCACCCCTCATCCTAAAAATAGGGTGCACTCTGATCTGTACAAAGTGGAATGGCTGAGGGAGGTGGAACCTCACCGGGTTTGGATCAACCCGGTTGACGCGGAAGCACGGGGGATCAGGGATGGGGACGAGGTCTATGTATTCAATGGCCGCGGCAAGGTGGCCATTACCGCCTGGGTCACGGAGAGAATCATTCCGGGGGTGATTTCCATCTTTGAGGGCGCCTGGTATGATCCGGACGAAAACGGGATCGACCGCGGTGGTTGCGCCAATACGCTGACCAAAGACGCGTACTCGGGTGGGGGCGCTGCTGTTATGAACACATGCCTTGTTGAAGTAGTGAAGGCTTAAAGGAGGGCTATATCGTGCAGATCGGTTTTTACTTCGACCAGACCCGTTGCACCGGATGCAGTGCCTGCAGAGTCGCCTGCAAGGACTGGCACGACATACCTGCAGGACCTGAGAACTGGATGCGCGTCATATACACCGAGAAAGGGAAGTTTCCTGATCCCTCTGTGAGTTACATGATTGCACCCTGCTGGCACTGCACTGACCCGGTGTGCGTACCGGCCTGTCCTGCAGGCGCCATAATAAAAAGGAAAGAAGACGGAATCGTTTTTGTAGATAGCGATGCCTGCCTTGGTAATGATGAGTGTGACGAGAAATGCCTCAAGGCCTGCCCCTACAACGCCCCCCAGTTTGGTCCTGAAAAGGGGGCCGGGATGCGAAAGTGTAACTATTGTCTGGACCGCTTCGCGGAAGGAAAGCTTCCCAACTGTGTCGAGGCCTGTCCGGTCAGGGCATTGGATGCCGGGCCGCTTCGCGAACTGGAAGATAAGTACGGCAAATCGAGGGAGGCTGAAGGTTTTAAATATTCCCAAAGGACCAAACCGGCTGTGGTCATTAAACCCAAGGAGCGTAATCGTATTTGATCGGCTTTTCGGATGATGTACAATAGTTTTTCAATTTTTTTAGTTCTTTGCGCTTTGGCGTCTTTGCGCGAGGTGTCTTTGGTTTCGGCTTTTCCGCATTAATCTACAGAAAATAAAGAAAGGAGTAAAGAGATGAACATTGATGATATAAAAACCATTGGCGTTGTGGGGGCCGGGAATATGGGGCACCAGATTGTTACCCTGTGTGCCATCCACGGCTATAAGAGCATCTGCACGGACAGCGATGCGGCCACACTGAAAAAGGCCGAGGCCTTTGTTGACCGGTATCTGCCCGGGCGTGTGGAAAAGGAGAGGTTGACTGCAGAGCAGGCTGAACAGGCGCGTAAAAACCTGACCTTCACTTCAAGCCTGGAGGAAACGGTCAAAGAGGCCGACTATGTTATCGAAGCGGTCATTGAAGTTGTTGATGTCAAGAGAAAGCTCTTTGCAGATCTTGACAGAATCGCGCCTCCACATGCAATCCTGGCCACCAACAGCTCTGCCATTGTCAGTTCCCGGATTGCGGATGCGACCGCCCGGCCCGAAAAAGTTGTCAATGTCCACTTCTTTAATCCGGCCCTGGTCATGAAGCTTGTGGAGGTGGTGCAGGGTCCACATGTGTCGGATGAAACCGCACAGATTTCGATGGATCTATGCAAAAGACTGAACAAGGTGTCTGTGCATGTCAAAAAGGAGGTGGAGGGGTTTCTCTTAAACCGAATATTTGGTGCCATTATTCGTGAAGCGCAATGGCTTTTAGAGATGGGTGTGGCTTCATACGAAGATATTGACAAGGCCTGTGTCTATGGCGCCGGTCATCCAATGGGGCCGTTTCGTCTCCAGGACCTGACAGGGATCGATCTGGGCTATACCATGGATATGGAGGCCTTTAAGGCTTCCGGTGACCGTTCGTTGCTTCCCCATCCCAGGCTCGTGGAGCATTACATGAGGGGCGAATATGGGGAGAAGACGGGAAAGGGTTGGTACGACTACTCGGAAGAATAGTTAGTGCCTGAACGAAAAATCATAGTTTTCGTTCGGAAACTGCTTAAGGAGATTGAGTATGCCTGAAGTAGACCTTGGCGTTATCGGTAGGAAGAGCGAGCCGGTCGTTTTTGAATATACCTGGAGAGACGTGGCCCTCTATGCCTTGGGCGTGGGTGCGTCCGCCGCCGAACTCTCCTTTGTGTATGAAAACGCTCCTGGTGGGATAAAGGTATTGCCGAGCTTCTGTGTGGTACCGGCTATCAGGGCCTTTCCATACGTGGGGGAGGATATTGAATGGTCCCGGATGCTCCACGGCGAGCAGACCATCCGTCTTTCCCGGCCTTTTCCCCCTGAAGGGAGATTAATTCAGGTGGGTGAAGTAACGGATATCTACGACAAGGGAAAAGGCGCTGTTTTTCATATCCATGTTACAGGTCGTACCGAGGACGGAAATCATCTTTACGATGCCAACTGGGCGATATTCTACCTTGGCGGAGGTGGCTTTGGCGGAGATCCGGGACCAAAGGCGGAACCCTTGGACCCCCCTGAAGGTGTTGAACCGGACCTCACCCTCTCTGTTAAGGTTGCCGAAAACCAGGCCGTCCTGTATCGACTCAGTGGTGATCTGAACCCTCTGCACTTAGACCCGGAAGCAGCCGGGCGAGGTGGGTTTGACCGTCCGATTCTCCACGGCCTCTGCACCTACGGCTTTGCAGTTCGGGCAATCGTAAACGGCGTATTGAGCGGTGACGTGGGTCACTTCAGGAGCTTTACGGCGCGCTTTTCCAATGTTGTCTACCCGGGGGATACCCTGACTACACAGTGTTGGGTCGACAAGGGGCGGTGCCTGGTGAGGGTGAACACCGACCGGGGCGTAGCTCTCAAGAACGCCGTCTGTGAATTCGCAGAAAGTGAATAGGGGTACAGAACAATCCGCGAAAAGCCAAAGTGAGACAGCCCATGACAGAAGAGATAGCCTTAGGATGATGCGGAGAGGGCCGTCTTTCTTTTTTCTTGACAGCGAGTAAATGATCTCTGTATACGGTTAATTAGCGGCCGTTAACTGACGTCAACAGCCATTCACAAACTGATTGCCTCCGCCCTTGGACAAAGGCATTCTTTTTTTACAAGAATTCTTGATGACCAGGCACTAAGATTTCCCTTGCAAAGAGAAAACATCGGAGTCCAGATGCCAAAAAAGACCCCATATAGAAAAATATTGGATAAGGCGAGGACGCTTTTCTGGAGAAAAGGGTATAACTCAACAAGCATGCGGGATATAGCAGCCGCTTACGGCTGCAAACCCGCAAATATCTACAACTTCTTTCCCAACAAAGAAGAAATCCTCTTTGAGGTGCTTCGGGAAGAGATGGAGCAGATAATTGAGCCCATCAAGCACTTAGAGGAAGACGATGGCACCACCCCCGAAGAGCAGTTGCGATTACTAATTATCAGTCACTTAAAACTGACGTTGAGTTACCGGCGATCAGCCAAGCTCCTTTTTGATGTTGCCTTAGACAACCTCTCACGGGCCAAACGGAAAAAAATTGTCGGTCTGCGGAATACCTATGACCGGATTATTCGAAAAGTCATCAGAAGGGGTATTGACAGCGGCAGTTTCCGGGGGGTGGATGAGAAATTGGCTGGGGCTATGATCGCGTCCATGATTACCCGAACAAGGCTCTGGTTCCACCCCAAGAAAGGAGTGTCGGTAGAGGGGCTGGCAGATTTCATCTTTGAGTTTGTCATTAAGGGTCTCAGGACTGAAGAAACAGAGACAGGCTGAAAAGTGCCCGCATTAGAGCATAATCGGTCACAGGTTCAGAGGTTCCCCTGTCCGTGGTGGGGATCTTCGACAGGGTTCGGACAAAAGACGAAATGAAAATATGAGCTGAAGAGGGTTGTGATGAATATTGCATTGACCCCTATACGTTTTCTGGAAAGGACAATCAAGATTTATGGTCAAAAGACGGGTGTGATCTGCGGAGACCATCGCTTCTCCTATCTCGATTATGGAAAAAGGGTCAACCAACTTTCGAACGGACTCTTAAAATTAGGCGTTCAAAAAGGGGATCGAATCTCCTATTTGGGGTATAACTGCCATCGACTCCTTGAGGCCTTTTACGGTATTCCGCAAATTGGCGCTATCCTCCTCCCCCTCAACATCCGATTGGTTCCCAACGATTTTGAATATATCATCAACGAATCGACTCCAAAGGTGTTGCTTCTTGACAAAGACTTCATCCCTCAGATCGAATCGATCAGGGCCCAGATCCCATGTGTGGAGCACTACATCCTTTTAGAGGCCATGGACCATGCGCCAGGCTGGATCACCGGCAATTATGAAGTGATGCTCGCCGGGGCGTCTTCTGACCCTCCTTTTCCTTTGGGGGCGTATCCCTTTGAAGAGGACGACGTTGCCGAGATCTTTTATACCAGCGGGACCACAGGGACTCCCAAAGGGGTTATGCTCACCCATCGCAATCTGTATCTCCATGCCCTTGAAACCCTCGCCGTCTCCCCTATGGACGAGACCGATATCCAACTCCACCTCATCCCCCTTTTTCACGTCAATGGCTGGGGAACACCCCATTACTTCACGGCAAAGGGGGGTACCCACATCATGACCCGGAAGTTTGATCCTCTGGAAGCGATCAAGATTATTCAGAATGAGAAGGTTACCCGCCTATATATTATTCCAACCATGGTCAATGCGATACTGGATCTGCCTGATTT
>CAZFSF010000064.1:0-15460 GCA_964522045.1 uncultured Desulfobacteraceae bacterium
ACTCTATGGATATGCCGAGATTAGCAAGATTAGATGCCCCGGGTGTATTGCATCACATTATGGGGCGTGGAATAGAAAGAAGAAGGATTTTCATAAGTGACAAAGATAGGAAGGACTTCATTGCTCGACTGTCTGCGGTGGCGCAGGAAGGGGCGCTGGAGGTCTATGCTTGGGCATTGTTACCAAATCACTTTCACATGCTCGTGAAAACCAAAAACCGGCCTCTGGCATCCAGTATGCGTAAAATCTTGACCGGTTATGCGGTCAACTTCAATAAACGTCATCAACGATATGGGCATCTTTTTCAGAATCGATACAAATCTATTGTCTGCCAGGAGGAAACATATTTTAGGGAACTGGTCCGCTACATTCATCTGAATTTGCTAAGGGCCGGGCTAATTAAAAATCTTACTGAGCTAAACCGTTCTCCGTGGTCGGGCCACTCAGCTTTAATGGGCAAAGTGGAAAGAAAATGGCAGGACACCGAATACGTCCTCTCCTTTTTCGGTAGTCGGCGGGCAGGAAGAAAGAATTATCTCAAATATGTGGAAGAGGGGATAGCGTTGGGGCCCAGACCCGAACTCGTGGGTGGAGGATTGATAAGAAGCCTTGGGGGTTGGTCAGAAGTGCTGTCTCTGAGGAAACGAGGTGAGAAGCAGGCGTTTGACCAACGGATACTCGGAGACAACGAATTTGTTCAGGAAGTCATATCCGGGCCTGATGATATTGTAAAAAGAAATCTGAGACTCTCAGGGCAACGGCCGGATATTGACACATTGGCCAAGAAAGTCTGTGAAGATCACAATATTTCGGTTAGCGAACTTCGATCCGGAAGCCGCAGGCATAAGATTGTTAAGGTCAGGCAGATTGTATCCTGGATAGGGATTAGAGAGTTGGGGTATTCTGGGGCAGAATTAGCAAGGTATCTCGGTGTAACGACTTCGTGCGTAAATAGATTCATATCAACAGGAAAAAAGCCGGATATGGACTTGACCCATATACTATGAACTTTCTGCACCAACGTCCCCTCCCCTCCCCCACTTGCAAACAGCAGAATTTCACAAACGCTATGAAAATGGCGAAATGGGTGATTCAATGGACTTTGTGGAGTAGTCGGCCACTGTGGAAATGCTGGCCAGCGCAAAAAAGCAGATGGCCTTTCTTGAACCTGAAATTGAGCAATGAATCCAATTATCATACACAGCCGAGGAGTACTCAGCCGTTTTTTGAAAGATGAAGAGATTTTCCCACTGGCGTAATACCGCCAACGGTCGTCAGTGGCCTTTCTATACTTTTAATTAACTCATTCGCGATATTAGAGCTTTCAATGCGCATAATGCTTTCCTGAGCACTGCCGTAACTCAAGAGATTGATGCTGCCATACCACACAGTTTTTTGATCCATGATTGCGAATTTTTGATGAATATTGGATTTAAAAACAACACTTATATCGTTGTTTCTTAGCACCTCCAATACTTGCTGCAAAGCAATTCGATCTTTGGCTTTGAAAGCCTCTACCGGCCTGGTTACGACAATTGCTCGGATGCCTTTATCGAGGGCAATTCTCAAGTGTTGTAACATTTGCAGGGAGCGCCTTTTTCTGACAAAGGGGCTTACGATTAAGATTTCTTTCTTAGTACCGGCGAGATCATTGCTGAAAACAGGCAAAAAACTATCCTTATCAAAAATAATATCCAATGATGCTGACATGATATCCTCGCTTTTTGCTTTGTATCCCATCGAGGCATACCCTGTAAGCCTTTTCTGATACATCCTTTCCAACATCCTTACATGGATATCCACATAATCATATATCTGTACTTCTTTTTTATCTATAAACAGTCGATGAAGTCTTCCGGCATATTGCTGGAGCGTGCCTTTCCATGATATCGGCATGGCCAAAAACAGCGTATCAAGACGAGGTTCGTCAAAGCCCTCTCCGAGAAAAGACCCTGTAGCCACCAGTATTAGATTTTTATCTGCCGGTGTGTCCGCGATGCGTTTAAAAACCTCCCGTGTTGTCTTTGCGCCCATGCCACCCATCAGTATCACAACATCCGGGACTTCTTTTCTTAATTTCTTTGCAAGCAATTCAACGTGAGCGGTTCTCAATGTTAGAATAATACAGTTTCTACCGCGTTTATAGCTGTGTAGAACGTCTTCGACAATTTGCTGATTCCGGGTGTCGTTATCAACAACTTCAGAGTACAATTCTTGGATGGAAACATCCTTTTCATCACTGTTCAAAGGAATTCTCAGGGAAGTAAACCTTGGAATGATATAATGATCAAAAGGTCTTTTCTCTGCCTGCATTTTGGCATTATCGCGATATCGTATTGGGCCGCAATGCATAAAGAGTATCGGATGATGCCCATCCTTTCGTGTTGGTGTGGCTGTCAGGCCATAAATATACCTGGCATTGGTGGTTTTCAGAATACTTTCATAACTGAAAGCCGAAGCATGATGACACTCATCGGCAATGACCATCCCATAGTCTTTAACGCAATTCTTTACCTCTCCCTTCCGGCTTAGGGATTGCATAACGGCAATGTCCACAATACCACTTAGGGCCTTCTTGCCTGCACCCAGCTGGCCAATGACGCTTGCTTTTTTCTTTCGCCCTTTTTTCCTGCCTGCTGTCATAGCCATTTCCGGCAAGGTTTCATTTATAATCAAAAAATCAGACAGCCTGTCTTGCCACTGTTTGAGCAAACTGATCCTATCCACCAAGATAAGCGTATTGACCTTTCTTTCGGCGATCAGCTTGATGGCTACGACGGTTTTCCCAAAAGCGGTTGTCCCTGAGAGTATTCCGGTATCATGATGCAATAGCTGTTCGAGGGCCAGGGGTTGTTCATCTCTTAAATGACCATTGAACTCTACATCTATTCTTTTCCCGCAATGGGTCTTATCAATAAGATGAACATCTACGCCATATTGCTCTAATTCAGTGAACAGGTCTATTTCGCACCCTCTCGGCAAACACAGATAATCCGTTGTTTCATCCGCGCACGAGATGATCGGTGGGTGTCCGTATGTTGACAACCGCATCGCTTGGTGCTTGTAAAACATTGGGTTTTTAAAAGAAGCCAATCTCTTCAAGCGGTTCAACGCTCGTTGGGAGATATTGCTTTTTGGAATAAACAGCATATTAGCCTTCACGATATCGATTTGCTTTGGAAAATCGATCTTTTGCAGGCTGACGGGGTGTGTTTCCCATGGCTTTTGTGTATCCTCTTCGTCAATTTTCAAGACCCCCAGTTCATGGCCATGACAAAGCTCCTTTGTGAGATTTTCAATACGATCTTCAGAGATTCTTTGAATCGACGATAAAAACGCCCATTGATCACTATAGGATTCAAGGCTTTCATTGATGAATTCGCTGTTATTGTTTTTCCTTGCAGATTTTTGGAATGGCAGAGCAATCAGATTGCCAAAACCTCCCTTGGGTATTGTGTCCTGGCTGGGAAACAATCTGTCATATGATTTGAAATGTATTTCATGTCTTCTGCTCATGGAAAAGGTCAAAATGGCGACGCCGAACTTTCTGGCTAACGCAGCGGGCAATCGGTTTTCAAAGAAAAACCATAGGTGCCCGCCGTTACCGGATTGTGATCGCTCCACTGCCACAGGAATATCAAACTCGGCGCAAACCTCTCTTACTGTTGTGACATCGCCTTGCCAGCCTGCCTCATCAAAATCCATTGCTAAAAAATGACAGGTTTCATCCGGAAGCATTGGATAGATACCGGCAACGATACTCCCTCTCAGATGGTTTTCGATGATATGCTCATCCAACGCGGCATATAACTGATTGGCGCATTTGGAACAGGATGCCTTTGGCTTGCCGCACAATCCAACCTGCCATTGATTCAGGCAAACGGGTGAATATCCCGATGTTGCCTTCTTTTTGTTTTCCCATTTCTTCGCGTATACATCATCACGACCTTTGAAAAGTGACATGAATAGTTTGATCTTTGAGATCGAATCCGATGTGTTGTTTAGATCTGAAAACGAAGTGCTGTCAGTCGGTTCATCGTCGAGCATGTTTTTTTCTGTGGTTGACTCTACAATTCGGTTTTCAGAGGGCTTGCGTTTCGTTATCCCAAGTTGCACCTTCAACCTGCCGTTTTCTTTTATCAAACGGCTGTTCTCGCTTAATAGGAGATTGTATTTTTCAAGCAACTCTCTGTAATCCATATTTTACCTCAAACATTGAGTGCCCTATCGATGGACTGATGAATGAAGAAGATAGACCTTTATAAGGCTAAGACCACAAGAGACCGAACGGGACCGCCCACAAGTTCTTGCCGAAAGAGGCGGGAAATTCCCCCGTATAGAGAATGATGCCGATAAATGTCCGGTTTTTGGCCAGGTTCTTCTGGAACCATCGCATATGGTTGAAATCCTTTTTCTCAACAGCAGATCCGGCCTTGATCTCAATGCCGAGCAATGCATTATCTTCCCGTTCTATTAAGAAATCGATTTCACGTTTTTCACGGTCACGGTAGTGAAACAGTTCATAGCGATCATCTCCGGCGTCAACTTGCGCCATGATTTCATTGAAGGCAAACGTTTCAATCAGTTTGCCGGAGCGATCGGAATCTAAACGCACTTGGTCCATTTTCCAGCTGAGCAGGGACGTCATCAGACCGCTATCGACCATAAAGAGCCTGCTTTGTTTACCGACACGGGCATAGTCTGTTTTCGTCCAAGGGTATACTCGCTCCACCATGTAAAGTGTCTCTAAAGCGTTGATGTAGCTTTCGATTGTGGGGCGCCGGATGGATAGCCCGGCGCCGATGGCGGATAGGTCCATAAATTTTCCCGACCATGCTGCGAGCGTGTGCACCAGTTCTCGCATGGCATTTTTCCTATGAATTCTGGTGATCTCTTTCAGGTCTCGTTCCAGTATGGCATTAACATAGTCGGTGTGCCATCGCTTTCGACCACGATCCTGAAGTAACATCGGCTCTGGAAAGCCGCCTCTAAAAGCGAATTCCAGGAGGGCATCGCGGTCATAGTGGGTATGGCTGCGCGAGAAAGTTTGCTTAAATGCGGAATCAATAAACCGGGAAGCGGTTCTTTCGATTTCCCCCTGGGCGAGTGGGCGTAAGCGGATTTTGGCGATTCGTCCGGCTAAAGATTCTCTAACGGTTGGAAGCGATTGAATGTTGGTGGACCCGGTCAATAGATACTGCCCGGGACGGGTGTCTTCGTCTACAGCTTTCTTAATTGCCGAAAGCAGGGACGGGATGCGCTGCACTTCATCAATAATCAATGTCTTGGTGCTGCGCTTGATGAATCCCTGCGGGTCGTTGCCGGCAGCTTCTCTAAGTGTACCGTCATCAAGGGTCCGGTATTCCGTCTCATCGGATTCCAGTTCACGTGCCAGTGTGGTTTTGCCGCATTGCCTTGGACCGCTCAGTAGCAGGATACGCCTTTCTAACATCAGCTGTTTAATGGTCGCCTTTTGCCATCTTGGGTAAAGTTCTATCATTTCGGATTTTCCTTCCGCTATATGATTATTATTTGTATCGCTATTTTTATATTGTAAGATCCGCGATTATGCAACTATTATTTCCGCGTTTTGGCATATTTAGAATTGATATGTATAAAAAACGTCATTTGAGATAGGAAATTAGGGTGTTAGCGAGGAGTGTAACTTCAGTCACTTACAGATATCGATTCTTGTTAAGCATTTGAATGAAGTAGCAAATAGGTCACGAATCAAAAAAATGCCGGATTTGAGGCATCCGGCATTAACGTAACTACTTGATTTTACTGGTCGGGGCGAGAGGATTTGAACCTCCGACACCCTGCTCCCAAAGCAGGTGCGCTACCAGGCTGCGCCACGCCCCGTTGTTTTGCTCAGACAATCTGCAATTTAGTCATTTGCCGCGGCGAAATCAAGTCAATATTTTCTTTAATTTCTTGACCAGCAAACAGCTTTCCCTTATAATATCAATCCAAATAGGGGGAGTTACGTTTGAATCGTGTTTTAAGGGTGTGATTAACCCCGCTCAAATTATGAGAAAAACCTCAGGAGGCCTTGCATGGACCTTTTCAGAAAGATTGGTATCGGAGTAGTCTCAATGATTCCCGCATTTGTACTCGGAGGCCTTGTCTGGGATTTGTTTGGATCCTGGCTGGCAGTGCTTGGTGTGGTGATACTGGTAGGAATATTTTCCGGTTCCGTAATCTCGGGGAAATTCTCTACCCAATAACGCGCGTATCCATTTATTTCGGAGTGTGCGGTTAGATACCCAGAAGGATTTCCAACAAAAGCTATTCTTTCACCGCCCGCTTCGCTCAAGACGCTAAGGTCGCAAAGGGGGTTTTGTTGGTTTCGTTCTGATCCTGGAAGAAGGACCCCAGAATCAAAACAGGACCAAGCCCTGAAGGGCGATTTATGAATCAAAAAGTACTTTTTTCTTTGCCGTCCTCTCAACGGCAAAGAAAAAAAATGACTTTGCGGCCTTTGCGTCTCTGCGGTGAAAACAACCTGATATCAAAAAAGCCCTGTCTTGACTAACTGTACAGGTCCATTTCTACTATGCAATTCCGAGCTTGAACTTTAGGGATTTTAGTGTATTTTTCATGAGCATGGTGATTGTCATGGGACCTACGCCGCCGGGTACCGGGGTTATGGAGCCTGCAATCTCCTTGGCTGCATCAAAGTCCACATCCCCTCTCAGTATAGCGATTTTCTTGCCGGTCTTTTCGCTGATCTTCTCCCCTACACGGTTGACACCCACATCAATAACACAGGCGCCCGGTTTGATCCACTCGGGTTTAACGAGCCCTGGAACGCCTGCTGCAACAATCAGAATATCTGCGCGTTTGCAGTGAGATTCCATATCCTTCGTGCGTGTGTGTACCACAGTCACGGTCGAATTGGCACCCTCTGCCTTTTGGAGCATCATGTTGGCGATGGGCTTCCCAACGATGTTGGAACGGCCGACCACAACGGTTTCTGCGCCGCTGGTTTCCACACCGGCCCTGATAATCATCTCCTGGATGCCTGCCGGAGTACAGGGCGGAAATTTGACCTCAGCGCCTCCTATCATCAATCGTCCAACATTGACCGGATGAAACCCGTCCACGTCTTTGTCCGGATCGATCGCGTTAAGGATCTTTTTCTCGTCTATCTGCTTGGGAAGCGGCAACTGCACCAAAATGCCGTTAATCGAATCGTCATTATTGTACTTGTCAATCAGGGCAAGAAGTGCCTCTTCAGAGATATCTTCAGACTGGTTGTCCTGGATCTCTTTGAATCCCACCCTGTTTGCTGTTTTGACCTTGAGCGTAACATAGGATATGGACGCTGGATTCTCACCCACCAAAATGGTTACCAGACCTGGAACAACGCCGTGCTTTTCTTTGATCTGTTTGACTTCCTCCTCGATTTCTTTGAGGATTTCCTCTCTGATTTCGGTTCCTTTGATCAGTTTTGCTGTCATCTTAAATCTCCTTTGCTAAAAAATTTTGAACGTAACAGAAAAATCTGTTAATCTTGAAAATATTAAAGACCCACACTGTGGCTAAATAACACACTCTTGTCCTTATATCAAATGTTTTGTATCAAAATTCTGGAACTGTTTTAGGTTGAGTGTCAGGGGGTTGGGATTATGGGAGGAAAACCATGGAAACAAACCTTATTTACATCACTGCCGGTAGTATGGATGAGGCTAAGGCGATCGGGAAAGAGCTGGTTTCGAGCAGACTGGCTGCCTGTGCCAATATTATTGACAACATGAACGCCATATACTGGTGGGAGGGAGAGGTCCAGGATGAAAAAGAGGTGATCGTTTTGGCCAAGACCAAAGAATCACTTGTTTCCCAGTTGATTGACAAGGTGAAATCAATGCATAGCTATGAGTGTCCTTGCATAATAAGCATCCCGATTATAGATGGAAACCGGGCCTTCTTGGATTGGATCAGAAAGGAAACTGAGTGATTATGATATTCCTGGGGGCAGGGATTTACTTAACCGTTCCTCTTCTTTTTCATCATTCTCAATACAAGGATCAGGACCACAAGACCTATTAATATCAGTATTACGACATTATAGCTGAACATTATTCGCGCCATTTTTTCCCTGACAATATCCCAGTTAGTGCCGATTGAATAACCGAGAATGATCCAGATCAGATTCCATACGCAGGCACTGATAAGGGCGAGCAAGGTAACCCTGACAGTCTTCAGCTGTGATATCCCCCCGGCTATTGATATAACAGAGCGGATTCCGGGAAAGAATCTGTTTAACAATATAAGGAAGTAGCCATATTTTCTAAACCATTCCTCGGCCCGGATAATGTCTCTTGCCCTGAAAAACCGGTAGTCCTTCTCAATAAAAAACCGCCTGCCCAAGAGGCTTCCGACCCAGAAAAGAAACATAAAACCGAACAGGCTCCCCAAGGTAGTAGAGAGATACACCCCAAGAAATGATAGCCTCCGGGTGGCGACTAAGAAGGCCCCAAAGGCGGTAATGGTATCTCCCGGGATAGGGGGAAAAACATTTTCTACAAAAGCGCTCAACCCTAATAAGAAATAGAGTAGGGTGTTGGGGAGTGAATTAAGCAGATTCAAGAAGCTGTCTAAATAGGACAACGGGTCTTTCTCCGGGTTATGGGTTGTAGCGGCCTCGGTTGTTGATTGTCTATTGAAAAGCCACGGGTCTCCCAGCATCCGTGGCCAAAGGCATAAGGCGTGAGGCTTAAGGCGCAAGGAACTCAATGGAAATCAAATATCCTCCATCCTGCATCCTGCATCCAGTATCCAGTATCCAGTATCAAGTATCAAGTATTCTTTTTACCTTGACGGAACGTATCTCATTTGATATCTGAACATCTTTATCAGGAGGTTGTTTTAGCATGGCAAAGAAAAAACTCAGCAGAAAAGAGCTTTTGAAAGAGACGGATGAATTCTTGACCCTTTCCAACAGGGCGGTCAATTTTTTCAGCTCTCATCTCCGTGAGCTGAAATATTTTGGAATCGCTATTGCCGTTATTGTTGTAGGTTATTTAGCAATGTACGGCTATATGCGCCACATTAACAAAAGTGGGCAAGAAGTCTACAATATGGCTTATAATACCCTGACTGATAACCTTGAGCCCGATGTAACGCCTGAGAAGCTGAAAAAGGCGGAAGAGCTGTTTGAGAGAGTTATAAATGAATACGGAACGTCAAAGGCGGCTCGATTGGCTTTGCCACAGGTAGGGTATGTAAAGTTCGTCGAAAAAAAGTACGATGATGCCATCCTCTTTTACAACAAATTCGCCGCCGAGGTCTCTGGAGATAAGGAGTATGAAACCCTAAGTTCTATGGCCTTGGCCGGATGCTACGAGGGCAAGGGCGACTTGAAAAAGGCCATTCTTATATTGAGTTCAATCGTAGAGGCCCCTGATAATCTGTTCAGGGAGACAGCTATGCTCAGTTTGGAACGTGTTTACAGGATTGATAACCAGCCTGAAAAGTCAAATGAAATCTTGAAAAAGTTTGTCCAGGAATATAAGGCATCTCCCTTCCTTCCCATGGCCAAGGCCCGTCTCTGAAATTTGTCACTCTCAGACTATTCCAGCTTTGGCTCCTGCAAATTTGAAATTTCACTCCCGGTCCGGACCGGACCCGGTATTTTTTCTTGACACCCATAAGCTCCTTTTTTATAGTCATACATAGCTAAAATATAGCTTTTGGGGAGGGGAAATCATGATTATAACTGAGATTTTGGCCAGGAACGCCAGGATGTACAGGGATGAGATTGCCCTTATTGAAAGGGACCCTGCAAAGGAGAGACGGGTAGAAATCACCTGGAGGGAATTCGATGAAATAGCCAACCGGGTCGCCACTGCCTTGATCAAAAGGGGCATCAGAAAGGGAGATAAGGTCATCCATTTAATGATGAACTGCCTCGAATGGCTCCCCGTTTATTTCGGAATACTGAGGACAGGCGCGTGGGCCGTTCCCCTTAATTTCCGCTTCACATCTGATGACATCCGGTATTGTGCAGATATTGCCGAGGCCAAGGCAATGGTATTCGGAGAGGAGTTTGTGGAGCGTATTGACACGATCAAGGAAGATCTTGGGACCATAAAGGACTTTGTGTTTGTGGGGCCTGACGATCTGAGGCCGGACTATGCCGAGGCATTCAATGCCTTTCTCGAAACAGGCTCGGCTGATGATCCCAATATCCCGATTGGTCTCTTAGATGAAGCTGCTCTCTATTTTACATCCGGCACTACTGGCGCTCCAAAGCCGATCCTCCTGACCCACAAAAACCTCGAATTTGCCTGTGTCCTTGAAAACCGGCATCACTATCAAACCCACAATGATAATTTTTTATGCATTCCCCCCCTGTATCATACAGGTGCCAAGATGCACTGGTTTGGCAATTTCATTGTGGGGGCAAGGGGAGTGATTTTGAAGGGGATCAAGCCGGCGTGGATCTTAGAGGCCGTATCCGAAGAGCAGGTTACCATAGTCTGGCTGCTGGTGCCATGGGCACAAGATATCCTGATTGCCGTTGAGAATGGTGAGATCAATTTAGATGACTACAATCTGGACCAATGGCGGTTGATGCATATCGGAGCCCAGCCTGTGCCGCCAAGTCTGATCAGGAATTGGAAAAAGATTTTCCCACATCACGATTACGACACAACTTACGGATTAAGCGAAACCACCGGCCCCGGATGTGTTCACTTGGGGATAGAGAACCTCCATAAGGTGGGGGCCATTGGGCTTCCTGGATTTGACTGGGAGTTCAAGATCGTGGGTCTCGATTCCAAGGAGGTGCCTAAGGGCGAACCTGGAGAACTTGTGGTCAAAGGTCCTGGCGTTATGAAGGAATATTATAATAACCCTGAGGCAACCGAAAGTACGCTCACTGACGGCTGGCTTCTGACCGGTGATATGGCCCGGGTGGATGAAGACGGATTCATCTGGCTTGTGGACCGGAAAAAGGATGTCATAATTACTGGCGGCGAAAACATCTTTCCTGTGGAAATAGAAGATTTTATCATGGAGAATCAGAAGGTGCAGGATGTGGCCGTCATAGGAATCCCTGACGAACGTTTAGGCGAGATCGTAACTGCTGTTATAAAGATCAAACCGGCATCCTCGATGGGTGAAGAAGAGGTCCTCGATTACTGTGAGGGCTTGCCTCGATATAAAAGGCCCCGCAAGATCATCTTTGACGATGTCCCCAGGAATCCCACGGGAAAGATAGAAAAGCCGAAACTCAGAAAGAAATACGCAGGTATGGCTGAAAGTTTTAAGATATAACTCCATCAACCTTTACCAATCGGGAGGGAAAAAGATGCATAAACTATTGACAGACACTCCAGGAGAAGAAATCCTTCTCTTAGGCAACGAGGCGATTGCCAGGGGGGCCTTGGAAGCAGGGGTATCCTTTACCACATGCTATCCGGGAACGCCTTCCTCCGAGATTCCGGAAAACTTCTTTAAAATTAGCCAGGAAACTGATCTCTACTTTGAATATTCAACAAATGAGAAGGTGGCATTGGAGGTTGGGGCAGGCGCGGCTGTTTCAGGCCTGAGGACCATGGTAACCATGAAACATGTCGGTATGAACGTGGCCGCCGATCCGTTGATGACCTTGGCCTATGTGGGTATCAAGGGGGGCATGGTTATCATAAATGCAGATGATCCCTCGCTATTTTCAAGCCAGAACGAACAGGACAACCGCTACTACGCACGGCTGTCAGGCCTCCCGATGTTAGAGCCCACCAACACGCAGGAGATGAAAGATATGACCGTGGCGGCCTTTGACCTGTCAGAGGAATTAGGGCTCCCGGTGATCATAAGGACCACCACAAGATTGGCCCATATCAGAGGGGCCGTCCGTCTTGGAGAGTTAAAACCGGTCAAGACATCGGCCCATTTTGAAAAAAACCCCTTCCATTTTGTAACTGTACCGGCGGTTTCCCGGAATCTTCATAAGCTGCTGCTGGAAAGATATGATCGGGCAAGCGAGAAATCTGAGAACGGGTCATTTAATGAGATTATTGGCGACGGCAAATGGGGCATAGTGGCAAACGGGGCAAGTTTCAATTATGTGAAAGACGCTGTCTCTGAATTGGGGATAATGGATAAGGTGAGCATCCTCAAATTAGGGTTTTCATGGCCCATGCCCAAAGAACTCTGCGTAAGTTTCCTGAAGAGAGTCGATAAGGTCTTAGTAGTTGAGGAATTGGAGCCAATTAACGAGAATGAACTGAAGGCCATGGCCCAGGAAAACGGTATTTCCGTACTGATCAAAGGAAAAGGCGAGGGGGCCTTTTCCAGACTCTATGAGTATGATCCGGGGATGGTCCGCAAGGCGATCGCCCAGTACTTCGGCGTTGATTATGAGCCTCATGAAATGTTAGACACTTCAGATGTCCCTGCACTCCCCGGCAGGCCGCCCAATCTCTGCGCAGGATGCCCCCACCGTGCAACCTACTATGCGGTCAAGCAGGTCTACGGCACGGATACTGTTTATCCGACTGATATCGGCTGTTATACCTTAGGTCTTCTGCCCCCCATTTCCATGGCTGATTTTGTTATCTGCATGGGCTCTTCCGTCAGTTCCGGCTGCGGCTTTTCCAGGGCCACAGATCAAAAGGTGGTGTCATTTATCGGTGATTCCACCTTCTTTCACTCGGGTATTACAGGGCTTATTAATGCGGTCCATAACAATCATAAGTTTACCCTGGTAATCTTGGATAATGGAACCACTGCAATGACAGGGCACCAGATCCATCCCGGGGTTGACACTGCCCCCATGGGTATTGAACTAACGCGTATACCGATCGAAAATGTAGTGAGGGGTCTTGGTGTAGAAGATGTTCATGTCGTCAAACCGTTTAAGCTCAAAAAGACCATCGAAGCGGTTAAGGCCACCATGGAATATGACGGTATATCAGTCATCATTTCGCAGGAATTGTGCCCGCTCTTTGCAAAGGCCACAGGACAGTTCAAGAAGTCAAAACCGTTCTACGTAAATCATAACAAGTGCAAAAACCATCGTGACTGTATCAACCTGTTGGCCTGTCCGGCCATGTACCTCGAGGGCGATCAGGTCGAAATAGACAAGAATCTCTGTATCGGCTGTTCTGTCTGCGCTCAGGTTTGTCCTGAAAATGCAATTCTACCATTGAAAGAGTAAAGGGGGAGCTTCTATGGAAACAAAACGATTAGTATTCATCGGCGTGGGAGGCCAGGGCAACCTTTTGGCCTCACGTTTGTTGGGAGAGGCTGCTCTCTCCATGAATATGCCCACTGTGGTAAGTGAAATACATGGCATGGCTCAAAGGGGTGGGATTGTGGAATCGGCGGTTTTGTTGGGTGAAGTTACCAGTCCCATTGTCTCAAGCGCAGAGGCCGACGTGCTCATAGGATTTGAACCTTTAGAGACCCTGCGAGCCCTTGGAAAATGTAATAAAGATACTGTTGTTATTACTAATACACATCCCCTTCCACCCTTTACCGTTGCCATTGGCCAGGGGACTTATCCTCCTCCGGATGAAAGCCTTAGTCTAATTCGAGCCAAGGTCAAGAAGCTTATTGCCTTTGATGGAAATGCGGTCGCAGAAGAGGTGGGAAACCCTTTAGCCCTTAATATGGTGATGTTGGGTGCACTGATCGGGTCAGGGACCGTTCCGATCGGCGCCGAAGAGATGAAAAAGGTGATAGCAGCTTCCACAAAAAAGGCCTTTTTGGAATCAAATTTAAAGGCCTTTGATCTGGGTATGGAGAAGGCCAACTGAAGTTAATCCCGCCCAAAAGTGGGATTGAAATGCCTAAAGGTTACCCCGTTAAATGCGGAGTCTATTGAACTGGGGTGAGCTGTTTTTGGTGTTTGGTTTTTAGCTCGAAATACCTGCTGAAAGACCAGTTTATTATCCCACCTTGTGGGGCCAAACACTAAACACGATCCCATTATCCAACTTATGAAGGCTAAATTGTCTTCTCTGCTCAGCTATCGTGCTGAGATTGTTCGGCAAAGGACCTAAATCGACGTGCTTCGTTTTCATTTCCATTCAGCTCATAAATCATGCTGATCTTTTGATAATAATCCGTTCGATTTTCCGGGACTTCCTGCACCAGGCCGAGGTACAGTTCCAGAATGTTTGTTGAATGATCTCCTGTCTCTAAGCTTATATCCGCATATCTTTGTTTGATAAGAGGATCAACGGGGCTTCCGCAGCCCTGGCATCTGTTCATGATTTCAGAGTATTGTTTTTGTGCCTTCTCCTTTGACCCGAGCGCCTCGAATGTCCTTGCAAGGGCTAAGGCAATCGCCTCGTCCCAACCACGGGAATTAAGGTAGTCCAGGTAATGGGATTCAGCGTCATGGTACTGGCCGGCATGGAACAGTGTCTCACCTACAAGCAAATGAATTACCGGGGAGTCGCGCAGAGGTTCGGGGCAATTCAGAAGCAATTGTTGCGCCACATCAAACTGTTCGTTTTGCCAGTAGATTTCGCACAAGGGCTGATAGGCCCTGAGTGATTCGGGATAGTCCTTCAAAAACCTTTCTAACAGGAAAGAACCTTCGGAATCATTACCAAGATTCAAGTGGGCGGTCGCGAGTTCGAGCCGAATAAAGCTTTTAGATGACGAATTGGCTTCCAGGGCCTGGGACAATAGAGTGGCTGCATCTTCAAACTCACCCTGATTTAGCTTGACATATCCCTCCCTGAAAGGATCTCCATATTGGAGATAGGCCTCCTGCTCTGTCTTGGGCAATGTGCTGATAAGTGCGGTGAAATATTCCTCTCCAGACTCCTGATATACGAATTTCCCTACGTTTTCCGAAGCCATGTCAGGTTCTGAAATCCCTGGCGTTTCAGACCGAATGAAATAATCTTCTATTGCCCTTAGCCGTTCCTCAATCTCAACGGCGAGCTGTTTATCTTGCACCAGTTCCAGAGCAAGCTGCAGGATCTCTTCGGCCTCTTCGTAGTGACCGGTTTCGGTCAGATTTTCTGCGGCCTTCTTGTGTTCGAGGGAAAGCGCATTCTTACACGCAGCGATCTTTTCTTTTAGGCGATCTTTGGCCTCAGGCGCTTCCGAAGTTTTCTTTGTCACTTTGAGCAAGCCCTTTTCATATTCAAGTTTGGCTGAACCGTATTCGCCCATTCGAAAAAGAGCATCTGCGTTTTTTTCGATTTCATTAAATGGTTTGCCGGTAAAGAAATGGGGAAACTTCATAGGATCATCCTCAGTAACCAAGTTTGAAAAATTAGGTGCCTACATAGGGCAGCATATCCTGCTAAAGCCGGCCATTGTGAAAACATGCCTCAGGTGCGATGAAATCACCATCTGTTAATTAATCTAAACCTCTTTCTCTTGTTCAGCCTACTCCTTTTTGACAGTAGGTCATTTTATCCATTCAACCTGACAACTTCAAGTAGAGATCGTTAAATAGTGCCTGAACGAAAACTGTCTTTTTCGC
>CAZFSF010000065.1:0-4838 GCA_964522045.1 uncultured Desulfobacteraceae bacterium
AATATTGAATATTGAACATTGGCCACATCATGTGTGGCAGAACTTCAAATTCCAAACTCCAAATTGAGGGAACGGACTATGCGTAAACAGACTGTGCTTGTAATTGATGATGAAGAGAATATGCGACACATGTTGAAAACCATGTTGGAGAAGGAGAACTACTCTGTCCAATGCGCCGGGGATGGAATTGAGGCCCTCCAATGTATGGCTGGGACCGGCTTTGATTACATTCTCTGCGACATAAAGATGCCGCGTATGGATGGGATGGCATTCTTAGAAGAAGCTGTTAAGAAGCATCCCGAAAAGACCTATATTATGATGTCTGCGTATGGAACGGTTGAAACGGCCTTGGAGGCTATCAAAAAAGGAGCTTACGACTATATCTCAAAGCCCTTTAAGCCGGACGAAGTGCTTTTGACCCTAAAAAAGGCCGAGGAACGGGAAGGACTGAAAAAAGAGAATTTAAAGCTGAAAATTAGGATAAACGAGATCGAAAAACACTATTCATTTGGAAACATAATCGCACGAAGCGAGGCAATGGCCAACGTCCTTGAGCTTGTTAAGAAAGTGGCTGAGCACAAAACCACGGTCCTTATTACTGGAGAGAGTGGAACCGGCAAGGAACTGATTGCCAGGGCGATTCACTCGAATGGGCCAAGATCATCAGAGCCCTTAGTGAATATTAACTGCGGCGGTATCCCTGAAAACCTCATTGAAAGTGAACTCTTTGGGTATAAGAAAGGGGCGTTCACAGATGCTGTCAAAGACAAGCCGGGCCGTTTTGATGAAGCGGATAAAGGAACTATTTTTTTAGACGAGATTGGCGAACTCCCTTTTTCTTCACAGGTAAAACTTTTGCGCGTATTGCAGGAAGAAGAAATTACTCCCTTGGGAGGTGTGGGTTCACGAAAAATTGATGTTCGGATTGTGGCGGCCACGTCAAAGGATCTGAATAAGGAGGTAGAGAAAGGACGATTCCGCGAAGATCTCTACTATCGGATTAATGTCTTGACCGTTCATCTTCCCCCGTTGAGAACAAGAATGGGGGATGTATCACTCCTGGCCGGTTATTTCATAGACATTTTTAATAAGAAACTGAACAAGAGCGTGGAAGCCCCCTCTTCTGAAGCGATGTCCATTCTGATGAGTTATCACTGGCCGGGGAATGTGAGAGAACTGGAAAATGTTATGGAGAGAGCTGTACTTCTTTCTACCGGTCGTTTGATAACACCGAAGGAAATTCCATCCAGGCTGACCCGGAACAAGGGGTTTCCCCGGGATTTTGACAGTTCAGAGACTCTTTCTATCAAGAAGGCCTCCAAACGGCTACAGAGGAATCTTATTGAAAAGGCCCTGAAAGCGACCAACGGAAACAGGACCCAGTCTGCCAAACTCTTAGAAATCAGCCGGCCGATGCTCATCTCCAAAATCAAGGAGTACGGGCTGTAGGGTTTTTTAAATCAAATAGCGCCTGAATTCTCCCTTGTCCCTTGTTT
Organism: uncultured Desulfobacteraceae bacterium; assembly: GCA_964522045.1. GTDB lineage: Bacteria > Desulfobacterota > DSM-4660 > Desulfatiglandales > Desulfatiglandaceae > Desulfacyla. The sequence continues at coordinate 1,497 of CAZFSF010000065.1, forward strand.
TAACAGCCACCACCCTGTTTTCGCGCACCCCTTCTTCGATTCCGACTTCAACGGCATCACGCTCCCCTGCATCGCTGTATGCCAAGGTTATAGCCGTTGCAATGTCAAAGACCTCTCCTGAAAGCTCCCCAGAGACCAGCACCGTAGGTCCGGGGACCGAAACCGATCTCAGGATGGTATCATTTTTGCCTGCTAAGGATCGGATGGCCTCATTTTCTCTCTTGTTTCTCCCCACCACTATTTTTGCGTGGGGGGCAATGCGAAAATGCCTCCCTAATTTTAGGAGTTCTAATTCCCCCGTCTCCACGTCGACTTTGGATGTAAGCAGGTCTTTCAATCGGCGTGAAAAGCCCTTTTCAGTCAGGAGGCATCCCCCTGCTGGTGAGGGATATTCTGTTATGTTCCAACTTTCCGCCATTCCCATTTGGGGCTTTCTTGTTCGTCCTTGAAAATCGAGAAGCCGCTCCCTTTGGACCCACCCTTTCTCTTCAGGGATTGTAGGCGCAAGGAGCTTTGCTGAGAGGGGTCTCAGAAGGAGTCGATTGAGCCCGCTTTCGGCCGCAACCAGTTCAAGGGATCTTTTGTTCTGGGACATAGGCCTCTGGCCCAGGACCTCACCTGTAAAAACAAAACCTGCCCCCTCCTCTTCTAACATCTCGCCAGCAATTCGAAACATCAGTGCATGGCAATCAATGCAGGGGTTCATGTTACCGCCATAACCATGTTTCGGTTGTTTGACCACCTCTAAGTGGCGGTGGGTGATGTCTACCACTTTAAATGGAAGGTCCATGGAGCGAGCCGATTTTTTGGCCTTTCCGGATCTGAAAAAGGGGGTTTCAAAAAAAAGGGCCAGGACATCAATGCCCTGGGCCCTTATCAATTCAGCGGCCAACATGCTGTCGAGGCCCCCTGAAAAAACGCATATTGCTTTCATGTCAAGCCATAAATCCTCTTTCTATAATCCTATAATCCCACCTCTTTTAATGATGCCATCAGGGATTTTTGTTTTTTTGTCAGTTTTTTTGGAACTTCGATGTTGATTTCGAGATAGGCATTTCCTTTGCCTGACCCATTGTTGAGTGGCATGCCATGCCCTTTCAGACGAAATTTGGCATTATCCTGGGTACCGGGAGGGATTTTCAACTTCAGTATCTTTTGCTCGATAGTCGGCACCTCGATTTCGGTGCCTAATACAGCATCAGAAAACCTGATTGTCCGGTTTATATATAGGTCAGTATTTTCCCGCCTGAAGGAAGTATGTGCAAGCTCCTTGATCTGGACATAGAGATCTCCAGGTGGGCCGCCAAACAGGCCAGGTTGACCCTTCCCCTGCAATCTTAATTTCTGCCCCCCTTTGATACCGGCGGGTACCTTTACAGAGACCCTCTCCTGTCGTCCGTCAATCTGATAGGCGATCGTCTTACTTGTAGGTTTGCACAATTCTTCCAGGGTCATCGGGAGTTCATAGACCAGATTCTGGCCTTTTGTTCCTTGGTTATGACCTTGAAAACCTCGTCCTCCCTGGCCAAAGCCGCCCGTCCCTCCGTACATCTGGCCAAAGGGATTTTGACCCCTTCCCCCTCCACCGAACCCGAATTCCCTGAAGATACTCCCTAAATCGAAGCCTTTGAAGATGTCTTCCTGGGTGAATTTGTTATGGAAACCCTCGGCGCCGAACATGTCATACTGCTTTTTCTTCTCCGGATCGCGCAGGACGGCGTAGGCCTCACTAATTTCTTTGAACATTGCCTCGGCGGAATTATTCCCTTTGTTATGATCCGGATGGTATTTGAGGGCTAATTTGCGATAGGCCTTTTTGATCTCTTCAGGGGAGGCTGATTTGGATACTCCTAAGATCTTGTAGTAGTCTTTACCGGGCATATTATTGAGATGCTCACAAACTTTTATCTGTATGGTTTTGATAAAAGCATCAACTGCTTGATGAAGAAGATGGGTGATCGCGGTTAATGCTTAACAGATGAAATTTAATCACAAGGTGTCAGAAGTCAAGACAACATATGGTACAAGGTCCCCTTATGCTGCACGGCCGGGATGTGTGACAGAATTTCCAGGCGAAATCCGGTCATTATTCTTGTCCAGATGATAAAGCGTTGCGCCGACCGGGGCGAAAGACAGCAGGAGGATGTTTAAGACCGGTATCAAGAAAGGGAGACCAAAGCCTAAGTGGAATGGAATAGCATTTAATAATAAACGGAAGCGGGTCTTGAACGGGACAAGCTGTCTCGCCGGGATGAGGTCCGTATTGTCCCAGGCGAGGAATATGGCGGCGACACCGGAGGAGAGGATCATTATGACAGGACCCAGCGGTGTTAGCCATCCGATAATCATCAGCAGGATGGAGAGGATGACCGGAATAACGGTCCTCGGGATCTCCTGCATGACAAGATAACCAAATAATTTTAGGAGGGTGGCTTTTTCAGCTTCTGTTACCTGCCCCCTATGTATGCGTTCGGTTATCCGTGACATATGATCCATAATCAGGACGCTGAAAAGAATTTGTGAAATTAGATACGAAATAACCACCGCTAAGCCAACAAGACAGAAAGAAAGGACCCAAGACGTGAGATACCATAACCACAGGATCCAATGGCTTACCGGCTTGGCCCAGATGAAGTTCAGAATCTCCTGGTGGTTGGCGAGGATTAGAATGGCTAAGAGAATAGTGATCAGGACCACGACACAGAATCTCAGGAGGCCCCAGAAAAGGAGTTTAGGCGTCTTGATTCCAAGGAATAACCCCCGGAAGTTATAGTTGATTCCCTTAACGAAATTCATGTTTCCATAAGGACCGTTTTTGCGGCCCTGCCCTCCTCATTCCTAAAAACCGAGCAGACAGAATAAAAGCGTCTAAACTTTGGGTTCCTTCCACCAGGGATAAAAATCAGGCATATCAGTTGAGGCACTCATGGTGAACTCCGGTGGGCGCTTTTCCAAGAAACTCTGTACCCCCTCGTTTGCGTCCTTCTGCTTCCCCATCCAATAGAAACAGCGTGAGTCCACAAGGTGAACTGACTGGGGGTCCTCTTCCGCCAACCCATGCCAAAGAAGCGCCTTGCTAAGGGACACTGATACGGCTGAGGTGTTGTCTGCGATCTCCTTTGCGATTTCCATAGCCTTTGCAAGCACCCTGTCGCTTGGCACCACGTAATTGAAAAGGCCGGAGTTCACTTCCTCTAAGGCCCGGAATATGCGCCCCGTATATACGAGTTCAGTGGCCTTGGCAATGCCAACGATACGGGGCAGGAACCATGAGGAACATGCCTCCGGAAGCACGCCGCGTCGTGCAAAGACAAAACCGATTTTTGCGTCTTCGGCCACGAT
>CAZFSF010000065.1:4938-15287 GCA_964522045.1 uncultured Desulfobacteraceae bacterium
ATGATCTCGATACAAAGCCATTCTCGGACCGGCTCTTAGTACCTATTCATTCAAATCATGTTTGCGAAAGATTTGTCACATAGCCATTGTGGGCAGAATGATACGTTTTACCCCTTTGCGCCTTTGCGCGAGACCTGTTTGGTTCCCCGCATCAGTTTCACTGAAGACGGGATCTCCGTTGCACTTTGACCGGCTTGTCCGGGTTAGGTGACTAAGTTATATTCCTTCATCTCGGTTTTCAAGGTCTCATGTTTGTATATCCTTCCGGTCTTCGTCTTAAATCCCTTCCCATTCAATAGCCTGGCGATTTCTGTATTGTCAACCCGTGGGAACATAACGTAGATGGATTGCAAAGTACATGGACAATGCAATAAGAGCGGCTATCGCCGGTGTAAGAAACCAGCCAAAGAGTATGTTTATCAGGGTGCGTCTCTCCACCGTTCTGATACCTTTTACAATGCCTACTCCTAAGACGGCTCCGATTACGGCCTGGGAGGTCGAGACCGGAACCCCCAGAATGGTATAAATGTGGACGGTGATGGCCTCGGCTAAAAGCACTACGAGCGCTGAAAAGGGGTCTAATCTTACCAATCGCCTCCCTACTGTTTCCATGACCCTCCTGCTAAAAGTCAGTATCCCAAGGTCGATACTCAGGCCCCCAAGGAGAACTCCCGAAAACACGGTCAATTCTCCTGCGCCGACAAAGACCGCTGTTACGTTGGCTACATTATTTGCCCCGAGTGCATATGCGCCATATGAACCGGCAGCTATCAATGAAAGCCGCAGGAGGTTATCAGACTGAAACAGATTGATATTGAGCCTGTTATAAAAGAAGGCAAGCAACCTGTAGATCATGATGGAGATTATCATCCCTCCCACGGGGGTACCAATCCAGCACGCCACTACCTTTCCCAATCCAGGGATATTGATGTTCTGGTTCAGCAGGGCGAGCCCTAAGATGGCGCCCACAACTGCCTGGGAGGTAGAGACCGGGAGGCTGAGAATTGTCATGATGGTCACGGTGACAGCGGCTGCTACCGAAGAGACAACCGCCTGTTCAAGGTTCAGCGGGGTCAGGCCTCTAAGGGTTTCGATCCCCGCCCGGCCTTCAAGGATTGCCCCCAAAAGGACAAAAGCGGATGCCAGGATCGCCGCTGTCCAGAACTTGACCATCCGGGCCGCCACTGCCGAGCCAAAGACATTGGATGCATCGTTGGCGCCTAAGGACCATCCTAAGAATATCCCTCCCAAAAGAGAGAGCATCATACACGCCTCTTCATGCTGATGATGTTGACCCTTTTCGATATACGATCGGTCTGGTCTGAAATCTCACCCATATTTATAACCATCTCTTTAAGTTGCAGCTTTTGAAAGGGATCCAAATCTGAATCAAAGATCTTGGTGATGATGCCACGCTCGATATGGTCACAACGGCTTTCATTGAAATCGATGGTGGAAACGAGGGACCTTATTCCCTTGGCCCTTTCAAAAAGGGTCTTGACCTGTTTTATCATGAGCTCACAGTTTTCGAAGGAGACTTCCAGAAGCTCTTTGATGTCGGATGCGATGAGATCGGGGATAATCAGCTTTTGGGTTTTGATCATCTGGAGGACCAGCTCGAAGATCCTCGGCACCGTGTCCATGGCCTCTAAGAGACCCATAATATCTCCGCGCGATTCAGACAGGAGGGCCTTGCCGTACATCAATTCCTTGATTTTTTCACGTACATCATCGGCCTTGGACTCGAACTTGTGGGTGAGACGTGTCCGGAAGTCAAAATTCTCGCAAACACCGGTCTCAAGACAGGTATTTATGGCCTCGGCAAAATGTCTCTTGCTCGTCTCTAAATGTTCTAAATATTCGTAAATCAGGGCTTCGACCTGGTGCTGCTTCTTAAAAAAGAGTCTTGGCATATTTGCCTCCATGGGAATGCAATCTGAAACTCGAAAGATAGCCCTGAGTTAAGTGCCTAAAGTTAAGGACTTCGTGACATTTTATAAGGGATTGTCTTCACAAGGCCTGCCCGCCATTGCCGACCTTCTGGGATATGCCTGCTTCCGTACATGACAGGCGGCGAGGCAGGCGGGCCTGAGCAACAAATCAAAACTCATCTTCAAAGTCACGGGCAGATGGAAAGAACATGCCTGATACGAACAGTTCCTGAAAACGGGTTGTGGCCGCAAGCTCACGATACTCCATTTTTGTGGCGATCCGCTCAGCCTCTCTTCGTTTGTTTTTATCTAACAGGGTCAGGCAAGAACCATGCCCGGCCGCATTGCCAACGCCCATAACCTTTGCCGTCAGACAGCCAGGGAAGAGATCGATCGTGCAGGCATCGAGAGGGTCAACATAATTGCCGCATGCTCCTGCTAACAGGATGCGCTCTACCTCTTCCCCCTCGAATTGCTCCATCAACAGCGTTGCCCCCGCGTTGACTGCTGATTTGGCCATCTGCAATTCAGCCACATCTCTCTGCGTAATTACGATATCCTCTCTTGTTGCGGCCTCGGATGCCCAGGCCAAAACAAATTCCCGGCCATCTTCCCCATCACGCAGACGAGGGGTTTGAAGCTCTTCGTCAAAATTCCCTCTTCCTAAGATAATCCCCACCCTGATCATCTCAGCTATCGCTGAAATGATACCTGAGCCGCACAGACCCAATGGCCGTTGATCGTGAATGGTTTCCCATCCGACATCCAGTGTGTCCGGATCAATTTTCAGCCGTTCAATGGCACCGGCTGAGGCCCGCATGCCCCATCGGATGTGCCCTCCTTCGAAGGCAGGGCCTGCGGCCGTTGAACAGCAGAGCATCCGATGCTTGTTGCCAAAAACAATTTCACCATTGGTGCCCAGATCAAGGAGAAGTGTAGGGATCTTGGTTCTGTGGAGGCCGGTGGCTAAAACAGATGCAACGGTATCACTCCCCACAAATCCGGCCTTGAGGGGCAGGAGATGAACATAGGCCGAAGCCCCGATCTTGAGACCCAGGTCCCTGGCCTTATGGTCCTGACCCTCTTGAAGGACAGGGGAGTAGGGGGCCATGGAGAGGTAACGGGGATCGAGACCCACAAACAGGTGGTGCATGGCCGTGTTCCCCACTACGGTCGCCTCCATAATCTGATCCGGATCAATTACCGCCTCTGCTGATGCCTCAACGATTAAGGCATTGAGGCAGTCTACAATGCTTATGCGCAGTTTTTCCAGGCCCCCGGAATTCTCCTGACAGAAAGATATCCGGGTAATGACATCATCCCCGATGGCAATCTGGGGATTCATGGCAGGTTTCACTGAAAGTTTGTCACCTGTAATCAAATCCATGAGAAAGGCAACCACGGTCGTGGTGCCAACATCAAAGGCCACGCCAAACAGTCCATCCCCTCTTCCGGGGTAAAGATCGATTATCTCATCTTTATCCCGTATGGCCACGGTAACCCCTTTCCGGTCCGAACGGAGCGTGTGGGGGAGTTTTCTCAACACAAAAGGATCAAGCTTAGGTCGACGGATTCCATAGGTTTTTTTCAGGGCAAGGATGAGCCTTTCCCTGTCAGCTATTACGGAATCGAGGGCCGGAGGTGAGACTTCCACATAATAATGGCTGACCTTAGGCCGCAATCTGACAGGATATGAGTGTTTTGTATCCGATGTCAGAATGACCTGTCGTCTAATCCGGCTTTCTTCCGGAATCACGACCACTGCGCCATGGGCCAATACGGTCTCACAGGCTAATCGATACCCCTTTTCTATATGTCCGCCTAACACCTCCCGCTCACGGTCTGAAGTTGTGGGCAAAGGGCCATCGGTTTTTTCTACGATGACCTTGCACTTGCCACATATTTTTTTGCCGCCGCAGGTTGATTGCAGGGGAATGCCGGCTTCCTGGGCCAACTGCAGGATGCTTCTGGAACCATCTGTTTCGATGGCCTTTTCAAAGGGTGAGAATATAATTTTTGGCATTTTTCAAATCCCAATTCCCTCAATCCTCTAATTGATTTCCAACATCTTTTTAATCTTTTTTACCCCGTCGGCCGCGTCCTTGGCATGGGCGTCGGCCCCGCATGCGTCAACAAACTTGAGGGTAAGCGCTGCTCCGCCGCAAATCACCTTAACCTTGTCAGCAAGATCGCTATTCTTGATCGCATGAATAGTCTCCTCCACATGAGGATCGCCGGTCGTCAGCAAAGAGGAAAGCCCTACAATATGAGCGTTGTTTTCCCTCGCCGCATCTAAAAATTTTTCAGCAGGTACGTTTTCCCCTAAGTCTATCACCCGGAACCCTGAGGTCTCTAACAGGAGCTTCGTCAGGTTTTTCCCGATATCATGTAGATCACCAAAGACCGTGCCCAGGACAACGGTGCCCAGCCCCCTGGCATCTTCCCCCTTCTTTAAAAGGGGTGTGACCAGATCGACGCATGCCTGCATTGATTTAGCCGCCATCATCATTTCAGGAACAAAGATTTTCTTTTTCTCAAATTTCTCTCCCACAATGTTCAGTCCCGAAATAAGATAGTTGTTGATGATGTCCTGGGGATCCGCACCCTGATCCAGGGCCTTTTGGGTATACTCCACCGCCAATTTCCGCTTTCCTGAAATCACGGCCTCTTTTATACGTTCCAGATCCGCCGCCTCATACGCCTCTTCTTTCACAGCAGTTTCAATCTTTTTGCCCTTCCCCGATTTTTTTGCGGAAGAGGAGAGATAATTCATGCAAAATTCATCCTTCCCAAGAAGAAGATCCGTCAGCAGTGTAGCCCTCCGCATTTCCCATATGGTGGGATCAGCAATGGGGCAGGTCAAGCCATTTAACACTGCCATGCTCAGGAAAACCGTGTTGATGGATGTGCGTTCGGGAAGGCCGAAGGAGATATTGGAAAGCCCCAATGTCTGGTTGACGCCAAGTTCATCTCGTATAAGCCGGAGCGCCCTGATGGTCTCCAGACCGGCCTGGTCATCGGCGCTGATGGCCATGGCCAAGGGATCAATGATTACATCCTCCCTGGGAATACCTGCCTGCTCGGCTCTATCTACAATCAGCCTGGCAATTTCAAGACGTTTTTCAGCCTCCTTGGGAATTCCGTTATCGTCCATGGTGAGCCCGATGACTGCAGCATTATGGGCCTTGACCAAGGGAAGGACCTGATCGAGCTTCTGTTTCTCGCCATTGACCGAATTAACCAGGGCCTTTCCTTTATAGGCATTAAGCCCTGCCTCCAATGCCTTTGGGAGGGCCGAGTCGATGCAGAGGGGTACGTCCGTCACCTCCTGTATCGCCAATATAGCTTGCTCCATCATTTTGGGTTCGTCTATGCCCGAAACCCCGACGTTGACATCCAGTATATGGGCGCCCTCCTCCACCTGCCGGATCGCTTCCGATCGGACCAGGTCGAGATTTCCATCCTCCAATGACGCTGCCAGTCTTTTCCGGCCCGTGGGGTTTATCCGTTCACCAATGATGACCAGGGGGCGGGAAGGTCCAATAACGACCGTTTTCGTGGCGCTCGCCACACTGCTTTCCACCGGTGTGGCTGCTTTGCCGGAACCGTAAAAAAAGTGCTTTTCAGCAGCCGGGGAAACATCCTGGGTAATTTTGCCATATTCTGCGGCCGTCTTTAACGCCGTCCTGACATTTTCATCAGGGGTGCCATAGGTCAAGCCGACGGTATCAATGGAAAAGTTCTCAAGGGGGGCGCCGTTGTCTATCAACCGCCGCACTTCTGCCGCGACCTCCTCCGATGTGCCGTTCTTCATCAACACGGGGCTGATGCGGGCATTGACGGCCACATCAGGACCAAATACCTCCCTGGTCCTTTTTACATCTGATCCGAAGCCGATCTCAATAAACTCCAAATGGTGTACCTTTGCATATCCGTCTAAGACCTCGTCAACTGACCCACAATGGTGAATACCAACGGGATGACAGGCATCGGCGACCTGGTTGTCGTATTCCAGGATTTGAGACTCATAAGTCTCCAAAGAGATCTGCTCGGCCGTGCAGTTGGGAAACACGTAAAGCTTGGGGTCACACATGGGCGTCACATCTATGGCGCCGGTACCGGTGGTCTTATGGTTGAACTGAAAGAGCTGGATAATGGATTCCGTACATACCTTCAGCAGATGATGGCACAGCTCCGGATTCTCATAAAAGTCAAAGTAGAGCTGATCGCCCCTGATCTTAAGGGCCAGATTCTGAACCCCGGTGGTATTAATGTCCCCCACCACCTCACCATATTTCTCTTTCAGGTATTCTATCTGCTTTATCATCTCTGTCATGGGATAGGTGTTGAATATGTCCGGCACTTCCAGTTTCATGATTTCATCTTCTGAAAGATTGAGGGGCATGGCCCAAGGAAGGGCATCATCTTTATAGATAATTTCACAGCCGAAGACTGTTGGAAGCATGACCATCCCAAAGGTTATCAGGGGTTTGGGTTCCGGGTCCGGGTTGCCCAAGCCCACATCCCCAAATTTTTCATAAAGCCTCTTTTCTATTTCCATTCTGGCCTCGACCCGAACTTCCGGATCAAAGTAGTATTCCCTGCCGAATGATATACCGTAGTGTTTATGAAACCAGTCAGGGTAAAAGCCGACACCAAGGGGGATGTGATCTTTAATCATGGAATTTGCCTCCTTCTATGGACATTTTTGATGAGATTTCTTAAGATGACGGTATATACCAAAAAAGCAGAAGATCAGCAAGCGCTATGCGGGGGATGTCAAGGCGATATCAAAGAAGACTTAAACTTGTTTAAGCTTGGAATACATTTATTTAGATTAAATAACATTAATTTGACATATTGTAACTTTTGGTTACAGGAGGGATCATGAACGTATCTCATATCATCAAACGCCACGTAGCCGACACTCCTGATAAGACAGCTATTATTTTTGGTGAACGTCGTATCTCTTACTCCCAATTGGATATCCTCATCACCCGCACAGCTGATGGCCTGCTGAAAACAGGTCTGAAACGGGGAGATGTGCTCTCCCTTTTCCTGCCGAGTCTCCCGGAGTTGATCATCAGCTATTTAGGGACGGCCAGGGCCGGATTGACGGTGAATGTGGTCAATGCCATGCTTCGGGAACAGGAGGTGGCCTATATTCTCAAGGACTGTCAAACCCGGGCAGTCATTGTTGATGAAACACGGCTCCCGATCATTGAAGCGGTGAAACCGGAATTGGAATCGCTGAAAATGGTTATTGTGCATGGAGATGAGGAAAACGGCAAGTATCCCGGTTTTGAATCGGTGTTGGATCAGGGGAGCGAGAGATTCGAACCGGAAGGGACAAAAGGAAGTGACATATGCCATCTGATGTACACATCAGGGACAACCGGGTGGCCAAAAGGTGTGATGGCCACTCACTTCAACATATGGCACAACGCAACAGAATTCGGTAAGACCCATTTTAAGCGGGATGATATTACCATGGTTGCCACGCCTATTTTTCACTGCTGGGGTCTGATAAACGGGACTTTCGGGACACTCTCAAGGGGCGGGACCGTGATCACAGTGGAGCGCTTCTATCCGGAACAGACCTTGGACGAGATAGAAAGGTTGAGACCGACGGTTTTTCAGGGCGTGCCACCCATGTATAACCTCTTCTTGAAGCAGCCCGATATTGCCGAGCGAGACATCTCCTCGGTGATCTTCTGCCTCTCTGCCGCCACCAAGATGCCCGAAAACCTGATCCGTCAAATAGAGGATAAGCTCAAGTGGCGTTACGCAGAGGCCTGGGGCCTTACGGAGTCCTCCTGTGTGGGCACAACCGCACCTTATACCAAGACTAGAATAGGCTCCTGCGGCCGGGGGATGGATGATGCGGAAATCAAGGTGGTGGATGATGAGGGCAACACCCTTCCACCCGGTGAACAGGGTGAGTTGTGCGTAAAGGGAACCTGTGTTACAAATGGTTATCTCAACAAGCCCGATGCTACGGCAGAGGTTTTTGATTCGGAGGGCTGGTTTCACGCCGGGGATATAGCCTATATGGACGAGGATGGATATGCCTATATCGTGGACCGGAAAAAGGATATGATCAATGTGGGGGGCGAAAAGGTATTCCCATCTGAAGTGGAAGATATGATGCTCGTGCACCCCAAGATAAGGGATCTCGTCATCGTGGGGATCCCTGATGAGCTTAAAGGGGAAGCACCCAAGGCCTTTATCCACCTCAATGAGGGGGAGACAGCGACCTTAGAGGAGATAAGGGAGTTTTGCAGGCCGAGAATGGCCCCCTATAAGGTGCCTGTTGCCGTGGAGTTCGTTGAAGAAGTTCCGCGCTCAGCAGCAGGCAAGGCGCTCAGGCGTCTGTTGAGGGATAAGGAATGGGGTGACGGCAGGAAGTAGGGAGTAAGCAGTAAGGCAGTAAGGAGCGGGAGGTGTGGGACGTCAGAGGGCAAAATATGGGGATGGTTGGATGATTAGGATGGATGGATGAAAGCCGATCTTCACAAAAAAAATGGGTGGAGCATTCATTAACTTTAGGCATTTTAGCTCACTTTAGGCATTTTAGGTATTTACAAGTAGAAATAACAAATAAGGAGAGATTTATGGCTTACAAATTTTTGACGTATGAAGAAAATGAACAGATCGGGATTTTGACCCTTAATCGACCGGAAAAGCGTAACGCCTTGGGTCATGATTTCGAAGAAGAGATTATCGCATGCCTCCAGGATGCGGGGAAGCGGTGCGATGCAAAAATCATTATTATCAAGGCCGCCGGGGATATATTCTGCGCAGGTCATGACCGCATGGAGATCCTTAACCAGCCCCTCTCTGATATAAGGCGGCTCTTCCAGACCTCGTTTAATCTGATGACGGCTATCCGCACGGCGCCCCAGTGCATTATTGCCCAGGTGCAGGGTATTGCCATGGCCGGAGGATGCCACCTTGCCGCAGGTTGCGATCTGATTACTGCCGGAGAAGAAAAGGCAAGATTCGGTATGACCGGTCTCATCTATTCTTACAACTGTACCACCCCTACCGTTGCCGTCAGCCGTGCCGTGCCTCAGAAAAAGTGCATGGAAATGCTTATGACCGCGCATCTTTACAGCGCTAAAGAGGCCGAAGCGTTCAACCTCGTTAATCGTGTGTTTCCTGATGATAAATTAGATGAAATGACCTTTGAATGGGCAAAGGAGATTGCCAAAACCAGTAAATATGCCATCTATATGTCCAAACAGGCCTTTTATGCTCAGATTGAGATGTCGGAGTGGCAGGCATACCACTATGCAAAGGAGATGATGGCCATGGCCGGGGTCAGCACCAATTCAACAGAAGGATTCACCGCGTTTCTCGAGAAACGCGACCCGGCTTGGGATGAATCCACTCCTTTCTGATGGCGATCAAAGGTGTCTTATTCGATTTTGACGGGACCCTGACTCTGCCGGGGGCCCTCGACTTCCCAGCAATTAAAAAAGCGTTGGGGTGCCCGTTAGACCAGTTAATCCTTGAGTTCGTGGAGTCCCAGCCCCTGGATCAACAGGCAGGGCTTATGGAGATCTTGGAGGAAAGGGAGGCTGAGGCGGCCCAGGCCTCCCTCCCGAACAGGGGGGCGGAAAAGTGCCTCTCTGCCCTGAGAAAGAGGCGGTTTTCGATCGGCATCCTGACGAGAAACAGGCTGAAGTCGGTCAAGAAAGCCATGGAAAAATTCCAGGTGGTCACGATTGATGATTTTGATGCAATCGTCACGCGTGAGCTTTCGTTGCCGAAACCCGACCCGGATGGTGTCATCAAAGCAGCACACCAAATGGGCCTTTCTCCAGAAGAATTATTAGTTGTGGGAGATTTTCGTTTTGATGTGATTGCAGGAAAAAGGGCCGGAGCGAGCACGGTCCTCCTCACCAATGGGGTAGAATCGGTCATGGCCCCGGACGACCCGCAACCCGATTACACCATCAATCACCTTGAAGACCTCCCGGATCTCTTGTCCGGCGCAATAGGGATCTAACCCGGATAGATCGGCCTCCGGCTCGCCTACGGCTCGGAGAGAACCAAAGAGATTTTACAGGGGCACAAAAGGTGAAAATCAAAAAACGTTCAATTTTTCAGACTCCCAACAGGTTAGGGCTGCCAGATGTACCCTTCTGTTTTATGGGGGAGGGTCGAAATTCAACAATGATATCGGTAAACTTCACCTCAGTTGATAAGGAGAAGAGTCTGGTTTTATCATTTATTTCCCTTCCAATACCTCCTTCAACTTCTCAGCAAAAGGTGCAATCGAAAACGGTTTCTGGATGAATCCTTCAGCACCGGCATCCAGGATGGCCTGGGCAGGGCCGTCAATGGAATAACCGCTACACACGATCACTTTCAGATCAGGTCTTGCTTCCATGATAAGAGGGTAAACCCTGC
>CAZFSF010000066.1:0-15269 GCA_964522045.1 uncultured Desulfobacteraceae bacterium
ATTTGTCAAGGGGATGTCTCCATCTTTTTGGAGAGTGCGTTGTGCAGAGGATGTCGTGAAAAAGACTACGGATAGGATGTATTACCCCTCTGTGGGAGGGGACAAGATCGGGAAATAGAGAATCTTTGAACGTGACGGGGCAGTGACTCTGGAGTCATTGTCTTTCTTTAGACTCTAACCTTAAGCTCTAACGGAAAATTGTTGGAATTGATAGCGAATCGTGTTGAAAAAGGTGGGCACGGATGAAAGTGATTAGAATTGTCCTTTTGGGATTAGGAATAGCCGAGACCTTGTTTGCCTTTCTTTTTTAGACACTGGAAGAGTACTCCAGGTCTCAAGTGTCCATACTCTACGTTTTACCAGGGATCATTGTTCCATTTCTGGGGCTCATCTGCCTCACCAGAGAAGCGTAGGGGGGCTGCCTAACATAGAAAGGTACCGGGTCGTCTGAATATGTTTCAGCATAGATGTTTTATTCAATATCTCATGTTTCGGAAATGACGAGGTACTATATAGAGTATCTGAAATCCTCTTATATGTCAAAAACCTGATATATAACTCAATCGAAAAGTGTGGTCGAGGACACCGGACATCATTATGGTGGTTGGGCAGTTTTCGGCTCATCCGGTCGCGGGAGAGGGTTTCGTGCATTATGGTAGCATCGCAAATGGGTCAATTTTCACAGAATATCAAGAAGATTGCCAAACCTTGAAAAGTGCTCGATGCAAGGTTTGATAATGTATCCTTGAATACTTGGTTTTTGCCCTCATGATCCCAATTTTTTTCATTATACCAAAATCTGAGAAGGATTTTCAATAATAATAACCAATACTAAAATCATCACTGGCACAAGATATTGGCCATCCCTCCAATTCACGTATGTCAGATGTCTTGCCCAAATCCTAAGAGATTCTGGGTGCTATGAATTGACATTCACCCCCCCACCCGCATTTTACACGCCGATTCTCAGGGCAAGACGTCTGACACACGCGGATCAGAGAGAGGGCCAGTATTTTATGTCTTTCGCGGAAGTCGATATTCGTTCAGTAATCGTATTGGCGATTGAGCCGTTGCATGCCGCGAATCCAACGGTCGTAGTCGCCCGTTTTACGCCTCATATACTCAAGCACCTGTGGGTGAGGCAGCACGAGGAATTCTTCGGCCTCGATGCTGCGAACGCAGGCCTCGGCCACATCTTCCGGTTCCAGCATACCATCGACAGCGGCGACAGCGTCTTCCGCGCCTTCGGTCATGGCGGTGCGCACAGACTGCGGGCAAAGAACTGATACTTTCAGTCCCTGCTCGCCGTAGGTGATCGCCAGCCACTCGGCTAATGACACGACTGCGTGCTTGGTTACTGCGTAAGGCGCCGAGCCGATTTGAGATAACAATCCGGCCGCGGACGAGGTATTAAGCAGATATCCTCCGCCACGTTCGAGCATCCGGGGCACCAGGTGCCGCGCTGCAAAGATGTGCGCCATGACGTTGATCTCCCAGATGTCCTGCCAGCGGTTGTTGTCGACCTCCACGCCACCCTCGAGGGCGATGCCGGCGTTGGAACAGAACAGGTCAATCGGGCCACACTCATTCTCGACGTTTTCAATGAGGTTCTGTATGTCCGCTTCCCTGGCAACGTTGACTTCATAAGCGGGGTCGCCAATCTCATTGGCGACGGCACGCACGGCATCTCCGTTGAGATCAGCGCAGATAACGGCCTTCGCGCCTTCATTATGAAAGCGGCGGGCCATGGCCCTGCCGATCCCGCTGGCTGCTCCAGTCACGACGATAATACGATCTTTCAGTTGCATAGCGCTGACCTTTCACTTTTCGTATTTTTCAATTCTGACCCTACAGCTTATGCCGTGGGCTAACATATTCTCATAGTTGGCGGCCCTCTCGCAGACCCTGGCGATTTCTAATGATGCCGCTTTGGTGGCGTACTGATAGGTGACGGTCTTTACGAACTTACCCACATAGAGTCCCCCGGTGTATCTGGCTGCGCGCATGGTGGGCAGGACATGATTTGTCCCGATGGTCTTGTCTCCGTAGCTGACCGTTGTTTCCTCGCCGCAGAACATGGAACCATAGTTCGTGCAGTTGTCTAAATAATATCTCCAGTCAGCGGTCTGCACCTCCAGGTGCTCCGGGGCCCACTGGTCACTCAATTCAACGGCTTCTTCACGCGAATCCACTACAACCACCTCGCCGTTATCTCCCCAGGAAACGGCCGCCACGTCCCTCGTGGGCAGTGTTTCGAGCTGTCTGTCGATTTCAACCATGGTTTTTTCGGCAATTTCCTTTGAAAGAGAAATCAGACACTGGCGGGAATTGGGGTCGTGCTCGGCCTGGCCCAGGATGTCCGCCGCCACAATGTACGGGTCGGCAGTCTCGTCGCAGATGACCAGGATCTCGGTAGGTCCGGCCAACAGGTCGATCCCCACGTCGCCGAAGAGCTGTCTTTTGGCCTCTGCCACATATTTGTTTCCCGCGCCCACGACCACGTCAACCGGATCCAGGCCCTCCATGCCGTAGGCCATGGCGGCCAGGCCCTGAACACCCCCCATGCAGTAGATCTCGTCTGCTCCACCGGCCACCATCGAGTAAAGGGTTGCCGGATAGATTCCCTCGCCTTTGACCGGCGGGGTGCAGGCCACCACCCTGGAGACTCCGGCGACCTTGGGCGTAATCACGGTCATGTGGGCCGAAGCCAGCATCGGATATCTCCCGCCCGGGATATATGATCCGGAAGAGGCAACGGGAACAATTTTTTGACCTAAAAACACACCCGGCAGGGTTTCCACCTCAAAACCAACTATTCGCTTCATCTGCTCTTCTGCAAAGTTCCTGATCTGGGCCTGGCAGTAATCGATGTCTTCGACCATCGTGGTCGGGAGTTTGGTCTTGGCCTCTGCCATTTCGTCACGGGTGATTCTAAAGCTGTCAGGTGCCCAACTGTCGAAATTTTTTGAATATCTCAGGACGGCCGCCACGCCTTCGTTTTTGACGTTTTCCAGGATTTTATTGACCGTTTCCCTCACTTCGGAAAGATCCTCTTTGGGTCTCGGTTTTGCCTCTTTGAGATAATTAGACATGGTCTCCTCCTTGATTTTCGTTTCTGAAGATGTTCAGCCTCGCAGATAATCGGCTGTCCCGTTTTCGTTTCAGGGCCTCGGCCGCGCCGTCTTCATGCGTGAAAAATCCTTTTTCATTTTTCAGACCGAGCCGGCCCTGCTCGATTAAATCGCTCAGGATGTGAGGGGGCCTGAACTGCTCCCGACCTAATTTATCATAGAGGTACTCGAATATGGCACGGTAAGTGTCCAGTCCGGCCTGATCAATGATCTCGAATGGGCCAAAGGCGCTCAAACGAAATCCAAAGCTCGATTTTACGATCCGATCAACCTCCTCAGGGGAGGCCAGACCCTCTTCGACAATGGCGAGGGCCTCGGCAGCCATGGCGAACTGTATCCGGTTTGCCACAAAACCGGGCGCGGACTTACACATGGTGGGGAACTTGCCGATACGTTCCATAAAGGCGATGGCTGTATCAATGGTTTGCCGATTAGTGACGTCGGCCGGGATGATCTCCACAGCAGGCGTGATCGACGGTGGATGGAACCAGTGGGTTCCCACGACCCTCTCCGGGTGACGGGTGACAGCAGCGAGTTCGTTGATGTCATAGGATGAGGTGTTGGTGGCCAGGATGATATCGGGTCCGGCAGCGGTCCCTAATTGCTTGAAGATCCCTTTCTTCAGATCTAGGTTTTCGCTGATCGCCTCCAAGACATAGTCGGCTTTCCCGGCAGACCCCTCAAGATCTGTGGTGGTGCTGATCCTGCCTATGGCATTCTCCACACCCTGAGGCTGAAGCAGGTTCAATTCGACCATAAACTCGAGGTTTTTCCGGATCCAGACCTCGGCCCGGTCAAGTAATTCCCTGTTCTTGTCTACCAGAAAGACGTCCAAGTCGTTCAAGGCAAAGGTCTGAGCTAACCCATGCCCCATAACGCCTGCACCAACCACAAGCACGTTTTGTATATCCTTCATTCTTTTCTCCCTCCAAATGAGTTGCTTTAACTGAGCCCGCCGAAGACGGGATTTTCGACCAGCATCCAGAATCCAGAATCCAGTATTCTGTCAGTGCGCGGTCCAGCCTGCGTCCACCATCAGTACATGCCCGGTGACCAGGTTTGCGGCAGGTGAGGCTAAATAGATGACTGCCCCGGCCACATCGTCAGTGGTCCCAAACCGTTTGAGGACGTTCTTGGCTAATGCGTACTCCCTGAACTGGGGATCAGCCAACATGGCCTTGGTCATTTCAGTTTCAACAAAGGTCGGGGCCACGGCATTCACCAGGATTTCGTGAGGGCCCCACTCCATGGCCAGAACCTTGGTAACGAGGTTGAGGCCGGCCTTGGAAGCGCAATAGGCCGCTCTCTTTATAAGGGCGACCGAACCGGTCTGTGAAGTCATGTTGATGATACGGCCCCCGCGGCCCCGATCGATCATTAGTTTTCCCACCGCCTGGGCCATAAAAAACGCGGCCTTCAGGTTTATGGCCATAACGCTGTCCCACGCCGCCTCTGTTACGTCTACAGAGTCCTGGGGGATGTTTACCCCCGCATTGTTAACCAGGATATCGATGCCGCCCAAATCCCTGGCCAAGCTGCTGACTAATGGCGCGATATCCGAGGTTACGGTCAGGTCTGAAGCCGCAACCACTGCCTGTTGGCCGCACGCTTTTATCAGCTCTGCCACCGCATTCAGTTCGGATTCGGATCGGGACACCAGACCGATGTCTGCCCCTGCATTGGTCAGACCTAAGGCAACGGCCTTGCCGATACCTCGGCCGGCACCGGTAACCACGGCCTTCTTCCCGGTCAAATCAAACATTTTTTTTTGGAACGTTTTCGGTTCTCCCATAATAATCTCTCCTTAGGGTTCGCGCAAAAATAAGTTCCCAGAATTGGCGCCCAGATTTAGGTTAGATTTGGCTGCGCCGATTGAGCAAAACCACAGAGATAGTCGTACTATTTCGAGGATTTTGCGATTGAGGCGCGCCAAAAGATGACCTGAAGATGGGATGCGAAAATGTGAAGTTATTTTTGCGCGAGCCCTTAGTTCGAGTTCTCTCTCCTCCACACCTTAACCCGGATAAACCCGCCATAGGCGGACAAGCCGAAAAGAAAAGGTCTCACGCAAAGGCGCAAAGACGCAAAGAAAACCTACAGCCTTATTGGCAACAAACCTGGTTCCAACCTTCTGTGAATGTGATACGCCGTATCAACAACAATCTTCGCAATTCCGTTCTCAGTAATAGTTTTTTCTTTGCGTCTTTGCGTGAGTAAAAATCGTACACAAAAAGGCGGATGGAGTAGCTTAAAAGAAACCTTCATAATTTGATAAAAATGTGATAAGGATACAATTTAATAAAAACCATAAGGAAATTCGCGTTAAGAGTCAAGGCAAAAGGAACTGGATGTAAGTCACCCTTTCCTGCGAAAAAGGGCCGCATTCAATGCCTCTATAGAGGAGGTTTTTTTATGCCGAGAAATGTGATCATATCTGCAGCAATTACAGGCTCAATTCATACCCCGACCATGTCGCCATATCTCCCGATCACACCGGAACAGATCGCAGGTGAGGCCATTGAGGCTGCCCGGGCAGGGGCGGCGGCAGTGCATATCCACGCGCGGAATCCTGAGAATGGGATGCCCAGCCCGGATCTGAACCTATTCAGCCAGATCGTTGAGAAAATACGCTCCGAAGTTGATGTGATTATCTGTATCACAACCGGAGGCGGGGTAGGTATGACGGTGGATCAGAGAGCAGCCCCGGTTACGGAGTTCAAACCGGAATTGGCTTCCTTTAATATGGGTTCCATAAATTTTGCACTGTTTCCTGTTATCAGCAAATACAAGGAATGGAAGTACGACTGGGAAAAGCCTTTTTTAGAGGCCAGCAAGGCCAATATCTTCCAGAATACATTTGCCGATTTAGAGAAGATCTGCGGTATCATGCGGGATAACGGTACCAAGCCGGAGTTGGAGATCTACGACGTTGCACATCTTTACAACGCCAAGTTTCTCCTCTCTGAAGGGTTTTTAGACCCGCCTCTATTCCTGCAGTTTGTTATGGGGATCTTAGGGGGGATTCAACCCACCTTTTCCGACCTGCTCCACTTAAAGGAAACGGCGGACCGGCTCTTCGGGGAAAACCAGTATCAGTGGTCGGCCTTTGGCGCCGGACGGATGGAATTCCCCATCTGTACAATGGCCGTGTTGATGGGAGGAAACTGCCGTGTGGGTTTAGAGGATAACCTGTATTTAGACAAAGGCGAATTGGCCAGGTCCAACGCGGAGTTGGTGGAAAAGATGGTCCGGATTATCCGAGAGTTTTCATTGGCGCCGGCAACCCCTGATGAAGCCAGGAAGATTCTGAATATTGGGAGGTAGGTGATGGATCACAATGATGTCAAGCGGGCGGTGGTGGTTGGTGCCGGTGTCATGGGGCATTCCATGGCCCATGTGTTTGCCCAGGCCGGGATCGAGGTGAATCTCGTGGACTTGGATAAGGCGGTCCTCGAACACGCCATGGATCTGATGAAGGCCAATCTTGAGACATTGGCCGAATTTAAAAAAATCTCCGGTGACGACATACCGGTAATTCTTGCCCGCATCCACCCATCCACTGATCTGGCCGGCGGTTCGGAAGGGGTCGATTTTGCCGTAGAGGCGGTAGCGGAGGTGCCTGATGTAAAAAGGGAAGTCTTTTCGCAATTGGATCAATTCTGCCCTAAAAATACGGTGATTGCAAGCAACACGTCCTCGCTCGACATTTTCAGCATTGCGCAGATTACAAGACCTGAGCGCCTGGTGGTGGCTCACTGGTTTGCACCACCCCATATCATACCTCTGGTGGAGGTTGTTCCCGGCCCGAAGACATTGCCGGAGGTCGTCACGTTCACTGCGAACTTGATGGAGCGGCTCGGAAAAAAGACGGTGATCATGAAAGAATTTGTTCCCGCCTTTATTGTCAATCGGATTCAACACAGCATTGCACAGGCGGCATGGGAGATGTTGGAAAAGGGGTGGGCAACACCCGAGGAGATAGATCTGGCCATAAAATTGAGCCTTGGGATACGGCTTCCTGTAGTGGGGGTAGTTCAAACGAGCGATTTTACAGGGCTTGATCTTATTTACGACATCATGAAGGGCAGGGAATCCATCAGCCCCCTTGTTAAAGAAATGGTGGATATGGGGCATCTCGGAGTCAAGACATCGAAAGGCCTGTATGATTACGGGGGCCGAAGCGAGGTGGAAATCCTCAAAAAGAGAGATCGGCGGTATCTGAAACTGCTCGATTATCTTGAGAAAATCAAGGCCTTCGAGTCTGTTTGATACTTATATATCCTGTTAGAGATGATGATTCTAACAGAACCGGAGGGAGGAAAGGAGGGGTGATTTTATGGAAATTAAAAAGGTTGCCGTTATCGGAAGCGGGATCTTAGGTACGCAGATCGCGGTCCAGTCTGCCCATTTCGGGTACGAGGTATCTGTATATGACTCTGATCAGGAATCTTTTGGCAGGGCCCATCAGGATCTTAAATCGGTTTTGAGCAAGGCGGTGGGAAAACCGCTCTTTACACCCGTCCAATGGGAGGAGGAGGCGCAGAAGATAAGGCTTTGCTCGGACCTAACTGATGCACTCAGCGAGGCAGACCTTGTCATCGAGGCCGTCCCCGAAGACATCGAGATAAAACGCAAGGTCTTCGCGAAAATAGACGGCCTTTCACCTCCGGGGACCATACTGGCTACCAACAGCTCTTCCATCCCGATTTCCAAGATAGAGAGTGCCACCACCCGGCCCGAGCAGTGTCTGAACATGCATTTCTACTTCCCTGCGATGGGGACCACGATGGTGGATGTTATGGGGGGCACAAAGACGACGGCAGAGACTTTTGCTGCGGGTAAGGCATGGGTCCGTTCCATCGGGTGCATCCCTCTGACGGTCAAGAAAGAGATCTTGGGATTCTGTTTCAACCGGGTCTGGCGGGCTATCAAACGGGAGACCTTGTACATGTGGGCGGAAGGGTTTGTGGATTTCAGGGATGTTGACCGGGCGTGGATGATATTTACGGGGATGCCCCAGGGTCCTTTCGGCCTCATGGATAACGTGGGCCTCGATGTCGTGTACAACATCGAGATGGTTTACTATAATGAATCCAAAGACCCGAAGGATCACCCGCCTGAAGCCCTCAAGACCATGGTTGACCGGAAAGAGCTTGGCAGAAAGACCGGAAAAGGATTCTACACCTATCCTGATCCGGACTACGAGAGACCCGGTTTTCTGAAATAGATAAGGCCTGAAGATAAGGAGACAAAGATGCAAAGGCCCAACCTGAGGTCAGGGTCATGTATCTGGAGGTGTGAACAAGAAGGAGGAGAAAATAATGGAAGAGTTTAGGATTGCCACTCTGACGGATATCGAAGAATTCGAGAAAGTCCCTATTGAACAGCGGCTCGCTTATTTCAACACCTATGACATGATCAAACATGGTGCCGCTATTGACCCGGAGGCCACGGCCATCAGCTTTTTCCCCTCCGGAGAAGATTATGCCAATCCCTCGCAGATAACCTACAGGGATTTCTTGGCCCAGATAACCAGAACTGCAAACCTCTTTCATGACTTGGGCGTGGGCCCGGGAGATGTCATCACCTACCTCCTCCCCAACCTTCCCCAAACCCATTATGTGCTCTGGGGAGGCGAAGCAACCGGGATTGTCAACCCCATAAATCCTATGCTGAAACCTTCCACCATCCGCGAGATCTGCCTGGCCGCGGGGACCCAGGTCTTGGTAGCCTTAGGCGAGTTCGAAGGATCAGATATCTGGGATAAGGCCTGCGCAATCCGAAAAGATCTGCCCGATCTCAAGGCCATCATCCGAGTCATGGGGCCGGGAGATGAAAAGGAGGGAATTTACGGGTATGAAGAGATCATAAACAGTTACCAGGGAAATAAACTGGATTCAGGCCGGGTGATCGATCCTAACGACGTCGCTTCCATGTATCATACGGGGGGGACCACAGGTACCCCCAAACTCGCACCACATACACACTTCAACGAAGCAGCCATGGTCCTCATGGTCGCATCGGCGACCGAACTCAAGACCGGAGAGACCACCCTGTGCGGTCTTCCGCTCTTTCACGTAAATGGAACCACCGTAACCGGCTCTTTGCCATTTTCAATCGGCGCTCATGTGGTTTTGCTCGGCGTTATGGGCTACAGGGATCCAACCGTCATAAAGAATTTCTACAAGATCGTTGAACATTACCGGGCCGTGACCTTTTCTTCCGTGCCCACGGTCCTTTCCGTCCTGTTAGACATCCCAAAGGGCGATGCAGACATCTCCTCTCTCCGCTACGCAGTATGCGGTGCCGCTCCCCTTTCCGTGGAATTATTCAAGCGGTTTGAGGCCCACAGCGGCATGAAGATTATTGAGGGATACGGCCTCACCGAGGGGACCTGCGTTTCTTCTGTAAATCCGTACCATGGCGAGCAAAAGGTCGGTTCCATCGGCATTAGAATCCCCTATCATGAGATGAAGATCTTTATCTTAGATGATGAGAACCGATTCGCAAAGGAGGCCGAAACCGACGAGATCGGTTCCGTCTGCAT
The DNA here is from genome assembly GCA_964522045.1 of uncultured Desulfobacteraceae bacterium. Taxonomy (GTDB): domain Bacteria; phylum Desulfobacterota; class DSM-4660; order Desulfatiglandales; family Desulfatiglandaceae; genus Desulfacyla. Next base: position 9,679 of record CAZFSF010000066.1, read on the forward strand.
CAAAGGGCCTAACGTGTTCAAAGGCTATCTTGACGAGGCTCATAACCGCGGCATCTGGCCCAAAGAGGGGTGGTTTAATACTGGAGATTTAGGGAGGCAGGACAGGGACGGGTATTTATGGCTCACCGGCCGCAAAAAGGAACTTATTATCCGTGGCGGACACAACATCGACCCTGCAGCCATCGAAGAACCGCTCTATCGATTGGAGGGGGTGCAGGTGGCAGCCGCGGTCGGACGGCCTGATCCCCATGCAGGGGAAATTCCGGTGGCCTATGTCCAACTCCAGGAAGGGGCCGATCTTACAGGGGAACAGATCCTCGACTACCTGAAAAGGGAGGTAGGGGAACGGGCCGCTGTCCCCAAGGATGTCTTTATTGTCGATGAGATTCCACTTACCCCCGTGGGCAAGATATTTAAGCCGGCCCTGCGCTGGGAGGCTATCAGGCAGGTTTACCAGAGGGAGTTAGAGGCCCTGGGGGATATGGTTGATTCAGTGGATGTGGCGGTAAAGGAGGACAAAGTCCATGGTTCATTGGCCTTCATCACCATCAAACCGGCTTCACATGCCTCTGCCGAAGAAGTTAAAGAGAGAGTGGACAACCTCCTCACCCGTTATACGATCAGGTATCGCCTTGAGATAATCTGAAAAAGAACACTGTTTAGTTCATTATTTTTTCGAAGGCCTGTTTCACTTCTTCCTGTACTCGGCCTTTGCGTTGTCCGAGAAAATCTTCAAGCGCCGCTTTAGCCTCTTCACCGCCGAGTCGGGCCAGTGCCCAGGCGCACATGCCTTTTACTCGATCGTCTCCATTTTGCTGAAAGGCACGTATCAGGTCAGGAACATACCTTGGGTCAAGGCTGTTACCCATTGAACGAGCTGCGTTCATGTGCCATCGCCACAGGTCATCTGCAGGTGTGTAGAACATGTGGGGCCAGACATTGGATTTATAGTACTGCCTGTCCATGTGGAGTAACTTTGGAAGGCGAAAATGCTTTTCCTTGGCAGCCACTCGTTCGTTGATCGGCAACTGTTGTGCTAACCATGGCTGATTGCGCGGGCAGACATCCTGACAACGATCACAGCCGTATACCCACATGCCCATTTGTTCACGAATTTCCAGGGGAGGGATATCTTCACTGTAATAGGTGAGATAAGAGATACACCTGCGAGGGTCGATCTTGTTGGGAGAACTCAGCGCTCCGGTGGGACAGGCGGCAATACACGCGTTTTTACACCATTGTGGACAGCCAATCTCAATCGTGGGTTCATCAGGAGGAAATTCGCAATCGGTTATGATGGGAACGGGAAAGACCCATGAGCTTTTTCCGGCCAGTTTGTTTGAATAAAAGAAATTATTCTTTCCAAAGGTACCAAGCCCGGCCCTTGCAGCCGATAATCTATGAGGCATATGATAAGGCACTTTGGTTTTTATTCCGCTTCCACTCAGGTATTTTAGTAGATTGATTAGACGAGATGTAAAGCCGTCTTTAGTTATTCGATCGTCGTCCTGATAAACACGACCAAATTTCCCGGTCATGGAAGAGGGGAAGGCCCTGCTAAAATAGGGCTCCACAACAACAATTATCGATTTTGCATTTTCGAGGAATTTCTCGGGATCAGTACCCTCTGAAAGCGGTATTCCTACTTTGTGAGTCCATCCATATGACTCCTTGCGTGACTCCAATATTTCATCTTGGGATGTGAATTTCTCGGCAGTGGTAAATCCGATATCCATTATGCCGAATTTATGAGCCTGTTCGATTACTTGTTTCTTACTCAATCTCATGGTTTACATCCTCACTTTTTTTGACGATTTGTTGATCGGGAATGTGCACTTCCGCAAAAGCATATAACACCTGGGTCGAGCGGTTTTCCGCTAGGCGGGGAACCGCTGAATACGTGATAGAACTTCCTTTTCACCGATTGATGATACAAAAACCCGGTCTTGAGTGTCAAACTTAATCTGTAAGTGCTCACACGGAAAAACCTGAAACCCACTTGCAGCGAGAAACCTGAGGACGTTTACTTTTTTCTTTACAATCGTATGGGATCTCGATAATACTATGTATACGAAAGGTTTTGATTATGGCCCATACGAAGACCGCATTATACTTAGGGAGGAGATAGGAAAATGAGCAAGGAAGTCTACAAAGAGTTGTTAGGAGTTATGAAAAAGCGTGGGGGTGGTTATTCGGGAATGGATATACCCGAGTTCTATGAGTTGGTGGAAGAATTGTTCACACCCGAAGAGGCTGAAGTCAACAATGCCATGCCCAGGGGGCCTTTTACCGCCAAGAATATGGCAAAGGAAATGGGCAGAGATGAGGCAGAAATTGAAGTGCTCCTTGAGGCGATGGCAAACAAAGGTATTTGCATAGCCGCAAATATGGATGGGAGCCAGTTTTACCAGAGTGCGAGGTTTATGCCCGGAATATTGGAATTTCAGTTCATGCCCGGAAACACTACCAAGAGGGATAGGAAGATTGCGAGACTCATACACGCCTACGAAAAGGCCTTTGACGAAAAGATAGATGTCACAGCAGCGACTTTTCCGACAACCAGGGTTATCACTGTGGATAGTACTATTGAGCCGGGTAATCAAGTCCATACCTATGATCAGGTGCAGACCTATATTGATAAATCCGATCCGATCGCCGTTACCACCTGCTACTGTCGTCACGCGGCTGCCCTGCGTGATGAAGATATCCACGGGATGCCAAATGATGTTTGTATGCAGTTCGGCCAGGGGGCCCAATTCGCCATTGAAAGGTTGGGAGGCCGAAAGCTTACCAAGAACGAAGCCAGGGAGGTATTGGATCGGGCAGAAGAGGCCGGTCTGATTCATATGAGTCAAAACATGCAAGACATGACCGGAGGCATGGATTTCATCTGCAACTGCGATCGCTGGCATTGTGTTGCCGTAAATCACGCGCTTGACCAATACAAACCCGGTCTATTTTTTAACTCCGGTTTTGAGCCGCGCTTTAATCCGGACCTCTGCGTTGCGTGCGAAACGTGTATTGAGCGATGTCCGCCTGAAGCTCTTACCTTAGGAGAAGATGATGTACCCCGAGTTGATCTTGACAGGTGTTTTGGGTGTGCAGTATGCGCAACCGGCTGTCCATCAGAAGCGATTGTAATGGTAAATAAATCCGGTTTCCCTGAACCCCCAAAAGATGGCAAAGCTCTGGTGGCAGCTATAAGGGCAAGCCGGGCCTGATAGGGACTATACATGCATGAACTTCAGGTGACACAGAGAATTCTGGATATTGTTCTCAGACATGCTAAAGGAAATGGTGTAAATAAGGTAATATCCATTCAACTGAAAATAGGTGAACTCAGTGATCTTGAAGACGAATGGGTCCAAAAATATTTTGATTATTTAAGCAAGCACACCATCGCGAAAAATGCGAAACTCAAGATTGAAAGAACCCCTGTTGTCATGAAATGCGATGAGTGTGGGCATTCTTTTGAGGTCAATATAAAGGAGGTCAAGGATATCCAATGCCCGGAATGCACTCATAAGAAGAGCACGCTCATTTCAGGCAGGGAATATTATATAAAGGATATGGAGGTTATCTAATGGAAGAGGTGCGGCTCATTGAAGTCAAGGAAGACATCATGTCCGACAATGATGCTGTAGCCAAAAGTTTAAGAGAGAGGCTGTCCAAAGAAAAGACATTTCTCATAAACCTTATGTCATCACCCGGAGCCGGGAAAACGAGCCTTATTCTCAAGACCCTTGAGAGTCTGAAAAACGAACTCAGAATAGGCATTATCGAGGCTGACATTGACTCGATGGTAGATGCCGAAAAGGTGGCGGCCCAAGGCGTTGCCACCGTTCAATTGAGAACTGGTGGGTTCTGCCACCTCGATGCCTCTATGGTTGAAAAGGGCCTTAGCAGCATGGACATAGGTGAGCTCGACCTGATTATCATAGAGAATGTCGGCAATTTGGTGTGTCCTGCAGAATTTGATACCGGGGCCATCAAAAACGTGATGATTTTGAGTGTACCGGAAGGGGATGACAAACCCCTCAAATATCCTTTAATGTTTTCGGTGTGCGATGTGCTTCTCGTGAATAAGATGGATTATCTTCATTTGTCGGATTTTGATGTGGAGGCCATGCGAGAAAGGGTATTGAATCTCAACCGTCAGATCGAAATCTTTGAGGTTTCGGCTAAAACAGGTGAAGGGATTGAGGCCTGGACAAATTGGTTGAAGGGAGAAGCCACTTCTTTCATAGGGTAAAGCACCTCGCGGACCATTTTGACTCAGGAGTTGTCGAGTTGGATACAGAAGGGCGTGAAATGGTAACCAGACTTTGAGAAAGGGAAATGTATCCAGGGCTGGAATAGGCATAGAATGATTGAGCACGCGAAGAATATTGCATATTGAGTAAATTCCAGTATAATGCAGTATCTCGGTATCCGATGACTCTGAAAAGATATATAAAAGCGGTTTTACATCTATCCTGATCCGGAGTACGAGAGACCCGATTTCCTGAGATAGATCAGACCTAAAGTTAAGGAGACAAAGATGGCTGTTGCTTCTGATATTAGGCCGGGCGATGACCCGGTGGAGGTATCTGAGAAACTCGTTGGCCGCACCCGGACGAAGTTGTTAAATGAACTGTTCGGCTACTTTGACATCCCGGCCTCGTTCATCAATCATGTGTTCGGAAATTTATATGCGAGGGATACGCTGACGCAGCGGGAGCGGGAACTGTGCGCGGTGGCTGCGTTGTGCGTCCTGAATCGCGCCAATGAGCTCAAGAGTCACATCATCGCAGCCATTCGTGCGGGGGCCACCAAGGCGGAGGTGGCGGAAGTCATCGTGCAGATGTCCACTTATGGTGGGATGCCGGTCTGCATTGAAGGCCTATCAATCGCTAAAGAAATCTTTGAAAAGAAGCGCACAAGTAACAAAAATAATTAAGGAATAACGTCAGATAGAGACCATTACAAAACTGGAGTTGAAAAAGCACTCATGAACACGACGAAAGAGATCTCTGAGATAAGACCTGCGCATCGCTTTGATGAAAGCGCCCTTGCTGATTATTTGGGGGCGAATATCAAAGGCTTTTCCGGGAAACTGAAGGTTAGACAGTTCCAATACGGGCAGTCCAACCCTACATTTCTGCTGTCGGCTGGTGGAAAGTCGGTTGTCCTGCGCAAAAAACCTCCAGGGAAACTCCTCCCCTCTGCACACGCGGTTGACCGTGAATACAGAATTATCAAGACGCTCAAGAAGACGGACGTTCCGGTCGCTGAGGCATTGCTGCTCTGTGAGGACGATTCGATTATAGGAACCCCTTTCTATGTGATGGAACATGTGGAAGGACGTATTTTCCGGGACGTAACCGCATCCATGGCTACAAGTTCTAAAGAGCGTGCGGCCATCTTTGATGCTATGAACGACACGCTTGCGAAGATCCATCTGGTGGACTGGAAAGCCTTGGGACTTGCCGACTATGGAAAACCCGGGAATTACATGTCCCGTCAGGTCAGTCGGTGGAAGCGGCAGTATGAGGCATCAAAGACCGATGATATTGAAGATATGGACTACCTGATTCAATGGTTAGAGGAAA
>CAZFSF010000067.1:0-15034 GCA_964522045.1 uncultured Desulfobacteraceae bacterium
TCGCCCTCCTGCAATTCGACCTGGGACCGGGCGGGGCCTTTTCGCTCATCTACTTTGTCATCGTACTCCTATTCAGTTTCATATTTTACCAGGCCCTTCAGAGAGTCGGAAAAGGAGAGAAGGTATGAAAGGAAAGAAAAAAACCATCGGTCTTGTCATATACTTTATACTTCTGATGATGCCGGTCTACTGGATGCTCAACATGTCGCTCAGGTCCAACGCCGACATCCTCGCATCCTTCGCCCTCTACCCGAAAGATATCACATTCATGAACTACATGAATATATTTACCGATTCATCCTGGTACATGGGGTATGTTAATGCCGTGATTTATGTGGTCATGAACACCGTTATCTCGTTGACGGTGGCGCTCCCTGCCGCCTACGCATTTTCACGCTATCAATTCGTGGGTGACAAGCAGATGTTTTTCTGGTTGCTTACCAACCGTATGGCGCCGGCGGCCGTTTTTGCACTCCCCTTTTTCCAGCTCTATTCCACTATCGGTCTCCTGGATACGCATATTGCAGTGGCGCTTGCCCATTGCCTCTTCAATGTGCCGTTGGCGGTGTGGATATTGGAGGGCTTCATGTCAGGGGTCCCCCGTGAAATTGATGAGACCGCCTTTATCGACGGGTACAGCTTCCCACGCTTCTTTATCACCATCTTTATCCCGCTGATCAGGGCCGGGGTGGGTGTGACGGCCTTTTTCTGCTTTATGTTCAGTTGGGTCGAGCTGCTGTTAGCCCGGACACTGACGGTAACCGAAGCGAAACCGATCTCGGCAATCATGACGAGAACCATCAGCGCCACCGGTCTTGATTTTGGCCTGTTAGCGGCGGCCGGTATACTGACCATTGTGCCGGGCGCCATGGTGATCTGGTTCGTACGCAATCATATGGCCAAGGGCTTTGCCTTGGGCCGTGTGTAAGGGGGAAGAATCATGAAGCTGACTCTTGTATGGATGGTATGGACCGTCCCGACGGCTATCTTCTGCGGCACCATTATTCTGACGGTGATTGCCATGACCGTATGGCAGACCGTATCTCCCTCCCTGGAACGTCGCGGTTTCCTGCCGATTCCCACCACACCGGGTGATCGGCTCTTTATTGGCATTTTAAGCAGCGCTTATATCTTTTTTGCATGGATTGGGTTGACCCATTTTGCCCTCTGGATGCTGCTTATTATTGTCGTGTGCTGGATTATTGTTGTGATGGTTTGGGGATAGCTAAAATCGGGATAGTATGCGTGAAGACCCGAATGGTCTTGAAAGGAGGTGGTGGTGACCACGAGTGGGTGAGGCTGACCGAGTGGAGCCTCTGGTTTGCCTTGTCGGTTTTATAGACGGGATGAGATCCAATGAATAGCTTAAACCGGCAAGGAGTATGCGATTAACCGAATCGTTTTGAAAGGAGACAACAGCAATGAATAAGAAGAAAACTCTTTTTTGTGTGATTGCCGCCTTGGCGCTTGTTTTTTTAAGCGTCCCCTGCTGGTCTTCACCGCAGATGGACGCAGCCAAGAAATGGGTGGACAAGGAGTTTCAACCGTCCACTCTGACCAAGGACCAGCAGATGAAGGAAATGGAGTGGTTTATCAAGGCGTCCAAGCCCTTTAAGGGTATGCATATCAAGGTCGTCTCCGAGACCATTCCGACCCACGAATATGAATCAAAGGTTCTTGCCAAGGCCTTTGAAGAGATTACCGGAATCAAGGTCTCCCATGACCTGATTCAGGAAGGGGACGTCATAGAAAAGCTACAGACCCAGTGGGCATCCGGGAAGAACATCTATGACGGGTGGATCAACGATTCCGATCTCATCGGCACCCACATGCGCTATGGGTTCGTGGTTCCCCTGAGCGATTTTATGAAGGGTGAAGGGAAGGACGTGACCCTGCCAACCCTGGACATTGACGATTTTATGGGTATATCCTTTACAACCGGTCCGGATGGGAAGATCTATCAGCTTCCGGACCAGCAGTTCGCCAACCTCTACTGGTTCCGTTACGACTGGTTCAAGCGCCCTGATTTCAGAAAGAAATTCAAGGAGATTTACGGCTACGAGTTAGGCGTGCCGGTCAACTGGTCGGCTTACGAGGATATTGCCCAGTTTTTCACTGAAGTTGTCAAGGAAATCGATGGCAAGGCCGTTTACGGTCATAACGACTACGGCAAGAAGGCCCCGGACTTGGGCTGGCGTTTTACTGATGCCTGGCTTTCCATGGCCGGTTGCGGCGACAAGGGTCTGCCAAACGGGAAACCGGTGGACGAATGGGGTATCCGCGTTGAGGGGTGCGCCCCTGTGGGGTCGAGCGTCTGTCGCGGGGGCGCCGCCAACAGCCCGGCAGCCAAATATTCCCTCCGAAAGTATATGGAATGGCTGCGTAAATACGCTCCTCCAGGTTGCCTGGGATTGGATTTCTACACCTACCTGCCGATCTTAGCCAAAGGGAATGTGGCCCAGCAGATCTTCTGGTATACGGCTTTCCTGCCTGATATGGTCAAGCCGGGCCCGACGGTCAACGCTGACGGGACCCCGAAATGGCGTATGGCCCCCTCGCCGCACGGTCCCTACTGGGAAGAGGGGATGAAGTTGGGTTATCAGGACTGTGGGTCCTGGACCTTTATGAAGAGCACGCCGCTCAAGCGTCGCAAGGCCGCATGGCTCTTCGGTCAGTTCTGTGTGTGCAAGACGACCTCGCTCAAGAAGACCATGGTGGGGTTGACGCCGATCCGCGACAGCGATATCAGAAGCGAGGCCTTTACCAAGCGTGCGCCCAAGTTAGGCGGCTTGGTGGAGTTTTACCGCAGCCCGGCCCGCGTGGCGTGGACCCCGACCGGCACCAACGTGCCTGATTATCCCAAGCTGGCACAGTTGTGGTGGCAAAATGTCGGCGAAGCGGTCTCCGGTGAGGTGACCGTGGACAGGGCCATGGACAACCTCGCTCAGGAGATGGACAAAGTGATGGAGCGCATACAACGTGCAGGCGTTCAGAAAGAATGCGGTCCGAAGCTCAATCCATGTATCGACCCGAATGTCTGGCTGAACAAGCCCGGCTCGCCAAAGGCGAAGGTTAATGAGAAGCCGAAAGGCCAGACCGTTGACTACGACCAGCTCATCCAGGCCTGGCGCGAGGGACGTGTGAAATAGGTATGAATGTAAAACTCTGTTCATAGAACAGCTAATCCGGGCCGGCCATTTAGGCCGGCCCATTTTTTTGGAGACGAGCAATATAATGAGGGAGGAAGAGAATGGCTAAATACGTGGGTGCCGTGGATCAAGGAACGACCAGTACCCGGTTTATTATCTTTGACCATACTGGCCGGCTAATCGGTTTGGACCAGAAAGAGCACGAACAGATTTTCCCCAAACCGGGATGGGTTGAACATAACCCCCTGGAAATCTGGAAAAACACCCGGGAAGTCATCCGCGGCGCTTTAGCCAAGACGGAAATCGAGGGGGCAGATCTGGCAGCTATCGGCATAACTAACCAGCGGGAGACCACCGTACTCTGGAACAAGAACACCGGGAAGCCCTATAATAATGCCATTGTATGGCAGTGTACACGCACGGATGAGATCTGCAGGGACCTTATTAAAGATGGGGGGCAGGACAGGTTCCGGGACAAAACAGGTTTGCCGGTTGCAACATATTTCTCCGGCCCCAAAATCAAGTGGATTTTGGACAACAACACCGATGCCCGGGATGCGGCCCGGAAAGGGGAAGTATACTTCGGAACAATGGAGACGTGGGTTATCTGGTGGCTGACGGGCGGGTCTGAAGGAGGGGCACATGTAACAGATGTGACCAATGCGAGCCGAACCATGCTCATGGATCTGCACTCCCTGAAGTGGGATGACGATATCTTGGGGCTTCTCGATATCCCGAGACAGATCCTTCCTGAAATTGTTCCCTCCAGCGATACTGATTATTGGGGGTTCACTGCAAACGATGGCCCGGTCGGCGCCCGGATTCCGGTGTGCGGCGCTTTAGGGGACCAGCAGGCGGCGCTTGTGGGCCAGCACTGTTTCGAGCCCGGACAGGCCAAAAACACTTATGGAACCGGATGTTTTCTCCTGTTGAATACCGGATCTAAACCTGTTACATCAAAACATGGGTTGATTACCACCCTGGCCTATCAGATAAGGGGCCAGGACCCGGTATATGCCCTTGAAGGATCTATCGCTATTGCAGGTGCCCTGGTTCAATGGTTGAGGGACAACTTGGGGATGATTTCCAAGGCCCCTGAGGTCGAGGACTTGGCCCGCACCGTGGAAGACAGCGGGGGGGTCTATATCGTACCCGCGTTTTCCGGGCTCTTTGCCCCGTACTGGCGCTCTGATGCGCGTGGCGCAATGGTCGGCCTGACGCGATACGCCAATAAAGGCCACATAGCCCGGGCCGTTTTAGAGGCCTGTGCTTATCAGACCCGTGATATTGTTGAGGCTATGAATAAAGATTCAGGGGTTGACCTGGCCCACCTTAAGGTGGATGGCGGCATGGTCTACAACGATCTCTTGATGCAGTTTCAGGCGGATATCCTTGCCGTTCCGGTCATCCGGCCAAAGATTGCAGAAACCACATGCCTTGGCGCGGCCTATGCCGCTGGCCTGGCAGCAGGGTTCTGGCCAGGTTTTGAGGAATTGAGCAAAAACTGGAATGTTGATAGAATATGGGAGCCTTCCATGAAGGCGATTGAGAGAGAAGAGGGGTATAAGGGATGGAAAAAAGCCGTGGAAAGGACCTTAAACTGGGTGGAATGATAGTAATCGTACACGGGTTCGAAGGTTCCTTATCCAGGGTGTATTTTATCCTGTCACAAACCGGGGAGAGGGGACAGCCCAAAGGAGATCCTCAGATTTTGCCTCTTTTTAAGATCAACATGCCCACCAGATAATGTCCCTTGTATTGGCCCTGCTCCATTTTCGTAATGTGGCTTATTTCTGTTTGTAAAAATTCCGGTAAATCAGATGAGTTCCTTGGATTATATTTCATCTCCAATACATTACCGACCTTTAAGTGATCGAATACAGCAGAGCTTTCATTTACCAGGATACCGATTCCCGATGGGGATACATCCCGGACTCTGAACTGATGGACAGGAAGCATACTGTTAACTGAAAATTCTACGCTGAAATATTGATCAAGTATCTTTCGGGGCTCAGATCTTTTTTCTGGTCCCTGTTCCCCATTTTCAGTTTGTTTCATATTTAAATCCTATTGCAGAGGGTTTGTTGCCGCATCTCTCTATACCCCATCTCCATCAACGGCTTAAGGTTCATGATATCCGCATTGTTGTATTCAATGAGTGTCTTTAACGCTTTTTTGTCTCCCCACTGGTACTCGCTCCAGAGCCTGACCGCTTCAAAGCCGTCAATTCCGTCAATATCCGTGCCACGGTTTATGCCAAGTTCTTTCTCGATCCTTTTCAGACCGCCGGCCAGCCCCAACTTCTTCAGCAGAAACCTCAGATCAATATGGGCCGCGGGCAATGAGACCCCCGGGAACCAGGATCGAATAAAGGGGAGATCAAAGGTGGCGCCGTTGAATGTTATGACAAGATCGTAGCGGGCGATCGCTATCTCAAAATCATCTAAGTTGATTCCATTTACAAAGGTCTGGATATCCGTCCCGTCATAAATCCCTATGACGGTGATTTCATCCGCATCCTGGTAATACCCGGTCGTTTCTATATCGAGATAAACGGCGTTGTTTTTGAATGTATCATAGGTGCGCCACATTTCACCTGGAGGGAGCCGTTTACTGAAAAAAGAGGCGTTTTCCTTATTTGTCAGAGAGGCCTCAAGTTCGACACTGATAAGCTCATCCCGTGCCGGTGAGATGATGGTTCCCCCGTGATCGAGAAAATCTCTCCACGTATGGATGCCTCGATCCCAGAGCGTCTGCTCTGTTTTGGGGCCGATACCTGGGATATGGATAAAGGTCTGTTCGAGCATTGGTAGGTACTGGGTACTGGATTCTCGATACTGGATGCTGAATACTCGATACTCGGTATCGGATAAACTCAAAAACCGCAACTTTCAATATTCAATGGTCGATGGCAAGGGGTTGCGGGTTTAGACCTTGAATCCTGAGCCTGCGAGTAGTTGTTTCACGGTACCAAGACTTTCTTTTATTTCCGCCGGCTTAAGCTCTAAGGTCATGGTTCCATCATATCCGATCTGATTTAGTCTCCGAAAGATATCCACAAATTCAATTAGCCCTTTTCCCACGGGCAGGTGGAGATCATCGGCCGATGAATCCCCCCCGAGATTATCATGGGCGTGGATATGTCCTATCCTGTCCGGGAACTTCTCTATGAAACCGAAGCTTGTGTTTCTATCCGATAATAGCTGGGCATGACCTAAGTCGAGGGTGAGGTTTAAAGAGGGGAGGGCATCAAAGATCGGGGCCATCTGCTCAACGTTTTCGCTCAGGTTTTCAATACATACCGTGATGTCTGAATCCCCTGTCCTCTGTAGCACTCTCTTGAGGAATCCGACCTTGTAGGCAATTACTTCAGGCACGACGAACCGCGAATCGAGCCAGAGATGAATTGTCAAGAGACTCATTTCCAATTGCGGCATTATAGAGAGGATGTGCATCAGCTTGGGAAGGTAGGTGTTTTCGAGGGTGTCTGCGTTGTTAGGGTCTCCCTCTTTTGGGCCATGGCACAGGTAGTAGATGCCCAGGTTATCCCTGAGATCCTGGTAGTTTTCTATGTAGCTCAGGAACTTCTCCGGGTTTGTGATGGGGATCTCAGCGAACTGAAGCCCTAAATCATTGAGTAGGATTACGTCATCAGGACTGCGTGCAGTACCTCCAAGGTGGATGTTAGTTAAATTCCTCAATTCCTAAATCCCTCAATCCTCAGTAGCTAAACATCCCGTTTTCGTACACCACAACCTTTTTCCCGGAGGCAAGGTGGGCGGTAACGGTCTTTTTTTCGGTATTCACGAGGTCCCAGTGTAGCGCGGAATCATTGAACCCTAATTTGTCCTTCATCTCCTTGGTGAGTTTGGCGGGATCTCCGTCATAGGTATCGGTATAAGATGCGCCCACGGCCAAATGACAGTTTCCATAGCGGCCCCCGTAATTCTCATCATAGAGCGTGCTGGCCATGAACCTGTTTATCTTGGAAAAGCGCTTATCTGTAAGGGAAAATTCTCCCACCCTGCGAGCTCCCTTGTCCATGAGTAACTGTTTCTTGGTAAAGGTCTCTCCCTTTCTGGCCTTTGCCTCGGATACGGAGCCTCTTTTGAACGTCAGCCTGACTCCCTCCACAAGATTTCCGCTCCTGAAGGAAGGTTGGTTGGCAACGTACGTGCCTTCGGTTCCTCTCCAGTCAGGGGAGATAAAGAGCTCAAAGCTGGGGATATTGTGACCGGATACCCCGATCCACCTGCGTTTTTCGCCGGGCCTTATCTTGAGATCGATCCCGTCTGATTCAACGTGATACTGTTTCACGTCCATGCTGTTCATCCATTTCTTTATGGCAACGGCATCCTTGAACAGGCGTTTCCATTCCCCAACCGGGTCGGGTTTATCTAAGTAGCACGCCTTTACGATCTGGTTGGTATACTGCCTGAGAGAAAGCCCGGCCTTTTTTGCCAATTCCTCTGTAGGCATCATGCAGAGGGTCCAGCCTAAGGCGCCTTGTTCCTCTTTGTTTCGCATGATGTCACGGAGCGGCTTCATTGCTACGGCCACCTTGCCGATCCTCTTGGGGTCGATGTCAGCTAAGTGGGTCAAGGAGGCCGGTGCATGGAGATATATCCTGCCATTGATATTCTGGTAGAGATCGTCCTGCCAGGACCCCCTGAAGACAAGCTGTTTGTTGTTCGCCTTCTCGTAAAAATTGTGCTCCATGACAGGCGTAAGGCCCGAGCGCATGACCGGGTTCATCCCCATGTCTAACAGCTTTGCCTGAAGGAATTCCGCTAATCGTACGGCCGGAAGATCAAATTGAACCAGCACGACATCACCCTTTTTAAATTTTCCACTCCTTGCCGCTTTCAAGCCCCACAACAGGACATCGGCGTATTTATCCAACTGATTTTTTGTCAGCATGATGAATCCTCCTTATGTTGATTCTGACTTACGATGGTTTTGTTCGACGCCATATTCAGCATAGCGCTCCGGATCTCTTTTTTGGGAAGTTGAGAGCGGATCTTGCCGTTAATTAGAAACCCGAGTCCGAGAACCCTGTTCGCTGAGGCAGCAAGGACTACATAGCCGTTATCGAGCTTTAGATCAACAGGAATCTCTCCACCCTCTAAAAGAGTTCGTAATTGGACCATGTTTATTTGAAGTTTTGCCTTGCTGGCAAACCGGCCGAAGGTCTGTATAAACCTGGTGGTGGGTTTTACGAAGTTTCCTACCCTTTGAAAGGCCCTCAGTCCTACCTTTGACACTTTCAAGTGGGAAGCCGTTTCTATATGCAGACTTTTTTTCAGCAGAACCCAGCTTCTTTTCGTGTTGAACAACAGGTAATCGTCAAACAGTGTCTCAGGGATACCGAAACGATTTTCTATGTATGAAAAAAGGTGGCTCCGGTCATCTTCTCCTGCCAATTCTGGCCATGAAGAAGCCCACTGAATCGGTGCGGTGGGGATAGAATCTAACAGCGTTTTTGAGTTGTTTGTCATATTTATTGTCTTTCCATTCTGTTATCCCGGGTTCAAAATCAAAACCCACATCAATCGGAAGCAATTCCGCGTCCCTTTCTTTCAACAATACATTCACGACAGATTCATTCTCTTCAGGATTGTAGGTGCATGTGGAGTAAAGCATCTGGCCGTTTTCCTGGAGGAGATCAAAGCCCCGCAATATGATCTTCTTTTGCAGGTCAGGGAGTTTTTCCTTCCCCTTATTCTCCCTGTAACTGCTCGTATCTCTTGTTTTCCTGAATTTCCCCTCACACGAACAGGGGACATCGGCTAAGACATAGTCGAAACGCTGCTTCAATGGGAATTCCTGGGCCTGGTAACCGGTCACAACCGCGTTTAGCACACCTAATCTGGAAAGGGTATGCCCCAAGGATATGTGCCTGCTGGCGTAAAGATCGTTGGATACGATCAGTCCGGTATTGTTCATGAGCTGTGCACAATGGCTGCTTTTTCCACCGGGGGCGGCGCACATGTCAAGGAGGTATGAACTGTCTTTAGGGGCAAGGGCGAGGGCTGCGATGGAGGAGGTTAAGGCCTGGGGATGGATGTAGCCCAGAAAGTACTCTAACAGGTTTCCGGGGGAGGTCAATTCCGGAGCGAGATATAAAGTGTCATATCTACGGGAGGACTGTATCAGTTGAATCCCCTTTTTTTCTAATAAGTGAATTAGCGACGCTGGTTCAATCAGCATGCGGTTTATCCTGAGGTGGGTGGGGATAGGTCTTTGGAGGCTCTCCTGAAAGAGGAAAAAATCCGGGATTATTTCAGAGTACTCTTCAAAAAGACCTGTCATGCTATGCAATTCTCAAGATTAGAAAGCCTCAGACATCAATTATCACATTTGTTACCTGTATGCCAGCAATTTCCATTCATTAGGACCTTTTCTCCCGCGATATTATCAGACAAAACGAAGGAGGTGTTGGAATAATGAGCATGAGATACTACAAGGAGGCCAATCTTCTGAAATAGGAATCTTATTTTTCGGATTTTCCCAGCCGCACTTTTTGGCAGAGGATCACCAAACCGTAGAGGAAGAGACCCAAAGAAAAGAACCAGTACTTTAGCGTCATATCAACCTGTAGGAGCGAGGCAACGGCCCCCGGATGAAACAGTATAAGGGCCGCGGCCAGGAAAAAGGGGAGTTCGTACCAGCGGTTGCGGGTCAAGCACCAGCCTTGGGCAAAACATTCAAACGCCGACATGCCCACAAGGGCCATGGCGAATATCAAAAGGGCATGGGGCCAACTGCTTATGCCATACAGGATCAGATCCGGATTGAATATAAACATGAAGGCAATACAGGAGGTGCGGATGTCATACAAAAAGCCCTGTATGCCGGTGGAAATGGGATCAGACTCAGCAATGGCGGATGCAGCATAGGCTGCAAGACCCACTGGCGGCGTATCATCCGCCAATATGCCGAAATAGAAACAGAAGAGATGCGCCGCCATCAGGGGGATCACAACATCATAGAGACCCCCCACTTGAACAATAATCGGAGCGGTCAAAGATGCCATGACAATATAGGTGGCGGTTGTGGGCAGGCCCATGCCGATCATGAGGCTTGCCCCCGCCGTAATTAGCAGCAGAAGAAAAATGTTCCCCCCGGAGAGATATTCCACCACATATGCAATCATCCCGCCTATACCCATATTTACCACACCCACAATTATTCCGGCACAGGCACAGGCGAGCGCCACCGCCATCATATTCCTGGAACCCTGGACAAAGCCCCCTATAATGATCCTGAGACTGTCCACAACGGCCTTTTTAATCCCTATTCGTTCTTGCAAAGATTTTTTGATCTCCTGGTAGAAAATCACCGGAAACAAGGACAGAATCGATCTGAAAGCGGCCAATTCGGGGGAATGACGAAGCCAAACCAGTTCATACAAAAGTATTCCCAAGGGGATCAAATAGTGGATGCCGCCTTTGAGGGTGCGAAAAAAGTTGGGGACGTCCAATGGGGAAAGGCCTTTGATGCCCAGCTTTGAAGCTTCCAGGTGGGTAATGCAGAAAAGACCGAAATAGGAGGCAAGCGCCGGAATGGCCGCAGCTTTTACCACAGCCAAGTAGGGTACGTTGACATATTCGGCAATAATAAACGCCGCCGCTCCCATGATGGGCGGCAACAATTGACCGTCGGTGCTGGCCGCCACTTCGATTGCCGCCGCTTTTTTTGCGGGGTAACCGATTTTTTTCATTAATGGGATGGTAAACGGTCCGGTGGTCACAATATTGGCGATACTGGAACCGGAAACAAGGCCCGATGCCCCACTGGCCATTACCGCAGCCTTTGCCGCCCCCCCCTTATACCGGCCCAGAAAGGCAAGGGCCAGACGGGTAAAAAAACTTCCGGCGCCCGCTTTGTCCAAAAGTGCTCCCAGCAGCACGAACAGGTACACAATGGAAGAAGAGACGCCCAAAGGGATGCCGTATATCCCTTCGGTGGAAAGAGAAATATTGCTCAGATACCGGCTTAGGGAAACCCCTTTGAATGCCAGGATGTCGGGCATATGGGGTCCGGCAAACGCATATCCGGTGAACAGCAGGGCGATGACGGGGAGGGCAGGCCCGATGACACGGCGGGTGGATTCCAAAAGCAGGATGACAAGGATGCTGCCCACAAACAAATCGCGGACTGTGGGGGCGCCCGCTCTCATGGCAATGCCCTGATAGTCCAACACGATGTAGAGGGCGGTCAAAGCGCCGACAGCGGCAAGCGCATAATCGATCAGAGGAATCCGATCTCTAACTGAAAGAAAAGAACAGAATCTGATGGTCTTTTTGAAACACGGATTGGCCAGAAAAAGGAGCGTTATGGCAAAGGCGAGATGGATGGCCCTTTCCTTGGTGCTGTCGATGATGAGAAAGCAGGGGAGAGAGAGTTGAAAGAGCGCCCACAGAATGGCGATTGTCGCGACCAGACGGGATTCAAAGTGGGGCAAAACGCGGACAAAACCGCTTTCCCTTTTCAACAATTCTTCAGTCGATTTTTTCTTTCTACCTGGGATCATTATAAAAGCGTTTCCATCTTCGAGTTAGAGCTGATAAGGGAGCCTTCGGTTTAAGGAGATCCCTTCCAAGTCAATGGCCACATCATAAACAAGAATCTCTACCCCTCTTTGGACCGCTTTTCTCAATTCCTGGCCATAGGCCGGATCGATGTGATCCGCTGGCCGGAACCTCTCCGCATCCATTCTCTGAATTAGATAAAACATCACCGCCCGATCCCCTTGCCTGATCTGATTCTGGAGCTCTATTAGGTGCTTGAGGCCTCTTGAGGTCACCGCGTCCGGAAAACAGGCCAGACCGTCAGTCACCAGGGTGCAGTTTTTCACCTCTACGAAGCACCTATTCTGCCCATTTTCAAGAAGAAGATCAATGCGAGAATTTTCACCGTATTTGACCTCTGAACGGATGGTGTCATAGCCGGACAAGGCTTTAACATACCCGGCCGCGATGGATGCCTCGGTCAGCCGGTTGGGGACAATAGTGTTGACCCCAACAAGTGATCTCCCCATATCTATAAGTTCCCATGTGTATTTCAGGCGGCGTGAGGGTTTGTTGTGCTTAGAGAGGTATACGGGGCGACTTGGCTCGGAGCACGCCTTCATGCTCCCTGAGTTGGGGCAGTGGGCCGTGACCACATGACCATTTCTGAGCCTGACGTCGGCCATAAAGCGTTTGTATCGTTTGATCAGGGTGCCCTGTATGAGCCTTGGCCATTTAAGAGTTGCTGCAAGGCCCTCTCTGTTCACAATTGTCAAGACAGATCCTCCTCTTATCCTCACCTACCATATAACTCCGAGCTGAGGCAAATCCTTCTTGGGGGTTTCCCTATGGAAAATTCCTTTGGGATCGCAATCGCCTGAAAAAAATGGTATTTACGGGCTCATCTATACTGTGTCCCTTGTTTATCCCGCAGGTCTGGAAGCACGCACTGGTCATTTTACGTGAGGCTATATTTCGGAAATGCGAGAAGACCCTTGACCGGTGCCTCCATAGGCATTAAAGTCACGAATGCTACACACGGGAAGAACTCTTATGTCAAACCAGGGCCATTAAAAACCCAGGCGTTGGTTCTGACTTCGGCGACTTGACGTAAATTATTCAACAGTACGTTAAACGTTCATAATCATACTCGTAATCGTAATCATAATCCTTTACAGCCCGTTTGAGAGATGTTTGATTATGATTATGAGTATGAAAATAAAGATATTAGATAAGGGTGTGGGTTTTCTTAAATGATGACTTTTGAAAAAGTAGTTGCAGTAGTTTTAGCAGGGGGTATAAAAAAGTTCTCTTTTAAAGAGTTCTGGCGCCAGTTGGAGGATCTATTTTCCTATAGAGAATGGTATTTCAGGAGAGGATATAAATCACTAAAAGATATAAAGATAATGAGAGGTGTAGGTGGCAAGCCAAAGCCAATGGTAGAATATATATTAAACACACTAAGGAACACAAGAGAGATAGACAGAATCATAGTTGTTGGTCCTAAAAAGGAGATGAGGGAAAAAATTAATCCTGACTTATTATCAGGGAACAGTAATATTGAACTTATCCAGCAAAAAGAGAGTTTTGGGCACAATGTAAAGACTGGTTATAACCATGCCGGAGAAAAATATGCCCTATTTGTTACTTCGGATTCTCCTACGACAAGAGAAGAGGATGTGTCCGAATTCATAGGAATATGTCGGGGGTTATATAATGAGTATGAATGGATATATCCACTTGTGAAGGAATCTTTGTTAAAGAGATATTACAGGTTATTCCCACGACCGGTTTTTAAAATGGTGCCAGATAATATATTTCCTAATGATTATATCGACGAAGAAGATGTTCGAGAAGACGGAAGAGTTGGATTCAGGATAACAAGCATGGCTTTTGCGAATTTAGAGAATATCCCGGTAGAAAGGATCGATGAAGCATATAATCTTAGAAAACTATACAGGAAGAGTTCAAGGGACAAATTAAAGACAATATTCGGGAAAAAATTGATCAGACGATATAGGCAAGGTCTAAAGATGTCCGAGCTTGAAAAGATTGTTTCCGACTATGAAGGTTTAAGGTTAAAGTATGTTGGCTTAAGCGGAGCAGGTACTTCATTGGATCTTGATAGCAGGAGAGATGAAAGGAAATTTAATAAGCTGCGCTTATGACGAGTTTCCAATCGATTGTACAATCGATTGGATAGGCAGGCAACAGTGCACCGGTCAGGAAGGGCTCCTATTTCAGGGTTCAGGAGGACTCGATTTTATTGGTGAAAAGACTGATTCGTGTTGTATATTCTTTTAAATGATTATTATAAAATTTAATTCCTTACAAAGGTCTCAAAAGATCAGGGAGAATCTGATATGTGTGGTATTGTGTGTTATGCGGGGAATAAGGATGTAAAGTCCATACTTCTTGAAGGATTAAAGAAGCTTGAATACCGGGGCTATGATTCGGCAGGTTTGGCTATTCAGGATGGAAAAGAAATCAAGTGGAGCCGGGCAGTGGGGAAGATCGTTGAATTAGAAAGCAAAGTGAACGGCCTGGAGATGAAAGGCACTGCCGGCATTGCCCACACACGGTGGGCCACCCATGGCGAACCTTCAGAGGAGAATGCCCATCCCCAGAGAGACCAGGATGAAAACGTATTCGTCATCCATAATGGTATTATCGAGAACTACCATTACCTGAAGAGGAAGCTCGAAAGAGAGGGGACCCAATTCAGGTCCGAGACAGACACAGAAGTCTTGGCCCATCTGATAGCGTTGAATTTCGACGGCAGTCTCAGCGATGCCGTCAGAAAGACCATGTCCCAGGTAGAAGGTACTTTCGGCCTTGGTGTCATTCACAGACATGCTCCCGGTGAGATTGTCGTTGCCAGAAGAGGCAGCCCCCTGATTATCGGAGTGAGTGATGACGGGCATTTTGTTGCGTCGGATGTTGCGGCAATGGTAAGGTATACCAATAAGGTGGTCCATCTCGAAGAAAATGAGGTCGCGACAGTGACTGCGGATGATTTTTCCATATCCACGGCACAGGCGAAACCTATAGAACGGAGCACTGAGACAGTAGAATGGAGGGCCGAAGATGCGGAGTTAAACGGTTTTCCTCATTTCATGCTCAAGGAGATCTATGAGCAGCCGGTGACCATCAGGAACGCTATCAGGGGGAGACTGGAGCCCGGAGAGGGTGTCCCGAAACTCGGCGGCATCATGCCTGTATGGGACAAGCTCAAGGAATGCAGACACATGGTCCTTGTGGCCTGCGGAACATCTTATTATGCAGCGTGTGTTGGAAAATATATCTTTGAAAAACTGACAGAGATCGACATAGAGGTAGGACTCGCCTCGGAGTTTCGTTACCGGAAGCTCA
>CAZFSF010000068.1:0-3196 GCA_964522045.1 uncultured Desulfobacteraceae bacterium
TCCCCGGAAATTTCCTCTTGACCCGAAACAGCATGATGATGGTCATCAAGGCCCATTACATTGAAACCGCTCGGGCAAAGGGGCTCCCTCCCCGGCGGATCAGATATGCCCATGCCGCCAGAAACGCACTGCAGCCCATTGTGACGCGGTTCGGATTGCGTCTTGCCTTTATGATTACCGGCGCCCTGGTGGTGGAGAGGATCAATTCCTATCCCGGATTGGGGACACTCCTGTTTAATGCGATTCAGGCCCGCGATCTGCCGGTCATTCAGGCAGTGGTCCTCTTCTCTTCACTCATTGTCCTGTGCGTTATCTTAGGGATGGAAGGCGTATACCGGATCATTGATCCAAGGATTGGAAATGCACATTAATGTGAGCAGAGACCTCTGGCAGGATCCATGGTTCTTAGTTGGCCTGAGCCTTACCCTGCTGTTCGCAGGCCTTGCCCTGTTAGGGCCTCCTCTGGCCCCGTTCGACCCCTGGGATATCTCTTTTACCCCCATATCACCTCCTTCGGCAATGCACCCGTTGGGGATCAACGATGGGGGGCAGGATATTTTTTCCGAGCTTCTCTATGCCATCAGAAATACGGTGGCCTTCGGTCTCTTGAGTGGATTCACAGCGCTCGGAATCGGTGTGCTTTTAGGTGCGATTTCCGGATGGTTCGGCGGTTTTGTGGACGCAATTCTGATGAGGATAGCCGACATCATCTTAGCGATTCCGGCGATCATGATTCTTATTCTGACGGCTGCGCTTTTTCAGCCTGCCTCTTACATCTTAGCCCTTATTTTAGCCTCTCTGATGTGGCCAACCATCGGCAAGGCGATCAGGGCACAGACCCTCAGTCTGAGGGAGAGCCTTCATATCAGGGCGGCCTCGCAAATGGGCGGGGGGAACTGGCATATTATCCGGCGCCATCTCATCCCCGAGATGTTTCCACTCTACCTGATCGGGTTTGCCGCCAAGACCCGCATGGCCATGTTTATGGAGGCGTCCCTGGCATTCTTAGGGCTGTTTGATCCCAGCAGAAAATCCTTAGGCATGATGATCGCCTACGCCCTCAAATACTATTATATGGAGGTCTGGTGGAACTGGCTGATGCCGCCGATCCTTTGCCTCTCCCTAATTATAATGGGGTTCACTTTCCTTGCCATCAGTCTCGAAAAGGTGGTGGATCCTCGTCTCAGAGAGGTACTGGTGGAGAAGACCGCATGAACCTTGAAATCAAGAACTTAGATGTTGCCTATGGAAATGGAGGCCATACGATTCAGGCCCTGGAAGATGTGAATCTGAAAGTCGATCAGGGGAAATGTCTGGCATTGGTTGGAGAATCAGGCTCCGGTAAAACCACCTTGGGGAAGGCCTGTCTCGGTCTTCTCCCAAATAATGCCCGGCAAAGAGGAAGCATCCTATTAAATGGTCAAGAGATAGACACCAATGATGAAACGGCACTCAACACGATTCGCTGGAAAAGCGTATCAATGGTCTTCCAGAACGGTGCGGCCAATCTTAACCCGGCCCACAGGATAATAGACCAGGTTGCAGAACCCCTTATCCAGCATGGGGGAGTAGGTAGTGATGAGGCAAGGGGCCGTGCTGCAAAGGTCCTGGAAGAGATGGGTCTCCCTGAGGAGTGTTTTGGGAGGTATCCTCACCAAGTCAGCGGCGGACAGGTCCAACGGGTCCTGCTTGCCATGGCCATGATCTTAGACCCGGATATCCTCATTTTAGATGAACCCACATCGGCCTTAGATGCCTTGACCAAGGGGATCGTTTCCCGCGTCATTGAAGAGGGGAGGTCTCGCGGAAAGGCCATCCTTCTGATTACACATGACCTGGAATTTGCGGTCCGGAGCGCTGACGCCATGGCCGTTTTGTATCTTGGCCAGATCATGGAAACCCTTCCTGCAGACGAGCTGTTTTCAAACCCGCTCCACCCATACACCCTGGCCCTTAAGAGATCCTATCCGGCCATGAACAGCGCCAGGGACTTGGGCGGGATTCGGGGTGATGCCTTCTACAGGACCATACACCAGCACGGGCATGAAGATGTGACAGATTATCTCCATTCCCATATCCAGGTCCCGGAATCAAGCCATAAAGACGGCCATGCCCCGCCTGCCGGGTGCCTCTTCTGGCAGAGATGCACCCAGGCTATCGAGGCATGTCAGAAGGGTCGGGTCCGGTTTGAACCGGCTGGCACCCACACGGTACGCTGTCTCCGCCGGGGCATTGTTGATATGCTTGAACTTAAGGGTGTGGAAAAAGGATACGATTCCGTCGCTGCCCTTTGTCCGGTTGACCTTACACTTAAAGCCGGCGAGATCTTCTCCCTGGTCGGTGAAACAGGTTCCGGCAAGACGACCTTGGCCATGACCGCTGCAGGGGTAACAAGGCCGGATCAGGGGTCTCGTCTGTTCGAAGGCCGTGACATGGATCAATGGATTAAAAAGGATTACAAATCATTGGCCAGGCGGATCGGGGTCATATACCAAAATCCGGCAGAATCGATCAGCCATCGGTTTTCGGTCCTGGAAACTGTGGCAGAACCCTTAGATATCCACAGCGTAGGTCTGGAAAGGAGTGAGCGCGTGGAGCGGGTAAAGAAATGCTTGGCCAATGTACACCTTTCGACGGATCGTGCCTTTTTGGAACGCTATCCCCATGAACTGAACATGGGGGCGCTACAGCGCGTCTGTATTGCCCGCGCATTGGTGTTAGGACCAAAGCTCCTTATCGCAGATGAACCGACCAGCTCCTTAGACCCAAGCGTCCAGGCAAAGGTGTTGAAGCTCCTCCTGGACCTCCAGATTGAAAAGGGTCTGACCATGCTCTTTGTCAGCCATGACATCGGTCTTGTGCGTAAAATTAGTGACAGAATAGGGGTTATGCTTCAAGGCCAAATGGTTGAGAGAGGACCCGCCTCCTCAATTTTGAATCAGCCCTGCCATCCTTACACACGTCTCCTGATTGAGAGTGTCAGGGGAGCGTTTTCATCAGAACTGAACAGGGGCAACAGTAGAGAATATTCAGCCGGATGCCCCTTTGCGTCTCGCTGCCAGGGGAGGCGAGATGTCTGCGATAAAAAGGTCCCCCAACTCCGCAATATGGGCCATGTGCAGGCAGCCTGTCATTTCCCTTTAGAAAGACCGCTTTGATTTTGCCTTGACTGTCAAGAGAGCAGGGGGTAATTTGA
>CAZFSF010000068.1:3296-14886 GCA_964522045.1 uncultured Desulfobacteraceae bacterium
TTAGGCATTGAGAGTGACCAGAGTACGGAGGTGGGGACGTAATTATGAGCAGGGATCTAACAGCATCTCGTCTGCGGGAGCTTATCAGGGAGGGGAAATGGAAAACACCCACGACCGGAGCGGTTCCAGGATATGTCCAGGCGAACCTCGTTATTTTGCCCCGGGATGCGGCATTTCATTTTTTGCTCTTCTGTGTACGAAACCCCAAACCGTGCCCCATTTTGGATGTGTTAGAGCCGGGCCAGTGGGAGCCAAAAATCGCCCCGGGCGCTGACCTGCGGACCGATCTGCCCCTGTACAGGGTTTATAAGGACGGGAAACTGGAGGAAGAAGTAGAAAGTGTGGGCGATCTTTTTAGTGATGATATGGTGAGTTTCCTCCTTGGATGCAGTTTCTCTTTTGAAAGCGCATTGATAGCTGCCGGAGTCCCGGTGAGGAATCTGGAAGAAAATAAGAATGTTTCCATGTACATAACAAACCGGAGTTGTATTGCCGCAGGCCCCTTTTCAGCGCCGTTGGTTGTCACCATGAGGCCCATGAAACCGGAACAGGTGATACGTGCTACCCAGGTAACGACCCGCTTTCATCTCACCCACGGGGCTCCTGTCCACTTTGGTTCACCCGATGAGATCGGGATAAGCGACCTGGACAATCCGGACTTCGGAGAGCCGGTTACCATTAAGAGAGGGGAAATACCCCTGTTCTGGGCCTGTGGCGTGACCAGCCAGATGGCTGTTCTGTCAGCCAAACTTCCCATGGTCATTACCCATGCCCCCGGGCACATGTTTGTGTCGGATATGAGGGATGAGCAGCTTACCCTGTTTTGATCTTTCCCACCATAGACTTGACATGAATAGCCGGTTCCTCTATATTTTTTTTGCTATCTCAACGGATCAAGCTATAATTTGCCGCTTTCCTGATGATGGATACAGGGAGGCTCTAATATTCATCAATGGAGACCTTCGAAACCGGGTGTTTTGCAGAGGTCTCCAAGGGGCTTTTGCCCGAACAAAGGAGGTATGGAGATGAAATCAATGTTGAGAACAGGAATGGTTGTCCTTAGTGTGCTGGCGATTATTGGGTTTATTGCGCCTTCCGGCGCATTAGCCCTGGAGGAGGTCAAGATCGGCGTCATATATCCGCTGACCGGGGGTGCGGCAGCAGCGGGTCGTGAGCTCAGGGCCGGCGCTGAATTGGCTGCAAAGATCGCAAACAGTGGCATGGCCGATTTACCGATGACCATGGCCCAGAACAAGGGGGTCAAGAGCTTGGGTGGCGCCAAGATCAAGCTCATCTTTAAGGACCATGAGGGAAATCCCACCTTGGGCGCGGACTTAGCCAAGAAGCTGATACTGGATGATAAGGTGGACGGGATTTTAGGGTGCTATTTCAGCTCTGTGACCAAGACCGTCAGCGCCGTATGCGAGCAGTATGGCATCCCCATGATTAACGGGTCTTCCACGTCTCCCGCGCTCACCAAGCGCGGATTCAAATGGTTCTGGCGAACCACGCCCCATGACAAATGGTTTACCAAGGATCTCTTTGAGCTGTTAGTTGGTCTGACCAAGGGAAAGGTTAAGGGCGTTAAGGCCATTCCAAAAAAGGAGATTATTAACCTGGCATCGGCCTGTGAAAAGACGGAGTGGGGATCGCATGTATCAGGGCTGATAAAGGAATTTGCAAAGGAATATGACTTTAAGCTGAAAAAATCTCTTCTCTATGCAGCAAAATCTGCCGACCTGTCAAGCGAGGTCCGCTCCCTGAAGGCATCCCGGGCCGATGTGATGCTTTTTGCATCCTACACCTCCGACGCTATCCTCATGGTCAAGACCCTGAAGGCCCAGAAGGCCCAGCCCAAGATCATCTGGGGACAGGACGCGGGCTTTGAAAAACCCGAATTCCGCAGCACCTTGGGCGACAGCATCTCCGGGATCCTGACCCGGACCGTGTTTCTCCCCAAGGTGGTGGAGATCAAGAAGTTGGCCGGGCAGGTCAATAAGCTCTATAAAGAGAAAACCGGCAACGATCTTGGAGGCGCCTCCGCCAGGGCCTTTACAGGGCTCCAGACCTGGGTGGCCGTCCTTGAAAAGGCAGGCTCCACAAAGCCGGCTGATATACAGGCCGCTGCAAATGCCCTTTATATCCCGGGGAAAGAATTGGTGGTGCCCTGGAAAGGGATCAAGTTCTCTACCTCAGGGGATGAGTTGGGCCAGAATGTTCTTGGATCCGGTCTCATCGGCCAGTACCAGAAGGGAAAGGATGGTAAGATCGGCCTGGAAATCGTCTATCCCTTTGATGTCTCTTCAGCAGATATGATCTTCCCCTTTGCGGGATTTTAGTTTGTTCGTGATTCCAATACCCATGCCCCCCATCTCTTTCGGGTTTTCGCTGGAGGGGGGATGGGTGTTTTATTCCCGGAGGATCTATAGCTCATCATGGACATCCTCATAGGATCCCTATTCGCAGGTTTGCTGATCGGAATGGTCCTGGCCTTGGTTGCCTTGGGATTGACCATCATCTGGGGGGTGATGGACATCGTGAACTTCGCCCATGGCGAATTCCTGATGATCGGCATGTATACCGGTCTTTTGACTGCTCAGGGTTTGGGCATAGACCCGCTTTTTACCCTGCCAGTGGCAGGAGTTGTAGGATTCTTGCTGGGTATTATCTGTTACTTCGGTTTTGTAAAATTTCTGCTAAGAGGCCCAATGGTGGCTCAACTCTTAGGGACCTTCGGGCTTATGCTTTTTCTGAGGAATCTGGCCCTTCTCATCTTTGGCTCTGAAGACAGGGCCCTCCATCATGGCATCTTAGTGGGTAAGAGTTTTGATATAGGGATGGGGGTCATTGTCCCGGCTACTAAACTGGCATGCGCCGGTCTTTCGGTGGCGGCCTTTGTAGCGGTTTGGCTCATGATGAACCGGACTAAAGTAGGGAAGGCCCTGACGGCCACCTCCTTAAATGCTCAAGGCGCCCGGTATATGGGCATTCCCACTGAAAGGATGAACGCCCTGGCCTGGGGAGTAGGTGGAGCCACTGTTACGATAGCCGGCGCCCTCATTGTGAATTTCTGGTCGGTCAATCCCTTTATTGGGCTTTTGTTCACCATGATTGCCTTTGCCATTGTGGCGTTAGGGGGATTTGGGAGCGTCCCGGGCGCCTTCTTTGCCGGACTTGTGGTGGGTATGATTACCGAACTGCCGGGATTCTGGGACTTTTTTACCTATACATTTGAGGCAGACTGGATGATGGATATCCCCATGACATCCTTCAAGTATATGTGGGTTTATGTGGCATATTTTGTGATCATGGTGCTTCGGCCAAGGGGGATGTTTGGATGGAAGCAATAAAAAACGCCCTCGATTTTTCCGATTTCCCCCGTCTCGATCTCATCATTGCAGGCTCTGTCGGCATCGCCTTCATTATCTTTCCCCTCTTTCCCCATTCCTCTTTTGCAATGTCAACCATGATCCAGTTTCTCATGTTTTCATTATATGGCATGGGCTGGAATACCATTGGCGGGTACGGGGGCCAGGTGGACCTTGGAAAGGCCCAGTACGTGGGGATCGGGGCATATACCACGGCCGTGATGCTGATCCTGTGGGATGTACCCTTCTGGGTCTCCATGCCGATAGGGATGTTTTTTTCAGTGATCTGGTCCTTCATCATCGGATATCCCCTCTTTCGCCTGAAGGGGCACTATTTCGCCATTGCCACCATTGCCACCTCCCTCGTGCTAAAGGACATCTTTGAGGTCTGGGATTTTGTAGGGGCGGCCAGGGGTCTGGAGATCTCGCCCATTAAGTACCACCCACCGGATTTTTTGAGGCTCATCTTTAAGGAGGACGTCTATTATTTTTATGTCATCTTAGGTTTTTTCTTCATGGGTATCCTCTATATGAACTGGTTTCGAAAATCGCGCTTAGGTTTTCAGCTCCGATCCATCAAGGACAACGAGGATGTGGCCCGCTCCTTAGGGATCAATGTGCACTGGGCCAAGGTCAAGACCTATGCCATTGCCACTGCTTTTGTCAGCATGGTGGGCTCATTTCATGCCTGTTATATCAAGAGTATAGAGCCCGAAGACACCATGAGTCTGGACATCTCGATCCTGATCGCCCTCATGGCTATGTTGGGGGGGGCAGGGTCTCTCTGGGGACCGATCATCGGCGCAGGGATCCTGATCCCGCTCAAGAGTTACCTCAAGGAATGGTTAGGGGCCCAGGCCGGTCTGGTGGGTATAGATCTGATCCTTTACGCGCTTATTATTATGGTTATTTCGGCCTTTGAACCCCGCGGTGTCTGGGGCATCGTAGAAAAAATCCGCAGGAGGAAGCGGAGTTAATGGCATTCTTAGAAGTCCATGACCTGACCAAGAATTTCGGTGGTCTGATGGCAAACGACAATATCTCCTTTACCCTGGAACAGGGTGAGTTGGTTGGTCTGATAGGACCCAATGGGGCCGGAAAAACTACTCTCTTTAACTGCATATCAGGCCTTTACCCGATTACTTCGGGGCAGATTGTTTTTGCCGGGGAAGACATCACCAAGCTGAAGGCCCATGAGGTGGCACAGCGCGGTTTAGCCAGGACATTTCAGGTCTATGTTGCTGCAGGAGACCTGACCGTAATAGAAAACGTCATGGTCGGATGTTTTATGAGGACCCATTTGCGCTCCCGAGCAAGGGCCCGTGCCACTGAGATATTAGAGGATTTAAACATAGACGATCTGTCAGATTATCTCGTGAATGAACTCCCTGTGGCGGCCCAGAAATTGGTGACAATGGCCACGGCCATCGGGTCCGACCCCAAGCTTCTGCTATTGGATGAGGTGGCCGCGGGATTGAATCCCAATGAAATAGAGGGGATAATGGCCAGCATCAGGCACGTGCATGATGATATGGGGATAACCGTCATGCTCATCGAGCACGTGATGGAACTGGTCATGAAGATCAGTGACAGGGTGATCGTCCTGGACTACGGGGAAAAGATAGCCGAAGGGGATCCTGAGGCGATTTCAAAAGACCCGCGCGTTATCAAGGCCTATCTCGGTGAGAGGTATGTGCAGGAGCATGGGGTGGGACAGTAGGGAGTAGGCAGTGGGGAGTAGGCAGTGGTAGAAAAAGATGAACGTCCAACATCGAACATTCAACATCGAATAAAAAACAAACATCAATTTTAGGCATTTTAGTTCATTTTAGGCATTTTAGGCACTTTAGCTCACTTTAGGCACTTGCATTTATGACCCAGCATATTCTCCAGGTTGAAGATATCAAGGTGCGTTATTCCGGCCTGCCGGTTCTGCACGGGGTCTCCCTTGAAGTAGGAGAGGGCGAAACCGTATGCGTGGTGGGCGCCAATGGGGCCGGAAAATCCACCCTCCTCAGGGCAATAATGGGGTCTCAGCGTGTTTTCGAAGGAAGGGTGATATTCAGGGGACGTGAAATTCAAAAACTCCGCACAGAAGAGATCGTTCGGAGGGGTATCATCTATGTGCCTGAAGAGAAGATGCTCTTCAGACCACTCCCTGTGGAAGAAAACCTGATTTTAGGGGCTTATACCCTAAAAGAGAAACAAAAGATTCAGGAGAATCTTGCGTTTGTCTATGGTCTTTTCCCTAAGCTCAAGGAACGCCGTGCGCAGGCCGCATCCACGCTTTCAGGGGGCGAACAGCAGATGGTGGCCATCGGCCGCGGATTGATGTCAAACCCCCAGATCCTCATGTTGGATGAGCCATCCTTAGGTCTGGCCCCCATTTTGGTGGACGAGGTTTTGGATACGGTCCGCCGCCTCAAGAAAGAGGGTATCACCATTCTGATAGTGGAGCAGAATGTGCGTGAGGCCCTGGATTTGGCCGATCGTGGATATGTACTCCAGACCGGGAGGATCACACAGGAAGGCTCGGGCCAGGAGCTCCTTCAGAGCGATATTTTCCGCTCTGCCTTCTTAGGTATTTGATCATCCTGCCGAGATCTATTCAACCCCTTCCAAAATCCCCGCCTCCCTCATAATTTCCTCAAGGGTTCCCTTTTGCTCTTTGCCAAGGGGGAGGAGGGGAGGGCGCACCGGGCCGCCGTACATCCCTATCATGTCCAAGGCCGCCTTGAGTCCCGAAATTCCAAAACGGGAGGTTACCGCCGCGTTGGCCGCGATAAGCCTGAGCTGGATGTCACGCGCCCTTTCAATGGCTCCATTTTGAAAGTGCTCCACAATTTCAGCCAAGGGATGGGGCGCCACCGCAGCAAGGGCCATAACACCACCCACCGCCCCCACTGTCAGGGCCGGGAGGAGAAAACTCCCTGAACCCGCCAGTACCTGGAAATGGCCGCACTTGTAAACCACCTCTCCCATTTTAACCACATTGCCGGAACTCTCCTTGAGCCCTATGATGTTCGGGTGTCGGGCAAGCTCAATAATCGTCTCTGCACTCAGGTCGATTCCTGTAAAGGCAGGGACATTATAAAGGATGATCGGAATCGGCGATCTGTCTGCAATGGCCGTATAATGCCCGACCAGGGCCTTATGATCCATTCTGGGCTTATAGTAATGAGGTGTAACGACCATGGCCGCGTTTGCCCCGAGATAGGCCGCCTTTTCAGTGAGTTCCACTGTTTCCCCGGTGGCGTTACACCCCGTCCCGGCGATAAAGAGATGATCCGGGTCAATGGCCTGACCGGCGGTTTTCCAGGTCTCAAGCTTTTCCTCACTTTTGAGCAACACGGCCTCACCATTTGATCCAAGAACGAGAAACCCGTTCAGTGGTGTCTTCTGCCATTTTTCAAGATTCAGCGCCAGATTATCATGATCGACCCGGCCGTTGACGTCAAAGGGTGTGGGAATCGGTGGAAAACATCCTTCCAATAAAACTTTAGCTGCCATAACTTACCTCCTTCTTCTTAACTTCCCCGCTGAAAGTGGGATAGCCATTTCTCGGTTTCTTCCGGAAACAGAGAAAGCAATAGATCTAATCAATCCTGTGAATCCTGTCTAATATAAAAATTGGCTCTTCTGGGTGGTCCTAATTTGACTGCGCGAGACACCGCAGTTCTTCATCATACTTTGTTATGACCTTGTCCCACGAAAAACGTCCCATCTCGCGGGAGAGTTTTTCGGCCTCACTCCTGTATCGGGAACAGTCCGATATAACAGCACAGAGCTTTTTTAGCAGGTCATTCTGATCCTTGTAAAGAAAATCGTTGTGGAAAGATTCGGGAATGATCTCCGGGTAGGAGAGTCGATGGGGAAGCAGGGGGATACACCCGTGGCGAATTGCCTCCACAATCGAGATTCCAAAATTTTCCTGGGTTGCCGTGCTGACGACAATAGACCCCCGCTTCAGCCACTCGAGATACATTTCTCTTGATTCCACATACCCGTATTGGACAATTCGTTCCCCATAGCGCTCCTTAGCAGCGATGAACGCCTTGGGGACAACCTGAAAATTCTGTCCCAAGAGGGCAAGACGAAAATCGAGACCGCGGTCAAGGACCCCATCTAAGGCCCGGAAGAAATCAGCCGGGTTTTTATCAAACTCCCAACGGTGATTCCATATGATAAGCGGGGGCCCTGATTGAGGAAAGTGGAGCACTTTTTCCTCGGACGGAAACCGGCATCCGGGATAAAGGACCTTTGCTTTTGAAAGGACTTCATCAATCACCCAGTGGGGCCGGTATTCGGGCATCATCTTCAGAAACCCTGGAAGGGCCGTAAAAAAGGCATCAAAGTGGGTCTGGGAATTAAACAGAATGCGCTGTGCGGCAAGGCCGGTGGTGATATCGGTAAAACCGAACTGATAATCGATGGTTTCCCCGGGGGCCAGGGGATATGTAAGCTGGTTTTCATGGAAGTAGACTAATGCGGGGGGGCAGGATGGGTCTGTGAGCCCCTTGAAATCAGAGAGACTCATGAGGTCGCTTGTAATAAGGCCGTCGTACTCATTGAGGCTGGGAACTTTCTTGAGGAAGTATAGTGCAGCGCCCCGCATCCTCCATTTCCAGAATCGAGAGGGGAGGGTGATGAGGTCAATCCTGTATTGCGAATGAGAAATCAACCCTTCGGCAAAATCCTGATGGGAACCCCCGAAAAATGGCTCCAAGAACAAAAATTTCAAACCGCCCCCCTCTTTTTTCTCTCACAGAGCCCATAGAGATCACAGGGTTTTTTTGCCACGCATTACACGATTGAACACTAATTTTTTGATAATATCTGTGGGAATCCGTGCGATTAGTGGCTAATCGATATGCTTAAAGAACCGCTCAAAACCCCGGCAACTTGAATTTGAGAGTTACCTCCCCTGTTGCCTTATAGAGCTTCACTATCTGCCCGCCCCGGTCCGGGCCAGGGATGTGAAGTGATGCTGAATATTGGCTGCTTGCAGTAAGATTCTGTCTCATATCAGCCACATCTTGTCAAGATTAACGTATCTAATCTTCACCTTTTACCTGGAAAATCCAGCAGATGGATGATATAGGTAAGTCAGCATCAGCAATTTAGCAAAGATTCTGAGAATAGGGGACATCCACAAATAAGTAAATAACTTGACCAAATGATGAGAAACTGATAACAAAAATTTTATGCCAAGATTAGCCCGCCTCGATGCCCCCGGTATTCTGTACCACATTATCATCCGTGGGATAGAATGCAGAAAGATATTTAATGACAATCAGGACAGGGACAATTTTCTTGACCGCCTGGCACCCTCTTACCCGAAACGAATATAACCTGTTATGCATGGGCATTTTTATCCAATCATGAAAATATTTTTTTGTTATCCGCTATTCTTGATTCTGATTCTGTTGAGTTTCTCAACATGCTCGGCCCAGGAAGAGATGGATTTTACCCGTCTTCGGGTGGCTATGGTCAACCGGCAGATCATTGATAGGGGGGTAAATGATCCAGCTGTCATAAAGGCGATGAGAAAGGTCCCGAGGCACCTTTTCGTGCCCCGGAAAAACAGGGCGTTTTCCTACGCCGACCATCCGCTCCCCATCGGTGCGGGCCAGACCATATCACAGCCCTATATTGTGGCATTCATGACAGCGGCCCTTAAACTGAGGCCAGGGGAGAAGGTCCTTGAAATAGGCACAGGCTCCGGATATCAGGCCGCCGTTTTGGCGGAATTAATCAATGAAGTATATTCTATTGAAATCATCGAAGCCTTAGGGAAAAGGGCCCAAGAGACATTAGGAAAGCTGGGTTATAAGAATGTCCATATCAAGATAGGAGACGGCCATAAGGGCTGGCCTCAAAAGGCCCCCTTTGACGCCATAATCGTGACATGCGCCCCGGAACAGATCCCCCGGCCATTGGTTGAACAGCTAAAGGAGGGGGGCCGCATGATTATTCCGGTGGGAAGGGCAGGGGCTGTTCAGAAATTAGTGCGGGGTGTCAAGAGAGGGGGACGGATCAAGACCGAAGAGGTGATGCTTGTCCGTTTTGTACCCATGGTTACAGGCGATGATTGAAGTCTTTTCCGATCTGCCAAGATCTTAAAATTTGAGGTGAAACCGCACAGACCAAGAGGTACGACTATGAGCACCACAATAAATCGAAGTGTTACCCTGCATAAGGGGAGTATATTCAGACTTGTCAGAGAAAACGTAACTTTAGAGAATGGCGTTACTATTGATCTTGACATAATCCGGCACCCCGGGGCCTCTGCGATTGTTCCTCTCACGGAAGACAACACCCTGTTGATGATCAAACAATATCGTCATGCAACGAGAAGTTTTATCTGGGAAATCCCTGCCGGGACCTTGGACCCCAACGAAAGTTCCCTCAATTGCGCTAAAAGAGAGTTGATTGAAGAGACCGGGTTCTCGGCCAAGGCATGGCAGAAATTGGGAGAAATTACTCCTCTTCCCGGGTACTCGGATGAGCGTATCCATATCTTCCTTGCAACCGATCTGACCCCTGCCAGCCAAGATCTGGACGCGGATGAGATCCTTCATGTGCATAGGGTTAACTTCGATGAAGCGGTTAGAATGGTCCATAGGGGTGAGATAGCGGACGGAAAAACCATCTCAGGGCTATTTATGGCAAGCCTCTATCTGAATGAAGAAAGGGGGGACTCTGCCAATGATCCCGGTTAAAGATCTGCTTGTCCAAAGACCTGTTGAAGCTTCAGCTCCGTGCCGTGCTGACTCGGGAGGAACCTGGGACATCAAGGCCTTAGCCCTTCCCTTTGAGGCAATACAGCCAACTACTGTTAACATCGCCCTTACATTGAGGACCTCGGCAGGACTGTACCCTTATAAAGAAGGTAAGGTGAAAATCAGTTCAATCGGTTTTGCACAGCCCGAGATCTTTTCCATCGATCGGCTTCCCTTTGATTCTCCATTCGGCCTCTTTTTTGCGGCTATCTCTTTTTTCGGTTTCCACGGCCTGGAGGTGAGGATCGATTCTCAATCTCCTGTCAGGTCGGCCTTAGGTGGATCAAGTACGGCTTTAGTAGCCCTGATCAAGGCGCTTTCCAAGGTATCCGTAAGTCTTGGCAATAAAGGCTGCTCTAATAAGGAGATCCTTCATTTGGCATATCACCTTGAGGATGGTATCAGTGGTGGCAACTGCGGCATTCAAGACCAGGCTGCTGCGGTCTACGGTGGTGTCCATCAATGGGAATGGCGCTACGGAAATCAAACCGCCCCGTTCCAAAAGACCCCTCTCCTCGATGGGGAGGGCAGGAGAGAGATTTCAAAGCGCCTTTTGGTGGCATACAGTGGAAAAAGTCATATCTCGTCTAAAACAAATCGCCGGTGGATCAAGGGTTTCCTCTCGGGTAAGACAAGGCCTGGATGGATAAAGGCCAACGAAATTGTTCGCCAGTTAGGCCTTTCCATTAAAACCTGGGATTGGAATCGCGCTGCCAGCCTGCTAAGGGAAGAGATGTCCATTAGAAGGGAAATAACACCCGAGGCCCTTACTCCCTTCACGAAGAAACTGATTAAAGAGGCGGAAGATGCCGGATGCGGAGCGAGGTTTGCAGGGGCTGGGGCCGGAGGGTCGCTCTGGGCCGTGGGAAAGCTAAAAAGGATCGATCAATTGAAGGCGAAATGGAGAACTACTTTAGCGCAGGTAAAAGGCGCTAAGATCCTTGATTGCAAGGTCGACCCGGCAGGGGTGAGGTAAGGATTGATGACTGTTGGAGCGGAACGGCCTCCGGCTCGGAGAGAAATCCCGATTCAGCGGGAATGATTGAAAGTTTTTTTGAACCTGTGAACGGTTGCGTCAATTCAACATATGTCCATAAACAGGCCGGAACATTCCAGTTTCAAAAAGGGCACTGAATTCCCTTAGAAGGGCGTTGGTGGCCTGCTCAACCATTAAGATATCCCCTTCAGAAATCAGGCTCATATCGAGCGCTTCTATCGCCTCATCTAAACCGATAAACTGAGAAAGAAACTCTTCGTCTTCATACTCATTGTTTATAGTACTGTGCACATCAATAATGGTCCAGACACAGTTTTGTATCCTCAATCTATGCTTATCCGTTGTATCCATTTTCGTAACCGTTCAAAGATTCAAAGGTTCAAAGGTTCAAAACTATCAGTTACCCTGTTTTCTCCCTCTTGTCAATCGACAATCATCCCTCA
>CAZFSF010000069.1:0-14633 GCA_964522045.1 uncultured Desulfobacteraceae bacterium
ATCCAGAAGATCAACGTGTGAGAGGGCGGTAAACAGTAGGGAGTAGGCAGTAAGGAGAAAGGAAGGAGGAAAAGAATGGAGCTGTTTTTCATGAGCCTGACCACAGGTATTCTGGTGGGAGGCATATATGCCTTAGTGGCCTTGGGGTGGGTCCTTATCTACAAGTGCTCTGGTGTCCTCAATCTGGCCATGGGCGAGTTGACCCTTATCGGGGCCTACGTGACCTATACCTTTTACGAGATAGGAATTCCCTTTATTCCGGCCGTGCTGCTTACCCTGCTTGTGGGAATTGTCTTAGGGTTTTTGACCGAACGTATTTTTTTGGACAAGCTCATCGGAGAGCCCATTTTGGCCGTTATCATGGTGACGGTGGGGATCTCCTTCTTCTTAAAAGGACTTATCGGATATATCTGGGGATCAGACACAAGGGTTTTCACGCCTCCTATCTTTGAAATCAAACCGATCAAGATCGGCATCCTCATGATATCCCCGGTATATCTCTGGTCTTTTATCCTGGCTATTGTCCTGCTGATCGTCCTTGTATGTTTTTTCAAATACACCCGTTGGGGGCTTTCCATGCAGGCTACTGCCGATGACGAGACAGCAGCCCTCTCATTAGGGGTGAGCGCCCGGTTCGTATATGCTGCCGCATGGGCCATTGCATTTATGAGCGCGGGTGTGGGCGGGGCACTGCTTGGAAACATCAACGGTATCAACATCTCTGTGGGTTATTTGGGATTGCTGGTGTTGCCAGCCGTGGTCTTAGGTGGGCTCAATTCCGTGCCGGGAGCTATTGTCGGCGGCATTCTGATCGGTCTGCTCCAGAACTTTTCAGGGACCTATCTTGATCAATATTTTCCCGGCGGGGTGAAAGAGATCGTGCCCTTTGCCTTTATGGCCGTCTTCCTTCTGTTCAAGCCTTACGGCCTGTGGGGATGGGAGAGGATTGAGAGGGTTTGAGGATTAAGGAATTTCGAATTGAGGAATTGAGGAATTGCTCTTTTTTAATCCCTAAATTCCTGAATTCCTAAATAAATCAAATGAGACCTTTGAAAAATGTTCAATTTCGTTCAAGATTAAGGCGCATGAGAATTTTAACCACAGGAATATATTGGATATTTCGAGGATTAAAATTCGAATGCAACGCAGAGATTGGGCGAAAGGGGACGTTCTTCAAAGGTCTCAAAATGTGAGGTCGTCCTATGTCCAGTGTATGGTTGCCATGCGGTGATTACCACCAGAACTATGCTGAAGATCAGGGGTGGTGGCAGACTAATTTTTTAAAGGGGAAGATGATTCTGCTCCTCGCCGTTGTTTTCATCGGCATACCCCTCGTTGCTGATGGATACTGGATCAGCGTTGGTTCCATGATTGGGTATACGGCCATGGGCGCATTGGGGGTTCAACTCCTGATCGGTTATGCCGGTCTGCTTACCTTGGGTCATGCCGCCTTTATTGCGGTTGGGGCCTATACGAGTGTCATGTTAATCCTCCAGTTCCCATGGCCCCAGTTCCTTATTGACTGGGGGCTCGCCTATCCTATCAGCATCATTGCGGCCGGCATTGTTGCAGGGCTCTGGAGCGTCCTATTTGGCCTGCCCTCTGTCAAGGTGAAGGGCTTCTATCTGATCCTGACCACCATGGCGGCCCAGTTTATTACCGTTGATTTTATCCTGACTCAATATGTCAGCCAGATAGGCGGCAGGGGTCAGGCCTTTTCTCTTCCCCCGGGAACCATCAAGATCGGGCCGTGGGTCATTGAAAATGATACGCAGATTTATTTTGTGATGGCGGTTATACTCACGCTCATGGTGATCGTCTTGGCCAACCTGCTCAGGTCCAAACCGGGCCGCGCATGGGTGGCCATCAGGGATAATGATATTGCGGCAGAGGCCCTTGGCATCAATATCGTCTGGTACAAGCTGTTAGCCTTTTTCGTGGCCGGGTTTATGGCAGGTGTTGCCGGCGCATTCTGGGTCTGTAACACCGCTGCCTTGAGCCCTGAACACTTTCAGTGGTTTTTGTCCCTCTGGCTCGTGGGGGTGATCCTGATCGGGGGGGTCGGTTCCATACAGGGTGCCATTTTCGGGTCCGTCTTTATGGTGCTTGTCATGGAACTGCTCCAGATGGGGGCGATTCCGTTGGCCGAGTATTACCCCAAGATCCTCTTTGATTTCGCTTATATTAAGGACATGGCCTTCGGTCTCGCTATCTGCGCCTTTCTGATCTATGAGCCAAACGGACTTGCCTATCGTTGGTGGCAGGCGAAGAACTATTTTAACCTGTGGCCGTTTTCATATTAGTGAGGCTACGTGATACTGGATACTGGATGCTGGATACTGGATGCAAGATCCACGATGCTGAATACAGGACCACGTGCTAATCCCGGGGGCGGGACTCAACAACTCAACAACTTAACGACTCAACAACTTAACAATTGAAGTTATACTCGAAAGGGGGTGAAAGGAGCTAACCGGTAAATCTTAGGTTCATTTGTAAACTGTGGTTAATACTTAGATTCTCATTATTGCAAAGGGGGGAATAATCTATGAAGAAAAACATTTTTCTAAAGATTTTAGTAGTGTTTTTGGCTCTGGCGTTTTTAGCAGGGTTTTCGACTGTTGCCGTGGCCAAGCGGGTCAAGGTCGGTGGTCTCATGGATACGACCGGGGCCACTTCGGATGTGGGCAAAGACTATGCCATTGGTATGTCAGATGCCTTCAAGTACATCAATTCCCATGGAGGCGTTAACGGAAAAAAGATCAAGTTCGTTTGGTTTGATTACGGATATCGTATCCCCGAAGCTATCACAAAGTATAAGCTTTTAAAACGACTTGGAAATATTGCAATTATGGGATGGGGGACCGGAGATACTGAGGCACTTTCACCCACGGTCAACAAGGATAAGATCCCTTATGTGTCTGCATCCTATTCGGCCCATTTGACCGACCCGAAGAAGACACCTTATAACCTCTTCTTTTCATCTGACTACTCAACCAATGCAAGGTCCGCTATCACCGCCTGGTTTGACAAGAAATGGCCTAAACATAAGGATTTTGGCAAGAGAAAACCGAGATTTGCCTGCTGTTATATGTTTGCCTCACCCTACTGCTCCTCACCGATCAAGGCCATAAAAGATCAGGCCAAACTCTTGGGCTTTGAGATTGGTCCGGATCAGGACGTGTCGCTCTTTGCCTTGGATACCAAGAGCCAGATCATGGCTCTGAAGAATTTTAAGCCGGATGTGGTCTGGCACGGCAACACCACCATGTCGGTCGCGGCAACGGTGAGGGATGCCTATGCCCTCGGCCTTGGCGCGAACTGGATCGTCAATAACTGGGGCTTTGATGAAAACCTGCCCCGCTTAGCCGGAAAGGCGGCAGAAGGGGTCATGGGGGCCACACCCTGCGCATTCTTTGGGCAGAATGTCAAGAACATGGATCTGGTGGTTTCATCGGCCGAGCAATACAGCCCGGGCGTACCCATAGACAAGAGGCTCAACCGGACGGTCCAGGCATGGGGAGATGCATTAGTTCTATGGGAGGCCCTTAAAAGAGCCGATAAGAAGGGCGTTGATTTGGCCAAGAAAGGTTGTGGCCCTGCGATTATGAAGGAAGGTTTTGAAACCATGCGCAATTTTGACATCGGTCTCGGCGCTGCGCCCATCAGTTATACGGCAACGGATCACCGGGCTGCCACCGGGTGTCGCGTCCAGGAATGGAAGGGCGGCAAATTCCAGGTGGTGGAGGACGTGGACCTGAAAAAAAGATGGCCCGAGCAATGGGCAACGAAATGGTTAGGATGGTAAGCAACCGAAAACATCACCCCTGGAGGTAGGGTCTTGGAGAGATCAGAGGCAATACTGAGGATCAATAACATTGAGGTCAAGTACCATGAGGTCATCCTGGTGCTCAAGGGCGTTTCCATTGAGGTGCCCAGGGGGGGCATCGTTGCCTTGTTGGGAGCCAATGGCGCCGGCAAGAGCACGACCCTCAAGGCCATTTCCGGCCTTTTAAAGGTGGAAGATGGCGAGGTGACCGATGGCGCCATTGAGTATGAAGGGAAGCGTATCGACCACGAAAGGGCGGCGAAGATTGCCAAGGCCGGTATTGTGCAGGTCATCGAAGGCCGGAAGGTGTTCGAACACCTGACCGTTGAGGAAAACCTCAAGGTGGGCGCGCACCTGAGAAAGACCGGCTCGGTAAAGGACGGCCTCCAGATGGTGTATCACTATTTCCCGAGGCTCATTGAAAAACGCAATGAGACCGCCGGGTTTGTGAGCGGTGGTGAGCAGCAGATGGCCGTTGTGGGAAGGGCCTTGATGACCGAACCCAAATTGGTGTTGTTAGATGAGCCTTCCATGGGCCTGGCCCCCATGCTCATACATGAAATCTTCAAAATCGTTACAAAACTCAATAAAGAGGAGAAAATCTCCATCCTTCTTGTGGAACAGAACGTTAAGCTGGCCCTGACCGTGGCGCCTTATGCCTATGTCATGGAGACCGGCAGGATTGTGATGGATGATCCCTCTGAGAAATTGAGCCAGAACGAAGATATCAAGGATTTCTATCTCGGCATGGGTGCTGGTGGTAAAAAGAGCTTTCGCGATGTGAAGCATTATAAGCGAAGAAAAAGGTGGTTAAGCTGAACTACAAAGATGGAGGTCTACTATGAAGAAAAAACTGGTTTTGATGACAGTGCTTATTTTTTGCCTGAGTGTCACCTTGATGTCTTGCGTTACTACGCAGGTCAAGCCGACTGAGAAAAATTTTATTGCACCGAAGGTTACACTTGACTCTATTCAATTATCATATTGGGAAGGCTTCTGGCATTATGGCAAAGCAGAAGTGGCCAAGGGTAAAGCCCCGAAATTCGGAGGATCTTCGCCGGTCACGCTGGATTTCGTATTTGAAATTACCAACCCAAACCAATTTCCGGTGGAGTTAACCTCCTCTCAGTTTTTCCTGTTCTTTGAAGATTATGATTTACGTGTGGTCAATGATAATAATCCACAGTGGATACCGGCAGGGAAAACAAATTCAAAGGTGCTTCATGTAACGCTTACGGCTACTACGACTTGGGCTAAATTTTTGTTGGCTGGAAAAGAACTTGCCGCAAAGAGAGGTGATAAGCCTTGGCAGAAAGTTGAAGAATGGTGGCTTGGACTCCCGGACATGTCGTTCCCGATCGATTTAAAGGACGGGGCCTTCGTGTTTGAGGCCGGTGGGGTCGTTAAGGCAGTCCCAATTAAAATAAGATACCCTTAGAGTGATTGAGGACTGGGACCTTTACATTTGACACAAGGGGTTAGACCTTGTTGTGACACGTTTTTGGGTAGTCAGGAGACTGTGTCAGATCTCAAGGGCTGACCCCGATTTTTTTTGCGAGGGAGACTATGGGACTATATGATTTTACTTTCTATGACTTGATAAACCGCAATGCTGTCAGTTTTGGCGATAAAGAGGCATGGTTTGAGGTGGATGACGGCCAGACCCTGACCTTTTCTCAGTACAAGAAAAAGGTGGACAGCCTTGCCTGCGGGCTCCGGAAGGCAGGGATTACTAAGGGTGACCGGATAGGGGCTCTTGGAAAGAACAGCCTCGAATATTTTCTCCTGTATGGTGCGGCCGCGGCCCTGGGTGCCATTATGCTCCCCATCAACTGGAGACTCTCTGCCGATGAGGTGGGGTATAACCTGAATGACTGCGAACCGAGACTGGTATTTGCAGACAAGGAATTTCAGGACAATATTAAGGGATTGAAAGATAAGCTCCCCTCAGTGGAAAAATATTTCAACTTAGGCCCTGAAGGGGGTGAGTTTTCAGATTTCCAGGCCCTTCTGGACCAGGGAGATGAATTTGATGGGGCTGAGGTTTCTACTGATGACGGATTTGTTATTATCCATACGGCCGCTGTGGCCGGCAGACCCAGGGGCGCCCTATTGAGCCATGGCAATGTGCTCTGTGCGGATATGCATTTTGGTTATCTCCTGAATCTCACTCCAAAGGACGTGCATCTGAATATCCTGCCGCTTTTTCACGTGGGTGGCCTTTTCATGGTAACATCAAGTTTTCACGCAGGGATCATGAATGTCAATATGAGCGGATTCGATGCGGCAAAGGCAGTTGAGATGATCGAAGAAAAAAGGGTTTCAATGATGTTTACCTTTGCGCCGATTCTTTCATCCGTCCTTGAGGAACATGAAAAATCAGGCAAGGACATCAGCACTCTGAGGGTCTCGGCCGGGTTGGACACACCGGATACGATCGAGAAATATCAGGAAATAACCGGTGGAACATTCTACTGCATGTATGGCCAGACAGAAACATCCTGCGTGGCCACCTTTGGCGCTTATAACGACAGGCCCGGTTCAGCCGGCAGGATGCTCCCCTTGGCAGAAGTAAGGCTTGTTGATGACTATGAGCATCCTGTCCCTGTGGGAGAAGTAGGTGAAATCACCATGAAAGGCCCCATGGTCTTCAAGGGCTACTGGAATCTCCCTGAGGATAATGAATACACATTCCGGGAGGGCTGGCACCATACCGGTGACCAGGGACGCTTTGATGAGGATGGTTTCCTCTGGTATGCGGGGCGCAAGGCAGAGAAAGAACTGATCAAGCCGGGGGGCGAGAATGTCTATCCGGCAGAGGTTGAAAAGGTGGTTCTTGAACACCCGTCAGTGGAGAAAACCGTGGTCTTCGGTGTCCCTGATCCCAAGTGGAAAGAGGGGATCAAGGCGGTTTGCCAGTTGAAAGAGGGCGAAGCCTTAGAGCCACAGGAGTTAATCCAATTTGTTGGGGAGAGGATCGCAAGGTTTAAAAAACCCCAATACGTGGAATTCGTAGCCAATCTTCCCGTCCTTGAGGATGGCTCGCCTGACAGGGCCAAGGTCAAGGAGTTGTACGGCGCAGAGCAGTAGGGCAAAAATCCATATCAAGAGTGAAGGCCCCGCGGCATCAAGACGCGGGGCCTTTTTTGTGCCCTCAACGAGCAGGCCTCCTTATGTCTGAAATGCTCTCTTGATTTCAGCGGGAATCGATGTTTTTAGTGGTTTTGGAGCCGGACCTATTTTTGACTTGACTTTATGAATTATGCGTCATATTTTGAACTAATAATACATTTCATGACGCAGTCTTTTGCGAGGAGGGAAATGGAGGAGAAACGGTTACCGAGAAAAGAGCGGGAATTCCTGAGACACCGTCAGGAGATCCTTGAAACTGCCCTTGAACTCTTTTCAGAGAAGGGCTTTCATAATGTATCCATGAATGAGATTGCTCAAAAGGCAGAGTTTGCCGTTGGAACCATGTACAAGTTTTTTGAAAACAAAGAAGATCTCTATAAGGCCCTTGTCCTGGAGCAGTCCGACAAGTTTCACCGCACACTCACTGCGGCAATCGAAGGGCCGGGGGATGAGATTGAAAAAATCCGGAATTACACCAGGGCCAAAGGCGAGGTTTTCGCCGCCAACGTTCAAATGATACGTCTCTATTTTGCAGAGACCAGGGGGGCAAGTTTCAATGTCAGGGCAGGACTTGATTTTGAGATCCGGGAACGCTATGGGCGATTTCTGGAGACGCTCGCCACTGTTTTTGCGAGCGGGATGAAAAAAAAACGGTTTAAAAAGATCGCTGATCCCTACCAGCTGGCCGTTGCCCTTGACAGCCTCTGCAATGCTTTCCTTTTTCTCTGGCTTGAAGCGCCTGATCGGCACCCTTATCCGGAAGATCCGGACGTCATCCTGAATATTCTCTTTAAAGGGCTTGTTGACCCGTGATTATTTGTGGGACGTAAGGAACTCGATCCGCTCATTATTATCAATACTTGGAGGATTTTCGATGCAACTCGATGGAACAATTTATAAACTCCTTAGATGTATTGTGGTTCTGGCAGCCCTGTTAGGCGGTTTCTTGCTTGCAGGCTGCGACCGGTCGACGCAATCCCAGCCGGCGCCCCCTGTTCCGGAAGTGGCCACGGTGACGGTCCAAGCCCA
Source organism: uncultured Desulfobacteraceae bacterium (assembly GCA_964522045.1). Classification (GTDB taxonomy): domain Bacteria; phylum Desulfobacterota; class DSM-4660; order Desulfatiglandales; family Desulfatiglandaceae; genus Desulfacyla. The sequence continues at coordinate 7,991 of CAZFSF010000069.1, forward strand.
AAAGGTCATGCTGACCACTGAACTGCCGGGTCGCACGGCCGCCTTTCGTGTCGCCGAGATCCGGCCCCAGGTTAGCGGCTTGATATTGAAACGTTTGTTTGAGGAAGGTTCCGATGTCAAGGCCGGCCAGGCGCTCTATCAGATCGATGAGGCACCCTTTAACGCGGCACTGCACAATGCAACGGCTAATCTCGCTGTCATGCGGGAGTCAGCCGACCAGGTGCGGGCCGTCCTGAAAGCGGACATTGCCCGCGTCGCACAGGTGGAGGCCACCCTGGCACTCGCCCGGAAAAACCGCCGGCGATTCGAGGATGCATTCAAGGATAAAGTCGTTTCCACCAGCCAACGGGACCAGGCTGTAACCGACGCCAATGTCGCCGCCGCAACGTTGCGGGCCGCAGAGGCGAAGCTGGAAAGCGACAAGGAGGGCGTGGCGGTAGCCGACGCCGCCATCCATCGGGCGGAAGCGGCGGTGGAGACGGCCCGCATCCATCTGGGATACTGTCGCGTCCTGGCGCCAGTCACAGGACGTATCGGCAGATCCAACGTAACGGAGGGCGCCATCGTAACGGCCTATCAGCCCATCCCGCTTGCGACCATCCAACAACTGGATCCCATCTACGTGGATGTGCCCCAATCCACGACCGAACTGCTGCGCATGAAGCACCGCCTGGAGGGCGGCCACCTTAATCACGATGGAATGAAACAGAGCAAGGTGAAACTCAATCTGGAGGACGGCACGGCATATCCCATGGAAGGGGCGCTCCAGTTTCGCGATGTTACGGTGGACCAGACAACCGGTTGTGTCATTCTTCGGGTGGTCGTTCCAAATCCGAAAGGTGACCTTCTGCCGGGCATGTTCGTCCGGGCGGTGATTAAAGAAGGCTTTGATAAACAGGCCATTCTTGTTCCCCAGCAGGGGGTTTCCCGCGACCACAAGGGGAATCCCTTCGCACTGGTCGTTGATGCTGAAAGTAAGGCCGTTTTCCGCCCGCTTACCCTTGACCGCGCCATGGGCGACAAATGGCTCGTTTCGGCGGGCCTTGCTCCCGGCGACCGGGTGATCGTCGAGGGGCTTATGATGTTGCGGCCAGGCACGAAGGTGAAGGCTTCCCCTTTTAAAGAGTCTCAAAACAACCATGGACCCCTGGCCGGCCCAGGCGCACAACCTCAAAAGCGAAGCGAAGGAGGCGTCTGATGCTATCGAAATTCTTTTTAGCCCGGCCGGTCTTCGCCTGGGTCATCGCCATCGTCATGATGGCGGCCGGCGGTCTGGCCATCTACAATCTACCCATATCGCAATATCCGCCTATTGCGCCTCCTTCCATCGCCATTGACTCTTTTTATCCCGGGGCCTCGGCCGAGACCGTGGAAAACACCGTGACCCAGATTATCGAGCAGAAGATGACCGGTCTGGAGGATATGCTCTACCTCTCCGGCAGCAGTTCTTCGTCCGGCGCATCCCGCCTCGAGCTGACCTTTGCCCCCGGGACTGATCCGGATCTCGCCTGGGCAAAGGTACAGAACAAGCTCCAGTTAGCCATGGCCAATCTCCCCGACGTTGTCCAGCGCTCCGGTGTTAAGGTCAGCAAGTCGACCCGAAACTACCTGATTATCGTAGGGCTGATCTCGGAAGACGGCAGCATGGACGGCGAAGACTTGCGCGACTACGCCCAGTCCAATCTCGAAAGGATACTGTCCCGGGTACCGGGGGTGGGGGAAGTCAATAATTTTGGATCCCAGTATGCCATGCGGGTCTGGGTCAACCCCGATAAACTCACCAATTACAATTTAACCATGGAAGATGTCATCATGGCGCTCAAGGCCTACAACGTGGAGGTCTCCGCCGGCCAGTTCGGCGGGGCGCCGGCAAAGAAAGGGCAGCGCCTGAACGCCGCCATCATCGTCCAGCATCTGCTCCAGACCCCGGAGGAGTTTGCCGCCATCCCCATTCGCACCAATCCGGACGGCTCCGTGGTCCGCATTGAAGACATCGGACGGACGGAATTAGGGACCGAGCGTTACGATATCATCTCCGATTACAACGGCAAGCCCGCCGCCGCTATGGCCATCCGGCAGGCCGCCGGCGCCAATGCGCTGGATACGGCTAATGCCGTCAAACAGAAACTAAAAGAGATGAGCCGATATTTCCCCCCCGGCCTGAAAGTGGTATATCCTTACGACACCACCCCCTTTACCAAAGTGGCCATTGAAGAGGTGGTCAAGACCCTTTTGGAGGCGGTCCTGCTGGTCTTTGTGATCATGTATCTTTTCATGGGGACCTTCCGGGCCACCCTGATCCCGACCATAGCCGTGCCGGTGGTGCTTTTGGGGACCTTCGGGGTTTTAGGGCTTTTCGGATTCTCCATCAACATGCTGACCATGTTCGCCATGGTGCTCGCCATCGGCCTGCTGGTGGACGATGCCATCGTGGTGGTGGAAAACGTGGAACGGATCATGAGTGAGGAAGGACTTTCTCCCCGGGAAGCCACAGCCAAGTCCATGGACCAGATCACCAGCGCCCTGGTCGGCATCGGGCTGGTGCTCTCGGCGGTCTTTGGCCCCATGGCGTTCTTCCCCGGCTCCACCGGGGTCATCTACCGCCAGTTTTCCGTGACTATTATCGCTTCCATGCTCCTTTCGGTTTTCGTGGCCCTGATCCTGACCCCAGTGCTCTGTGTGATGCTCCTTAAACCGGTGCCCAAGGGACATGAACCGGCGGACAATGCCATCTTTTTCCTACGACCCTTTTTCAGGTGGTTTGACCGATTCTTTTTTCGTGCCAGAGACCTGTATCTCAAACTGGTCGGTCGTGTACTGGCCCAAAAACTGCGCTATCTGTTCCTGTTTCTGCTGATTGTGGGCGCCATGGGGTATCTGTTCCAGCGCATGCCCACCGCCTATCTCCCGGATGAAGACCAGGGGCTACTGCTGGTTCAGGCCATGCTTCCGTCCGGCTCCACCCTGGAGCAGACCGAGAAAGTTATGAACAGAGTCAGGGATTATTTTCTGACGCGGGAAAAAGACGGAATAGAATCCTTCATGTCGATTCCAGGTACGAGTTTTGGCGGCCAGGGGCAGAACATGGGCCTGGGGTTTGCCAAACTCAGGGACTGGAAGCTGCGCGACCGGCCGGACTTGAAAGTAAAGGCTATTGCCGGCAGGGCCATGGGGGCCTTTTCAAGGATCAAAGGCGCCATGGTGTTCGCCTTCCCGCCGCCGGCGGTGATTGAACTAGGCGTTGCCACCGGGTTTGATTTTCAGTTGCAGGATCGCGGCGGTCTGGGACACGAGAAACTGATGGCGGCCCGCAATCAGCTCCTCGGTATGGCGGCACAGGATCCGCGATTGGTCAGGGTCCGGCCTAACGGTATGCAAGATGTGCCCGAATATCGGATCGACGTGGATTGGGATAAGGCCGGGACCCTGGGGGTTCCCATCAGTTCCATCCACAACACCATCGCAGCGGCCTTCGGCAGCGCCTACGTCAACGACTTTATCCAGGCCGGTCGGGTTAAACGGGTCTTTGTCCAGGCCGATGCCCCCTTTCGCATGCTGCCGAAGGATTTGAAAAAACTCTATGTGCGCAACAACGTGGGCAAAATGGTTCCGTTCTCTTCTTTTGCCTCCGGGCGGTGGACCCTGGGTTCTCCCAAATTAGAACGTTACAACGCCTTCCCATCCATCAACATCTGGGGCGAGCCGGCACCGGGAAGAAGTTCCGGCGAGGCCATGGATGCCATGGAAGAAATCGTCTCGAAGTTGCCAAAAGGGATCGGCTTTGACTGGACCGGACTTTCCCATCAAGAACGTATGGCAACCGCCCAGGGGCCGATCCTGTATGCCTTCTCCATTTTTGTGATCTTCCTGGTTCTGGCGGCCCTGTATGAGAGCTGGCCCATCCCCATCGCGATTCTGCTGACCCTGCCCCTCGGGGTCATCGGCGGCCTCATCAGTTCGAGTATGCGGGGGTTCCCGAATGACGTCTATTTCCAGATCGGCCTGCTGACCATCCTGGGCCTGACTACCAAGAACGCCATCCTGATCGTCCAGTTCGCCAGGGCCAGGGTCGATGAAGGGGCAAGGTTGACGGAAGCGACACTGGAAGCGGCCAAATTAAGGCTGCGCCCCATTGTTATGACCTCGCTGGCCTTCGGGTTCGGCGTTTTACCGTTGGCCATTGCGGTCGGAGCGGGGGCCGGGGCGGAAAATGCCATCGGCACCGGAGTGCTGGGCGGCATGGTGACCTCCACCTTCCTGGTCACGCTCTTTGCGCCCCTCTTTTACGTGATGATCTATAAGGCATTAGGAAAACACCGAAAGAGTGTAATCATGAAGTACGCTGATAAAAGTACGTCAGGAGGTCCATCACATGAATAAACAACCGTTGATTCTACTGGTCGGAGTAGTCCTTCTGCTGGGCGGTTGCACCCTGGCGCCGAAATACACACAGCCCAAAGCGCCGATCCCGGACAAGTGGCCTAAGGGCGCCGCTTACAAAGACACGCGTGCCATGCCTGGAGCGCCGACGGTTCCGGAGCTTAAATGGGAGGATTTTTTTGCCGACAAATCGCTCCAAAAAATTATTGAAATGGCCCTGAATAACAACCTTGATCTGCGGCTTGCCGCCCTGAATGTGGAAAGGGCCCGCGCCCTCTACGGCATTCAACGGGCAGAACTGTTCCCCGTGGTCAATGTGGACGCCAGTGGGAGTAAACAGCGTCTGGCCGACGTCTATGGCTTCGGGCAGGCCCTGACCCTGGAACAATACAGTGTCAATCTGGGCATTGCTTCCTGGGAGATCGATTTCTTCGGCCGTATCCGCAGTCTGAAAGATCGGGCCTTAGAGGAATACCTCGCCACGGATCAGGCCCGTCGCAGCGCACAGATCGCGCTGGTAGCCGAGGTTGCCCGGGCCTATCTGACCCTTGCTGCGGACAGGGAAAACCTCAAGCTCTCCCGATCCACCCTTAAAACCCAGCAGGCCAACTATAATTTTGTTAAACGACGTTTAGAACTTGGTCTCGAGACCGAACTGGATCTTCGTCAGGCACAAACCCGGGTGGATGCGGCGCGAAGAGATATCCCCCGCTTCACACAGTTCGCGGCGCAGGATCAAAATGCCTTGAACCTTCTGGCCGGCTCTCCGGTGTCGGAAGATCTCCTGCCGGCAGACCTGAGCAGCGTCGCTCCCTTTAAGGAAATATCTCCGGGTCTGTCCTCGGAGACGCTTCTGAACCGGCCTGACATTGTGGCGGCGGAACATCGGCTCAAGGGGGCCTACGCCTTTATCGGCGCGGCCCGGGCCGCCTTTTTTCCTCGCATTTCCCTGACCACCTCGTTGGGAACCGCAAGCGCAGAGCTCTCAGGGTTGTTTAAATCCGGCTCGGGTGCCTGGAACTTTGCGCCGCAGATCGTACTGCCGATTTTTGACGCCCGCGTCTGGGCCGCTCTACGGGTCAGTAAAGCCGATCGGAAAATTGCCCTGACCCAGTATGAGAAAGCCATCCAGACGGCCTTCAGGGAAGTGGCCGATTCCCTGGCGGTGCAGGGTACCATAAACGAGCAGGTATCCGCGCAACAATCCCTGGTCAATGCGACCGCGGAAACATATCGGCTCTCCAATAAGCGCTATGAAAACGGAATCGACAACTACCTGACCGTCCTGGTTGCGCAGCAATCCCTCTATCCGCAGCAGAAGGTGCTTATCGGGCTCCACCTGGCCAAGTTTGCCAACCAGGTAAGACTTTATGCGGTATTGGGCGGGGGCGGTGACCAGCCCGGGACAAGCCAGGGCGGATCATAGCAGGGGGTTTGGAAGAAGGAAGAGTGTCTTCGAGGTTTCCGGCCAGCCAGCGGAGAACGTAATTTAGACAGACATGAAATAGGGAGGCCCGAAAATGCAAAAAGCAAAAGAGTTTGATCAAACACATGAATTTTTTTCGGCAAAAAAGATCGACGATATCGTCATACTCAATTTCAATGAAAATCTCCTTTTTTCAGCGACTGACTTACATGTCAAGGGGCCTCTTTTCGTGATTTTGATCTCAGCATCTAAGTCATTATAAACCGATGTCCAATCAGCTTTGGTCAATAATTTTTCAATTGTATTTGGCGGCGGCAAACGTTTATTTATTGTTCTTGCTTTATTATTGCCTTTTTTGTTAGAATTAGGTATTCTGATTTCGCAAATAGTGCCTGAAGGAAAACTGTCTTTTTCGCCTTCCTTGATCTGAACAAGAAATCCTGGTTTTCGTTCGGGCACTAAATAATTGATATTGCATGAGCGGCTTGCTTCTGTTGGTTTTCATTCTGCTTTTTATCTTTCAATTTGTTTAAAAAACTTGAAGGATTTTCCCTTCTATATGGCTCACAAAGCGGTATTTATGGCAAAAGTCCAAATAATACCTCAACCACTTTTTGCAAAGAAAATGGGACAGTCCCGACACAGCCCTCTTAACCAACAGCTCGTCATAGAGCAGCAGAATTTGTGAAGGGATTTTCAGCCTAACAATTTATCCGGTTTTCCGGATATCACCTCTTTTTTTATGTTATCCGGCTAAAAACCTGGAAAATCTGGCCCATTTTTTGTCGAGTAAAAAATCCAGATAGGATTTATCCGGAACTGTATACTAACTTGTTA
>CAZFSF010000070.1:0-5709 GCA_964522045.1 uncultured Desulfobacteraceae bacterium
GTCGAAAGCCTCTTTGCCATCCCTGGAATCGGTTCTTTCGGGATCGACGGCATCCTTCAGAGAGACTATCCCATGGTCCAGGCCTTTAGCGTGGTGGCTGCATCCGGCTTCATTATTACAAATTTCGTGGTGGATGTCGTTTACACCTTTCTCGATCCAAGGATACGGGTATGACACCGGGACAAAAAGCAATGAAACCTGTTAAAACGGACAGTATGGCGTTGATCGTCTGGAGGCGACTCATGAAGCGCAAAGTCGCTGTTCTTGGCCTGTGCATCTTCTTAGCCGTGATTCTCTGTGCGGTTTCTGCGGATTGGATTGCCCCTTACGGCCCCAATGAGATGATCCCTGATGCCCAGCTCCTTTCCCCTTCATGGAAACATCCCATGGGCACCGATATGCTCGGCAGAGACGTACTCAGCCGGATCATCTACGGGAGCCGCATATCCATTTACGTGGGGATTGTGTCCATGCTGATTGCCACTGCCATTGGGGTTCCGTTAGGCCTTGTTTCCGGCTATTTCCGCGGCTGGGTAGATCAGCTCATCATGCGTCTCATGGATGTTATGCTGGCCTTCCCGGTTTTCTTGTTAGCCATCATGATTATGGTCGTTTTAGGCGCAAGCGCCACAAACGTGTGTGTTGCCCTCGGGATCGTCTACATCCCGAGATATGCCAGGATTGTCCGGGGCAGTGTCCTGTCCATCCGGGAAAACGAATATCTTGAAGCGGTCCAGGCCTTAGGCATCAGGAAATGGAGGATTTTTTTGTTACACATTCTCCCAAACTGTCTCGCCCCGGTACTGGTAATGCTTTCTCTATCCATTGGTGTGGCCATCATCGCCGAGGCCTCCCTCAGCTTTCTCGGAATGGGGACCCAACCCCCCACAGCCAGTTGGGGATCGGATCTGAGGGATGCCATCTCCCTGATGGAACTCAACGCCTGGCTCGGCATTTTTCCCGGGCTCGCCATTCTATTGACGGTGCTCGGTATCAACATGTTGGGAGATGGACTTCGTGATGCCATCGATCCGAGGCTAAAGTGATGAGAGATCCCTTGCTCCAGATCAAAGGACTCAAAACCTATTTTTACACCGAAGAGGGACTTGTCAGGGCCGTAGACGGCGTGGGCCTCACCATCGGAAAGGAGGAGGTGTTCGGTCTTGTTGGGGAAAGCGGCTGCGGCAAAACCGTGACAGCTAAATCAATTCTCAGATTGATCCCGGAGCCCCCTGGGGAAATCGTTGAAGGGGAGATCCTTTTTGAGGGAATGGACCTCCTGGGGTTTTCAAGTAACCGGTTGCGTACCGAGATCCGAGGAAACAAGATCTCCATGATATTTCAGGATCCTATGACATCTCTTAACCCGGTTTACACCGTAGGGAACCAGATCTCCGAGATCTTCCGGCTTCACCGTAACCTGAGTAAAAAGGAAGCCCATTTAGAAAGTATCTCAATGCTCGACCGCATAGGGATTCCCTCTCCGGAGAGGATGGTGTTTGAATATCCTTACCGGTATTCCGGCGGAATGAGGCAGCGCGTCATGATCGCCATGGCCCTGGCATGCAACCCATCCCTTCTGATTGCGGATGAACTTTCGACAGCCCTTGATGTGACCATACAGGCCCAGATCCTTGAACTTATGAAAGCGCTCAAAAAGAATTCCAGAACCTCCATCCTCCTGATTACCCACAACCTGGGCGTTGTAGCAGAAATGGCCGATCAGGTGTCCGTCATGTATGCAGGGAATATCGTCGAGTCATGCGACGTTGAAACCTTCTTCGACGGGCCGATGCATCCGTATTCTGAGGGTCTTCTGAATTCCTTTCCCGGCATGGCCAGGCGGGAGGGAAAACTTGCCTCTATCCCGGGCTCCATCCCGGACATGGTCCATCCGCCCCTTGGCTGTCGATTTCACCCCAGGTGCAACAAGGCTATGCCGAGATGCAGCAGGAATTTTCCCCCCATGTTTGACCTAAGCGGTCATCATAACGTGAGGTGCTGGCTTTATGATACATAAAGACACAGAACCGATACTTTCAATTAAAGGGCTTGAAAAATTTTTCCCTGTTCGCGGACGTCGCCGGAGCCGGGGATCAAAGGCCATGATAAAGGCAGTGAATGGGGTGGATCTGTTTATCCACAAGGGCGAGACCCTGGGTCTGGTGGGGGAAAGCGGTTGCGGCAAGACCACCGTGGGAAGGCTTATCCTCAGACTCATCGAGCCTACGAAAGGCGCCGTTTTCTTTCGGGAACAGGACATCTCTAACCTTTTGGGATCCGAACTTTTAGCCTACCGCCGACAGGTCCAGATTATCTTTCAGGATCCTTTTTCGAGCCTCAATCCGAGGATGTGTATCGGCAACGCCATTTCAGAGCCCCTCATATCACATCGGCTTATGGGAAAGGAAAAGGCCCGGGAGAAGGCCATAGAGCTTCTCTCATTTATGGGACTCTCGGAACAGTATTACTATCGATACCCCCACGAGTTCTCCGGGGGACAGCGGCAGCGGATAGGGATTGCCAGGGCCCTGGCCCTGCAGCCAAAGCTGATCGTTGCCGACGAACCCGTATCGGCCTTGGATGTCTCGATCCAGGCCCAAGTCATTAACCTTATGGAGGAAATTCGAGACAAGTTCGGGATTACCTATCTCTTTATTTCTCACGATCTGGGGGTGGTTCGGCACATCAGTGATCGGGTCGCCGTTATGTACCTTGGAAAAATCGTCGAATTGGCAGAGACCGAGGCCCTCTTTGAAAATCCGATTCACCCGTATACCGGGGCCCTGCTCAGTGCTGTTCCAGTGGCACACCCGCGTCTGCGCAAAGAGCGCCTCCTGCTAAGGGGGGATGTGCCGAGCCCCCTGAATTCTCCTTCGGGCTGCTCGTTTCATCCGCGATGCCCCAGAAAAATCGATCAATGTGAGAGAGAGATACCCCAGGTTGAAGAAACTGTCCCACATCATTTCGTGGCCTGCCACCTGACAAACGGGCCATGAGAGATTCTTTACACGAACCCTAACTCAAGAGAAAGGAGGTCGTTATGAAGAGATTGATTATGGGAAAAGAGGGATGTCAATTGATTGCCTGCCTCATCGTAATCCTTTTGGCCGTTCTCTTATCTTCTGACATAGGCGTGGCATCGGGTCGTTACGGGGGCACGCTTACGGTGGGGATCCAGAAGGATATCCGACCCCTGGATGTCCATACCCAAAGGGGCTATCTCGTGATGTTCAGCGCCATGCAGACCCATGATTATATGGCCAGAATGGGTGGTAACGGGACCATAGAGCCCCGATTAGCCACCTCATGGGAACATTCCTCAGATGGCAAGACATGGATCTTTCATCTTCGAAAGGGGGTGAAGTTTGCGGATGGCACCGACTTTGATGCCGAGGCCGTAAAGTGGAACCTTAAACGATGCCTTAAGACCCAATACCGCCCGGACGTGAAGATCATCCAATCGATGGAACCCTTGGACAAACACACCATCAAGATCATCCTCAAGGAGCCGACCTATTATATCGCGTATCTTACTGGAGGAATTTTCACCATCAAATTCATCTCTCCCACTGCTGTGAAGCAATATGGAAAGGATTTTGTGAATCATCCGAACGGTACAGGTCCTTATATGTTTCAATCCCTGACAAAGGACGGTACCCTGACCCTCGTCCGAAACCCTTACTACTGGGATGAGAAGCCGTATATGGATCGCCTGGTTTTCAAGTCATTTCGAGACGTCAGGGCCAAGCACAATGCCCTGAGGGCAGGGGAGATCGATTTTGAAGCGGGTGTTCAGCACGAAACCGCAGCGATTATTAAGGCGGATCCCCGGTTGACCCTTTATGTGGGTCCCATGACGGGTGGCGTGAACTTGGCCGTCAACTGGACCATGAAGCCCTGGGACGATGAGCGGGTCAGAAAGGGGGCCCTCGGTTACGCCGTGGATCGGGAGACCATCGCCAAAAATGTCTATTTCGGATACGGGAAACCGAAGGTTTCTCCGGGGATCATGATGCCTCCCTATTACAGAGATTATAGTGATCGATATCCCTATGATCTAAATAAGGCCAAGACGCTTCTTCAGGAGGCCGGCCTTGTGGGAAAAGAAATCACATTTACCATCAACAATACACAGAAGGCCTACAGAAATATCGCTGCTATCTTGAAGGCATCGCTTGAGCGCATTGGTGTTACCCTGAAGATCCAGACCCTTGATTATCAGACCTGGGTCAAGACCTTCTATTTCGCGCACAAAATCCCGTTTTCGACCAGCTTCAATATCTACGAAGACCCGAGGATCTTCCATCAGATTTATGGCCCCGGAGCAAGGATTAACCCGACTCAGATGGGTCTATCCATGGAGCAGGACCCCAAATTGCTTACTATCTTAGCGGGGGCGAGAAGGAAACTGGATCCCAAAAAACGGATCCAAGAATATGGAAAGCTCACCCAACTGTTTGTACAACGCGCCAACCCCCTGGGAGTGGTGGCCTTCTCCGTCCTGAATGCGTTCAAAAAGGAACTCAAAGGATTTAAGTACAGGGGACCCAATATGGTTTTGGATCGAGTCTACTGGGAGAAGTGAGAGGGAGATTGGATCAAGTCAAGAGGTGTAAAAACGAGACCTTTTAAATGGAGGAGATCTGTTATGAAAAATGGTATGTTATTGAAGGCACTGTCCGTATCTATCATGCTGGTGTTGGTCATATCCTGTGCGGGGCTCCTTGGCCCCTCTCCGGAGGATGACCGGAAGGCAATTACCGCACTCCTCATGGATCGTTACTTGAAGGGATGGAACGAGGGTGACGCGGACATGATTGCCAACGCCTTTGCAAAAGACGCGACCTTTCAGTCTAAACTGCGAGGGCTCATCAAAGGCCGTGAAAATATCCGGAGTTACGTGGACGTCGTCTTGGGATATCTGGCCGGAGCAACTGTAACCATGCAAATCAAGAATATTGAACTGACAGGGGAGGATACTGCCAAGGCCTTTGTCGACATCGCTACAGGGAAGAAAAAAGTTTCCAAGGTCCTCCTCCTGAAACGTGTCAACAAGGAATGGTTTATAAGTCACTATTAATAATCCGTAACGGTGTGTTGGAAAAACAGCAGTTAAACGATAGGAGAATTGATCATGCCGAAGAAGACTGTCCGAGATATAGAAATCTATTACGAGGTTCACGGAAAAGGATTTCCGCTGGTTCTCATCCGCGGTCTGGGGAGCAACGCCGATCACTGGTATGCCCAGATACCTGCTTTTTCTTCTCATTTCTCCGTGGTCTGCTTCGACAATCGGGGGATCGGCCGTTCACAGAAATCGGATGAAGCCAGCACGATCTCCATGATGGCTGATGACACCGTTGCCCTGATGGATTCCATCGGCATTTCAAGGGCCCACATCCTCGGCATCTCAATGGGGGGCATGATCGCTCAACAGATTGCCCTTCGATATCCCTCCAGGGTCCACGGCTTGGTCCTGGCCTGCACCCATTGCGGGGGATATCACGCTGTTCGCACGTCGGAGGAGATCGCTAAGATCTTTGTGGAATATATTCTTACAGGTTCTCAGGAGGCGGCCCAAAAAGCAGCACCATCTATTTTCACAGAGCGGACGCTGAAAGAGAGGCCGGAAGTCGTTCAGCGATATAGCGAAATTTCGCAGAGATTTCCGCCCGATCCCGCCACATTGATAAACCAGTGGAAAGC
>CAZFSF010000070.1:5809-14596 GCA_964522045.1 uncultured Desulfobacteraceae bacterium
CAAACCCAAACTCCTGTTTGTGGCGGAAGTTCAATTTCCGCCAACCCCACAGGTATTAGCCATTGCCATGCACTTATATATCTAATTGATATCAATGGAATTTATGGTTTAGAAAGCCTGAACAACATAGATAGCACAGGTTTTCGTATTATGAGAAGTCTGGTCGATAGCCTGCAGAATTTTAGCACAGAAGTCGCATTTTCCTCACCCCGAAAATGATGGACGCAGATCACTTTTTCCAAAAAAAGTCATCCATTTGTGAGCGTATCTGCCAAATCCGTCTGTTATCATGCGTGCGTGTTACAGCTTAGCCACTGGTAACGTGCCCAGTTTCTATTGAGTTTCATAGTAGTTAAGTATAAATCAGTAAGCAGCATACCCAAACCAGGTTTCTTCTTTTAACCCGCTAAAGAAAGAGGATTTGAAAATTAGCAGCAAGCGAACTCAAAATGTATAGATCCTTCATCGGGTGGAGAGCTCTCTGGACAAAGAATGCTTAACCATGTTAGAAAGGATGGTCGTCTTTACCCATGTGAAGGAGGAGAATGATGAAGATCAATCCTGATTTTATTGCCCCTTGCGGTCTATATTGCGGAGTCTGTGCCGTCTATATCGCCCACCGTGATGATAACCGAAAGCTCAAAGAGCGATTGGTTCATCTCTATCAGGGTAAAACCGGAAAGGGACGGGTTCCCAATTCTGAAAGGCTTTCGGTAGATGATATTCAATGCGGCGGCTGCCTGTCTGAAGAACCTTTTGTGTTCTGCCGGCAGTGTGAAATCAAGAACTGCACCCAGGAGAAGGGTTACGCCGGATGCCATGAATGTGATGAATTTCCCTGCCGGTATATTGAAAATTTTCCAATGTCAGTTGGCAAGAAGGTTATCCTTCGGGCCATTCCCCATTGGCGCGAAGTGGGTACTGATAAATGGGTTCAGGATGAAGAGGCTCGCTATATCTGCCCGGAATGCGGCAACAAAGTCTTCAGGGGTGTGATGAAATGCAATAAGTGCAAGGTGGCACTCGATTTGGATTAAGATTTATGAACTGCAAATGGCCGCTCTCCGCCACATGGAGAAGGTGAGGAGCGAGCTAAGGGATAGCAGGAGAGAAAAAATGAAACAGAGAAGGGTTTCAATATTGCTGTTCGACGATGCTGAGGTCCTGGACTTCGCAGGCCCTTTTGAGGTCTTTTCAGTCGCCAATGAACTGAATGAAAATCCTCTGTTCAAGGTATCTATGATCGCCTTTAAGGATGGCCCGGTCCGTGCTCGAAACGGCCTATCCGTAAATCCCGATTATACAATAGGGGATTGTCCTCAGCCGGACATTCTGATCATCCCCGGAGGTCTTGGAACCCGGCCCCTTATAAAGGAAGAAAGTCTCATAGAATGGATTGCCAAGACCTCAAAAAGATCTGAATTGACCCTGTCTGTCTGCACCGGTTCCCTTCTTCTGGCAAAGGCGGGCTTACTGGAGGGGATGAACGCGACTACCCATCACCTGGCCTTTAAGATGCTGAAAAAATTATCACCCGGTACGACTATTCTCTCCGGGCAGCGTTATGTGGATAATGGTCATTTAATAACGGCGGCAGGAGTATCGGCAGGGATTGATATGAGCCTGTACGTTATCAGTAAGATACTTGGAGAAGACCAGGCCGAAAAGACAGCTCTATACATGGAATATGACTGGTGTAAGGGTTAGCACTTCGAACGGGGAGTTCATCAATATTCAGTCGGACTAAAGGGGATGTTCGTTCCCAAACGATTTAAACATATTTGGACACTTGCTATCTCAGGTTTGAAAATGTTTTCCACAATGCAGATATTACTCTTTCACAACATTGTATTTGGTCATGGTGTACCTTTTTGATATCACATAAATTATTGGCATCGAAAGGTTGATAGAATGGCAGTATAACTCAACTTTTCGGTGGTGCTGAATGTTTGAGATATCCTGATGGTAGCTTCTGTGTTACACAAGCGTTGACCCGCCTTATCATGACCCTCCAATCGCTCATATTAACCAGAAAAGACCACCAACATAGTTCAATCAAACGGTTTTTCCTTGACGGGACGGTCTCCCTGAGAATGCGACCCGTTATATTTGAGATCATCCGGACTCTGTGCCAGAATTAGCCCAAAATCCACAGGGGGATTTGAGATGCACCAAGGTTTGGGGGGGGTTGAGGATGCCGGTGACGAAGGCGCGAATGTAAGAACTGGAACTTGATAAACGGAAGTTTGAAAAACAACCAGATACACTATTCGCTACTCCCGTCTTGAATTCATTAGGTCCAATGGTCGGGGCGTTTAAGCGGATAACCAGATCTGCTCTTTTCAATATCTGGCAATTGACTTCTTGAAATCGTCGTCTTATTTAAGACTCCGCAATATACATGACAGGCATTTTTCAAAGACAATGAACTTCTTTTTGGAGGGAAAAAGAGTAGGACTCTTTTTTTGGGGAAGTTAGCTTTGATCGCATCTAATGCTGGCGTCAAGTCGCTATCTGCTGAAATGAGGATGGCTGAATCATACAGATCGTTCATTGCATCAGTTATGAGTTTAACCGCAATATTTACATCTGATTTCTTCTCACTGTGCTTGATGAAGATATGACCACACTCAAAACACGTTTGAGGACTTGCTAAATAAGTGCCGTAATGAATATCCACTAAGAGGGAGAGTTTCAATCGCTTCCAGATACGTTAACTGACGTCTCCGCTTACCTTCTGCCGCCTGATTGATGCGGGCTGTAAAGTATCGAACTTTAACGAGGCTTTGGTGTGGGCGGATCAGCCGAGCGCACATTTGCTGAAGATCCAACCAATAGTACTTTCTCCATTCTCTTGATTTCAATCCAAAATATAGGTTGAACCCGTCAATGTAGAAAATCAACCGGTGGGGTTCATATGGAGTCTCTAAGAAGAACGCCCCCTTGCGGGGGCGCAGACCTGCGATACTATCGCAGGTGGGGTTAATTAACTGTATGTGTATTATCGTAATGATTTGGCAAAAAGTCAAGCGGAAAATCAAATTTTCCTTAACATACAATCGTCATTGGCGTTTTTGGCCAATAACGCAATTAAGAGAAGCTTAATGGGCGCCCAAACTGAAATCTGGATCAACCGCGCTGGGAGGGATGATCTTTCGTCGTCGCGTAGGCTGGGCTCTCCTCCGCCACAATAGGTCCTTCATATCGTCCTGCCATCCTTTTCGCCTCTGTCCGGATTTCCTCCCTCAAAGATGTCGGTTCGAGAACTATGGCCTTTGAACCCCAGGTCATGACCCAGAACCTGATCTCGTCGGCCCCTGCAACTTCAGCCTCAAAGATGATTGAGCCGTCATCCTGCGGATGGATCTGCTGGGACTCATGCCAGATCTTCTCCTTGATATAACCGGCCACATCGGGATGAAACCATATCTTTATATGGACAGGCTCCCCCTGATACACCCCGAAGCTCGGCCCCATGAACTTCTCAAGACTGAAATCCTCCGGTACCTCGAAGGTCTCTTTTGTCTGGTGGAGCATCTTGATCCGGTCCAGGGCGAATATCCTGACTTCATTCCGCATATGACAAAGACCGATCAGGTAAAAGGTCCCGTTGAAGAACCAAATCCGGTAGGGGTCCACCCTACGCCTGCTTTCTTTCTTACGTCTCATGGTGTAATAGACGATCTCGATCGATTTTCTGTTGATGGCCGCATCATTTACCCGGTTGAGGATCTCCTTGAATTTGCCGTACTCCTTGTACGGTTTCATACTAAGGTGAAGCGTCTGCTCGACATTTTTCAAATATTTGATCGATTCTGGAGGAAGGGTTGTTTTCACCTTCTGGAAGAGCGACTCTAATGAGTCATAAAAGACCATATCCTTGAAGACCTTGAGCATGTCCCTTCCGAAATATAGGGCCATCAGCTCTGTGAGGCTGAAAGGGACAGGGATTTGGTGCTTGACCGTATCTAACAGAGACCAAAGGTTCTTCCCTTCCGACCTTTCGGTGTAGATGGGAAACCCTGCCACCTGGAGGGCCTCAAGGTCCCGGTAAACTGTTCTCGGATGGCATTCCAAGTTCTGAGCCAGATCAGCAGCCGATTTTCCCTTCCTGGACGATATCAGGGTCTGGATGATCTTCCACTGCCGTCCTAACTGGTCTCCCCTGGCCATGGCAATCCTATCCTCCTGAAAACATAATTCCTCTCGCCCACCCTCTCCGGTCGTTAGCGTACTCAGAGATCACTGAGAAAAAGAAAAACTCTGTGTGCCCTGTGAGCTCTGCCCGCCCCGTAGCTCCGGGAGATGGTACTGGGGTGAGAGATAATCTTAGGCAATAAAACATAAAAACGATCATTTTATCAACAAAAATAGCAATCTCTTTTCCGAAAAAAATATCCAAAAATGCATTTTTCTGAAAAAAGTCGTTGGGTTGTGACCGGATCTGTCAAAGCCCTGTGCTAAGGTACGGCCATCTGAAACACGAGGACGGAGGCGCTTGAAATATAACCTGCCAATATGCTTACGGTTTTCCGTCAAGACACTCTTAGTGAAAAAAATGCCGTTTTTGGAGCTTTGGAAAAAGGGAGAAAAAGAGAATGAAGGTGCCCTGGATATCGAAGAAAGACATCGCTGTGAAGGCCATGGCCCTCATCGAGGACTTTCAGGGAAGGGCGGGCTACCGGATCAGGCCGCCCATTCCAGTTGAGGAGATCATTGAGCGGTCCCTGGGCCTGAACCTTCAATACATGGATCTTTCAAAGATCTTTGGCGGCCGCGGTGTGCTGGGGGCGACCTATGCAGCGTCACGGCTGGTTTGCATCAATGAAAGGCTGTTTGAGCACAGCTCGGAGGGGAGGCTCGTCTTTACCTGTGCCCACGAAGCCGGGCACTGGGTCCTCCACCGGCGATATGTCAAGACTCAGGATGGAGATGGTTCGAAAAATCAGGCCATTGTTTGCACGACTGCCAACGCGAAAGAACCCATCGAATGGCAGGCTGACTATTTTGCTTCGTGTCTTCTCATGCCGGAGAAGGAGATAAAGGAAGCCTTTCAAAGGGCCTGCTGTCCTGAACCTCTCGTGATTAGACATGCGAAAAGCCTATCCAAAGTGGGGTACCCATGTAAAGAGCCCTTTCTGGAACAATGGCCCTACATTGCCGCTGCCATGTGTGAGGCAGGAGGTTTTTCCAACGTCTCCAGACAGGCGATGATCATCCGGCTTCAGGACCTTGGCTTGCTGATCAATAAAACCGGTCTCAGAATGGACTGGCAGGCCCTCTGTTCTGATGAGTGAGAGCACATCCGACAGAGATACCGGTGAATCAAAAGGAGAGGCAGGCTGAAACGAGATTGAGAAACATAGGGAAGAAAGGGAGGAACAGTCATGGAAGAAATCATAACCAATTTCCTGGAACAGCTTAAGGTCGGCCGGAAACAGGCTCACAAGAATCTGGCCCTTTACCCGCTTCTCTCAGCATATAGCTCGGGCCTGGAATACCTTCTCCTGGATGAGGCCCTGAGCGAAAACCTGATGGAGGTGGTTGAGTTGAACAGTGACGGCTCTGTGCCTGAACTGAAGGTCGTGAACAAATCCCCCAAAATGATCCTTATCCTGGATGGTGAAGAGCTGGTAGGGGCCAAACAGAATCGGATCGTCAATACCACCATCCTGGTTCAGGGGAACACCACGATTGTGATCCCGGTGAGCTGTGTGGAGCACGGCAGGTGGTCTTATGACAGCCCAGCATTTCACAGCCAGGAAAGGATGATGTCATCTAATCTTCGTGCCATGAAGACCGAGCAGGTCAATTATTCCGTCAGGTCTTCAGGGGAATTTCGCGCTGACCAAGGCGCCATCTGGGACGGCATAGCAGAAAAGGCGGACAGGATGGCGGCTCGGTCTCCCACCGGCGCGATGGCCGCCATTTACGACAAGGAGATGCCTTCGATCGGGGAATATGTAAAACACTTCAGTCTGATCGATTCCCAGGTTGGGGCAATCTTCATGATCAACGGTCAGGTGGTCGGTTTGGATGCCATCGATTGGTACGACCCGGATAAAGAATACAAGACCCTCAAAAGTGGTG
Source organism: uncultured Desulfobacteraceae bacterium (assembly GCA_964522045.1). Classification (GTDB taxonomy): domain Bacteria; phylum Desulfobacterota; class DSM-4660; order Desulfatiglandales; family Desulfatiglandaceae; genus Desulfacyla. Next base: position 11,900 of record CAZFSF010000070.1, read on the forward strand.
TCACCAAATTCCAGAAAGCAGCACTTTCAGCCAAGGCAGAAGGCCGTCTATATTTGTAGTTTTAAACTTATTTTACCGTTTTATTTATGCAGCTAAGGGATTATCCCGGTGAGATACACAGACACTTCAACCTGACATATTTTATCCGTTACAAGAAATCTTCTTCTTTCAACCCCAAAAGAGGATTTGAAATGGTTTGTGAACGTCCAAAACCCCGTTACTCTGAACAATGGAGAGCGGGGTTTTGTGTTTTGTGGCCCGGGGGAAGTGCATTGAAAAATATGGCGCTGTCAACAGTATTATCGAAAGAGTAGAATATGTTATGAATACTGATTGGGGACTTAAAACCGAACTCAAAATTTAGATGAAAGATTTACCAAGAGTCAACGGCAGACTTGACCCCCCTCCCAACCTGCCGGGTTTATATCATGGACGGATTGAGCAATTGCCAGCCCAGAAATGAAAAAGAAAAGCAGGTAGCCGATAAATTTGGATTCCCCCAGAATGTTCGATTAGCCTGCCAAACCAAGATAAGTGGGAACGTTACGATTAGGCGTCCGGTTGTTGATAAGTTGGATATCGAAATCATCTTAAAGCAATTTGGTAATGCGCCTGGGACTAAACTTGGAATTGAGAAAGATCTGGCAATCCTCTTTACGGATATCGAAAAATACACCGAATTTGCTGGGTCCTTCCCTGCTTATGACGTCGTCCATGTTCTGAATCGCTACTATCAAACGATGAACGAGATTATTGTGCAACATAAAGGTGTTATCAGCGATGTGGCGGGAGACGGAATCTTGGCGTTGTTTGGAGTAATAGAAGATAGCGAAAACCCTGTATTGGATGCCATCAATGCAGTTCGTGCCATGAACGGGGCTTTGACACAGTTTAACAAATATCTCGATCAAATGTATGATTGGTCTTTTGGAATCAGGGCAGGAATAAACTTTGGAAAAGTCATTATAGGCAATTTTGATACAGGCATGATGCATAAAATTTCCGCTATCGGAGACGCAGTTAATTTGGCAAGTCGGATAGAAACTGCAAATAAGGATTTCGGCACACAACTGCTGATCTCGCAACGGGCCAATGAAGAGATAAAAGGGGTGGTAGATATACATAGAAAGTATCGTGCCACATTAAAAGGCAAGTCCGGTGAATATGTCCTCTATGAGGTTGAAATCTAAATTAGGGAAAATCAAGAAGAGGCATAACAGACTGGACAGTATCGGCTCTTACGCGTCGAACTCTCAGCCTCAGCGTTAGATTTCAGATATCTCCAACGTATCTCGGGCTCGGTTTCAAATGAGAGACGGACAGGATATCTAGAAAAAGCGTAACCCATTGAGTCCAGGCGCATTCCATCAAGGACGATTATCCACACCCTCTCCTTCCTATGCATCCCAGCTTGTATAAGATCTCTCAGTGTCCGGGTGTTCAGTCTTTGAAACCGAGTATACCCTGCCCAATCCGCTGAGATGGAATTTGCCAGAGTCTGGTCATAGGAGGAGATCAAGGAATCCAATTTGGGTTGAGTCTCTTCTATATATAACTTTACGGTCTCTGTGATTTCCTGTTCCTTCATGAGACGGACGGTTTCATGGACCTGGGCCGCAGCCAGCTCCAACAAGTGGATACTGGCTGGTCGATAAGCTTGAACAGGAAGGGAGGAAGATGTTCCATATTTGACAACCCTTGTCTAACCATTATAAATTAGGTTTTCCAATAGTTTTTAGATGACACAGAGGGGACAAGCCAAATAATGGATCCAACCTCCCGGCAAATAAGAGAGGCTGAGCAAAAGGTCAGAATCCTATTTGAGATTACGAGGGTTGTCTCCTCTTTTCTCCACGTTCAACATGTCCTTGACGCCATTGTTGATTTACTTGTAGAAGAATTCAGACTGGACGTGTGCTCAATCCGTTTGCTGGACAGTGACGGTAAATTAAGGATCAAGAGTCATAAGGGATTGAGCCATGCATTTATAGAAAAAGCAACAAGAGAACCCACTGTTGACTGCTATTCAGGGGACTGTTTCCTAACGGGCAGAATCGTCATTGTAAATGATGCTAAACAGATAGATAAACCCATATCAACGAATCTCATAGTGGGCGAAGATATCAAATCTTTTGCGGTTGCTCCTATAAAAGTCGAAGGAGATACGATTGGGGTTCTGGTAACTTCTTCTAAGAAAAACAACTACTTCCATGAACGTTTCAATGATGTAATTTATATTATTTCCAATCAGATCGGCGTCGCTATTAGGATTTCCCAACTGTACGAGGAGATCTACAACTTCAATAAAGAGCTTGAAGAAAAGATAAAGAAGCGGACGGCCGATCTGAAAAAAAAGACTCAACAGTTGGTTGCCGCTGAAAAGCTTGCTACACTGGGGAAAATGTCAAGAAGGATAGCCCACGAGCTTAGAAATTCACTCATGGTTGTGGGCGGTTTCGCCCGTAGACTGAATGAGAAAATCACCGATGATGATCCCAATAAAGAATACCTCAGAATCATCGTTGATGAGGTCGAGACCTTAGAAGGCAAAGTCTCAAGAATCATAAAGATGGGAAAGAAGAGTAATTGAACGTCTCGGAAATTGTGCAACTTATTGAGATTAATAGTACTTTTTGAGACCCCCTCTTTTCTCGGTAGCGGGTATGATTGCAGACAGCATTCGCTCAGATTTGGGAG
>CAZFSF010000071.1:0-14543 GCA_964522045.1 uncultured Desulfobacteraceae bacterium
GGAGAGATGGCCGAGTCGGCTGAAGGCGCTCGCCTGCTAAGCGAGTGTAGGGCGAAAGTTCTACCGAGGGTTCGAATCCCTCTCTCTCCGCCATTTCAACGGTTTACAGGCTTCAAGGGGTTCCTTGGGGCCTTTTTTGTTGGCCTGAGACATCGTGGGACTTCTTTATTTGCTCCAAAAAACGCGGGGAACGTTGAACCCGGTTGGAAAAGTAATGTCTTGACATTCCTGCAACTATAAGTACAATGTACATATGGGCGAGCTACGATTTGAATGGGACAGATGGAAGGAAAAGGCCAATATAAAGAAACATGGCATTTCCTTTGAAGAAGCACGCACGGCTTTCTACGACGAAAATGCAATTCAATTTTTTGATCCTGACCATTCTGATGATGAAGATCGTTTTCTTCTGCTTGGGATAAGTATTAAACTTCGGGTTCTCATCGTCTGCCACTGTTTTCGGGAAAGCGATACAGTCATTAGAATCATATCTGCCAGAAAGGCGGATGGAGACGAAGAAAATGAATACTGGGGGTACAGAAAATGAGAGACCATTACGATTTTTCTAAAATGAAGGGAAGGAAAAACCCTTATGTGAAATATCTGAAACAGCCTGTCACTATGAGAATAGATCGTGATACGGTTTCATACTTCAAATCCATGTCGGACGAAACCGGCATCCCTTATCAGAGCCTAATTAACCTTTACCTTCGCGACTGCGCGATTAGCCATAGAAAACTACACATGACTTGGCATCCTGAAAAACCCGAACAACAGGTCTGAGAAGGATGATTATTTCGTTACACTATCTTTTGCATCAGATTACGGGGTGAGTTTCCATGAGAGCTGTCGTTCAAAGGGTAAAAGAGTCAAAGGTGGAGGTTGATGGTAAGAGGGTAGGGGCCATCGGTCCGGGCCTGCTGATCTTTTTGGGTGTGGGTGAGGATGATTCTGAAAAAGATTGTGATTACTTGGCCAGCAAGATCGTCCATCTGAGGATCTTTCCCGACAGTGAGGATCTCATGAACCTTTCCCTGATCGATACCGGGGGCTCTGCCTTAGTGGTCTCTCAATTCACCCTGTGGGGGGACTGCCGTAAGGGGCGGAGGCCTTCTTTTGTCCGCGCTGCCCGGCCCGAGAAGGCGGAAGCGCTTTATGAGCGTTTCATCGGGCTTTTGAAGGAAAAGGGGATCGAGGTGGCCACCGGGCAGTTCCAGGCGATGATGGATGTATCTCTGATTAACGATGGCCCTGTTACTCTGATGTTGGACAGCTCAAAGGGCTTTTAACTTTTCAGCAGCCGTAACTGTGGCCCAAGCAGGGTGCCCGGCCTCGAGTCTTATTTTCAGGTCGTTTTACACAATATCCACCCCCATGCGGGGTCCACCTCTCTTTTTCTTTACAAAATGGCTGTAGATTTGTTTCGTTGTCTGCTATATGCATTCCACGAAGCATCCTGCCGTTATTCCATTGGGGGGTATTTGATGTCGAAAGAACTGAAACAACTTTTTTATCCAAAGAATATGGCGATCATCGGCGCAACTTCCAAGAGGGATTGGGGCTGGTCAAATGGGAATGCCTGGATCGCCGGATCGTTTAAGATGGGATTTCAGGGGGCGATCTACCCTATTCACCCCAACGCAAAAACCATCCTGGGTCTGAAGGCATATCCGAGTATCCTGGATATCCCGGATGAGATTGACTTAGCTGTTTTCACGGTCCCTCTGGCGGTTGTGCCTCAGGTCATGGACCAATGTGTCAAGAAAGGCGTAAGGTTTGTTCATCTCCTTACAGCCGGTTTCAGCGAAACAGGCGCCCATGACAATTCAGACATTGAAAAAACCCTTATTGAAACGGCAGGGAAGGGTGGTATCAGGGTCATCGGGCCGAATTGCATGGGTCTGTACTGCCCTGAAGGGGGGCTCTCCTGGTCAACAGATTTCCCTGCTGAATGGGGGTCAACAGGACTCTTCTCACAGAGCGGTCAATTGGCCTATCAGATTGTCATGCGGGGAGGGGATCAGGGGCTCCGTTACAGTAAAGTGGTCAGTTTCGGGAATGCCAGCGATCTGCAGGCCCATGATTTTCTCAGCTATCTTGCCCAGGACAATAAGACCGAAATCATCGGTGCATACTTAGAAGGATTGAGGGATGGGAGAGCGTTTTTTGAGGCGGCAAGGGAAGCGACTTTAAAAAAACCGTTGGTCCTCTGGAAAGGCGGGCAGACCGAAGGGGGTTCCAGGGCCACCCTCTCCCATACCGCTGCGCTTTCCGGGACACAGCAGATCTGGAACGTCATGTGCAGGCAAACCGGGATCATCATGGTCCATTCAATCGATGAAATGGTCTTTACGATCAAGGCCCTGAAGACCCTCCCGAAACCCAAAGGAACCCACGTGGCAATCTTAGGAGGCGCCGGGGGTGGGTCGGTCACCATGACCGACTTCGCTGAAAAAGAGGGTCTCAAGGTACCTCGTCTCATGGACGAGACCATACGCAGAATGGACGAATTCGTTCCGGTCGAAGGAAACAGCGCCAGGAACCCGCTGGATATCGTGCCTGCAATCATGCCAATACGAACGAACGAGGGGAACCTGCTGCGGGTGATGGAACTCATCCGGGATGATCGCAACATCGATGCAATGATTTTCAGCGTATTCCCGAAAAGGATTTGCGATACCTATGGAAAAGCCGCTTTAAATGCCTATCTCCACCTCTGTTTGGAGGCCGCAGAGCGATTAGAGAAACCGCTTTTTATTTCCCTTCCAAGGGAGGATAACTGGCAGATGGATATAATTCGAAGGGAGGCAGAGGAGTGGTTTGAGAACGCCGGTATGGCGACGTTCCCTGACTTTCGACTGGCGGCCCGGGTGATGCTGAACTTGAAAAAATACCGCGATTACCTTTCAGACCATGGGGTATCAGGGAGAATATAGGTTCTCAGTCGAGATTCAGATCCTTTTCGAGGATACGGATTCTTTTTTCGATTTCATCCCGCTTCTTCTGATCGGTATCAGCCTCTTTCAGCCTCAATTTTAGCCCGAGCAGTTCCATCGATTTCCTGTAATCCTGGCAGTTGACATTCATGGCGCATCCTTTAACTCAGTGCCAGGAACGTATTCGGGTCCAGCCTGATGCTGTTTTCCGGGATCTGGTACCTGTCGTGGTCCTTAAGGAGTTTCAAAAAGATCCCGGTCTGTTCCGGCTGCAACTGGATAATAATACTGAACAGGTCATCAAATCTATCGCACGGATAGGGGATGCCCTTTTCACTTGTTTCTGAAATATGGCGGTGAGAAAGGGCTGAGAACCATATCTCTGTCTCAAACTCCAGCGCAATCTTTTTAAGGCCTTCAAACACCTCTCTCTCGACCTTTTCAAAATCAAGGCCATCGACGATTAGGGTGTCGGGCTTGAAGTCGAGCCGTTCCGTCAGGTTTTTGAGATTGGCTTCAAGACGCTCCAGGTCGAAGCTCTGATTGAGGTAAGCAAGGGTCATCCGATTCCTTTCCATGAGAAACCGATACTCATCGTCATCGTTCAAATGCAGGGCCTTCAACAGGTCGCAATAGATAACATTGTAGTAGGAGGCGACTTTCTCCGGGCCTTCTTCAAGAGAAACGTGGACCAGTTTTTCCTGGCGAAAGATCTTGTCAAAGGCGATATGAATAAGGCAGGCGGTCTTGCCAACGCCGGCCCGGGCTACAAGGACACCTAAGTTTCCAGGGCCTAAACCCTTGTGAGACGATTTTTCCAAGATCCTCAGCGGACTTACAGAAATAAAATCTTTCACGATTACTTCTCTCCTTTGGATTTTTTCCTTAGGTTTGATTTTAGCTCCTCTGACAGGGATTCAGGGACTTTGGAATATTTTTGAAACTCCATGGTGAACTCCGCCCTTCCCTGGGTCAGGGACCTGAGCACGGTGGCATAACCGAACATTTCTGCCAATGGAACTTCAGCATCGATGGTGGTAAAATTCCCGTCCTCAGTGGAACTTGTAATCAGGCCCCTGCGTTGATTTATTGAGCCCATTATATTTCCCTGAAACTCGGAAGGGCCTTCCACAGACACCTTCATGACCGGCTCAAGGATAACCGGTTTGGCTCTCATATATGCCTGCTTAAAGGCCCCGATGGCTGCCTGGGTAAAGGCTAACTCTGACGAATCCACACTGTGGGATTTACCGTCATTTACGGTCACCTTCATCCCGGCAACCGGAAAGCCGAGGGTCAGTCCTTTCTTGAGACAGGACTGAAACCCCTTATCCACGGAAGGGACATATTCAGTGGGGATAACGCCGCCCTTTATTTGATTGACAAACTCATAGGCAGCCTCTTCAGATGGCTCCATGAAACCTGCAACCCTTCCAAACTGGCCGGAACCACCCGTCTGTTTTTTGTGCGTATAATCAAAGTCCGCATGTTTAGTGATGGCCTCCCGGTATGCCACCTGGGGTATGCCGGTAGCGACCTCGGCATTAAATTCCCTTTTCATTCGCTCCACATAGACCTCCAAATGGAGCTCTCCCATGCCGGATATGATGGTTTCACCCGATTCCTGATCCACATAGGACTTAAAGGTCGGGTCTTCTCTGACAAACCGGTTTAAGGCCTTTGACATGTTATTCTGGGATTTATTGTCCTCAGGGGCAATGCTTAACGAAATGACCGGCTCGGGCACGAACATGGAGGACATGCTGTAGTTGATCCCCCCGCTGGTGAAGGTGTCTCCGGAATAACATTCCACACCGAAGAGTGCCACGATATCGCCTGCACTGGCTGATGTCAGGTCCTCCATCTGGTCTGCGTGCATTCTAACAAGGCGGCCCACCTTGATCTTTTTCCCTGTCCGGGTAATGATGATGTCGTCTCCCTTGCTGATTGAACCCTGATATACCCTGAGATAGGTTAATTGTCCGTAGGGTGTTACCTCCAACTTAAACGCCAGGGCCACCACCGGCTTATCCGGATCTGCTTCAAGGGGGATCTCGGTTTCATCCCTGTCGATGTCAAGGGCGACATTTTTTACATCCGTGGGCGATGGGAGGTATCTGTTTACCCCGTCGAGTACGGCTTGAACGCCGATGTTCTTGTAGGCCGAGCCTAAAAATACAGGGGTTAGCTGCCTTGAAACAGTACCCTGTCGCACTGCTGCATAGATGAGATCCGGGGTAACACTCTCCGCGAAAATGGACTCCATGAGATCATCTGAAAACATGGAGGCCGCGTCTAACATCTCTTCTCTCCTGGCCAAGGCCTCATCAATGATGGTGTCGGGAATCTCATCGACCCTGATCTCATCACCATTGGGTCCTTCAAAGTAGAGGGCCTTCATGGAGACGAGATCAACCACCCCGGAAAGCTTGGATTCAAGGCCTATGGGTATCTGCATGAGAACGGCGTTATGGTTCAATTTCTGACGTAACTGATCTACAACCTTGTACGGATCGGCGCCGGACCGGTCACATTTATTGATAAAAGCGATTCGTGGGACCTGGTACCGGTTCATCTGCCGGTCAACCGTGATCGACTGCGATTGGACCCCCCCCACAGAGCAGAGTATCAGGACTGCCCCGTCCATGACCCTTAAAGCCCTCTCCACTTCAATGGTAAAATCCACATGCCCGGGCGTGTCAATAATATTTATTCTGTGCCCCTTCCATTCGCAGTGGGTGGTGGCGGAGGCAATGGTGATCCCGCGCTCCTTTTCCAACTCCATGGAGTCCATTGTCGCGCCCACTCCATCTTTACCCTTGACCTCATGAATGGCAAAGATCCGCTTGGTAAAGTACAGTATCCTTTCCGTAAGGGTTGTTTTACCCGAATCAATGTGTGCGCTGATACCGATATTTCTTAAGTTTTGAATCTCATCCACCGTATGAAAGACCTCGTTTCCAATTAAAAAGAGGACCTGCGTGTACAGATCCTCTTTATTTATGACGACAGTTTGGAATATAAGTCATCAATAATCAATAGTCAATAATCAATAGTCAATTAAAAAGGGTATGCCTCCAGATCTATAATCCTGTCGGCTACGGCCCTCTTGAGACTGACACCGTCAATGGGCTGATAACGGGCCAGCTTTTTGATACCGGCCAACTGGGTGCGAAGCATATCACCCTCTTCCACATAGGCGATGACCTTCTTGGCCCAGGCTTCAATCTGAGGAATAATATCATCCACATAGGACTTGACCGCAGCTATCTGATATTCTGCCTTTTCTTCCCCTTCCTTGTCAATGATTTTAATGGTCCTCAAAAGACCGCTCTCCATGGCAAAGATCTCGATGATGATATCCGCAAGTACCTCTAATACTTCCTGTTCCTTTGCCAGGTTTTGCCCAAACTTCTGGGCGGCTACACCGGCCACCATGAGGGCGATCTTCTTGCTCATCTTCACCATATGTTCCTGGAGTGCAAGAGGTGTATCCGGCAACTGCACCGAGAGAGGTGAATAGGTCATAAGTTCGCCGGAAATGGCCTGGGCAGCAGGAAGCAGGTTCAGTCGGCCTCCCAAGGCCCTCCGCATCATGGTCCCGGGGACCAGCATTCTATTGATTTCATTGGTTCCTTCCCAGATACGGTTGATCCTGGAATCCCTGTAATACCTCTCAGCAGGATATTCTGAGCAAAACCCATATCCACCCAAGATCTGGACATACTCATCAACACAGTAATCAAGGACCTCGGAACCATATACCTTGGTTATGGAGCATTCCGGTGCATACTCCTCAATCACCTTGGCATTCTCCTCCCCCTTCTTCTTGGCCTGCGAATCTAAGGTTACAAGTTTGTCATCAAACATACCGGCCAGACGGTACATCATGCTATCACTCATATAAGTCCTGATCGCCATATTGGCCAATTTGGTCTTGATCATGCCAAATGAACTGATCGGGACCTTGAACTGGGTCCGGCCGTTTGCATATTTCACGGCATCTGTCACGCATGCCTTGCAAGTCCCCATTACGGATGCCCCCAATTTCCAGCGGCCGATATTGAGGATATTAAAGGCTATTTTATGACCCTTTCCGATCTCAAATAGTACGTTTTCAACCGGAATCCGGGCATCTTCGAGGATAACCGGCCGGGTGGAGGACCCGTGCATCCCCATCTTCTCCTCTTCTTTTCCTGTAGAAACACCAGGGAAGTCCTTCTCGACGATAAAGCCTGTGAATTGTTCGCCATCAACCTTGGCGTAAACGATGAAGCTGCTGGCATAACCCGCGTTGGTGATGAACATCTTCTCCCCGTTCAGGATATAATACTTTCCATCTTCAGAGAGGACTGCTTTCGTCTTTGCGTTCAAGGCGTCTGTGCCTGCGCCGGATTCGGTGAGGCAATAGGCCCCGCACCACTCGCCGGACGCCAGTTTGGGAAGGTATTTCTGCTTCTGGTCTTCGTTGCCGAAATAGACTATCGGGAGGGTCCCGATCCCGGTATGGGCGCCGTAGACCACCCCAAAAGCGGCAGCAGTCCCCATGGCCTCGGCCACAATGGTGGTGCTCACCTTGTCTAACCCTAAGCCTCCGAACTCTTCCGGGACATCAGTGCCAAGGAGCCCCAACTCCCCGGCCTTCCCTAAGAGAGAGAGGACCAGATCGTGATCCTTTTTTTCAAGATTATCGATATTGGGATAGATCTCTTTTTCAACAAAGTCCTTGGCTGTTTCAAGGATCATTTTGTGTTCATCGGTGAAATCCTCTGGCGTAAATACCTCCTCAGGGGCCACATCCGTGATCAAAAACTCTCCCCCGGCAAAAATCCTGTTATCTCCCATTTTTCTGCTCCTTTCTCAAGTTCGATTAAAGCCTTTTCCCTTCAATCGTAATAGGCGATCTCTAATTCATCAACATCCAATTCCTAAATTCCCCAATTCCTAAATTCCTTAATTCTCAGTAATCTTCAATCTCAAAGATCCCTGCAGCGCCCATGCCGAAACCGATACACATTGAGACCAGTCCCCACCGCACTTTTCTCTCCTGCATCTCATAAATTAACTGGGTGGTCAACTTTGCCCCTGTGCAGCCCAACGGGTGACCTAAGGCAACGGCCCCGCCGTTCACATTGGTAATCTCTTCATTGATCCCAAGCTCGTTGATGCAATAGATGGCCTGTGCGGCAAATGCCTCGTTCAGTTCGATCAATTCCATCTGATCCAGGGTCATCCCGGCGATTTTGAGGACCTTGGGGATCGCCACTGCCGGTCCTACGCCCATGACTTCGGGCTCACAGCCCTCGACCGCATGATACCTGAAGGTGGCCATCGGCTTGAGTCCCAATTCCCTGGCTTTCTCCTTTGACATCAACACCACCCCTGCTGCCGCATCACTGGTCTGTGATGAGTTGCCTGCCGTGACCGTCCCGTTCGGCTTAAAAGCCGGACGAATCTTGGAAATCCCCTCCTTGGTCGTCCCTGGCCGCATGCCCTCGTCTGTATCAAAAATAAACTCTTCATATTCAAAATGCCCGTTAGGCAGTTGCTTTTGCCTTTTTACCGTCAAGGGGACAATCTGGCTCTTGAAACGCCCCGCCTTGATGGCAGCCTCCGCCTTCTGCTGGCTCCTGGCACCAAATTCATCCTGCTCGTCCCGCCCGATATTGAAACGCTCGGCCACATTTTCTGCGGTGAGACCCATACCGGTAAAGCCACCCGGCCTCATCTCCACCAATGCCGGGTTGGGATACATCATGCTCCCGCCCATGGGGATCTGGCTCATGCTCTCCACACCGCCGGAAATCACCACATCGGCATACCCGCACATGATTTTTTCTGCCCCGATGGCAATGGCCTGAAGGCCGGAAGAACAGAACCTGTTAACGGTCATTCCGGGAATTCTATCCGGCCAGCCCATGGACATCACCAGGACTCTCCCCAAGTTGAGACCCTGAACTGATTCCGGGAAAGTGCATCCGATAATCACATCGTCGATAAGGATCGGGTCTAAATCTCCGGCCCTTTTTAATAGATCACCCAAGACAGTACAACCCAGATGCTCAGGCCGGGTATCTTTTAATATTCCTCGAGGTGCCCTTCCGACTGCCGTCCTGCAGGCGGCAACAATTACGGCTTCTTTCATAATATCTTCCTCCCTTATCATTTATCATCTGTCATTGATCATTTGTGAACAGCCAAATGCCAAATGGGCAATAATAAATGTTCAGTGATTTAATTCCTAAGCGGCTTACCCGTGGTCAGCATGTGCTGAATCCTGGCCTGTGTATTGGGATCGCCACACAAGCTCAAGAAAGCTTCCCTCTCTAAGTCTAAGAGATATTGTTCTGTTACCTTGGTGTCGGCCAATACATTCCCGCCGCATAGGACATATCCCAGCTTGGTAGAGACCGTCACATCATGATCAGTAATATAGCCTGACTCGTGCATGGTCCAGAGGGCTAATTTGATCATGGCAAAGGTATTTTCACCGGCTACGCGTATCTCATCCTTAGGCCTTGGAGGGACATAACCCTCTATATTCATTGCCAGAACGGTCTTTTTTGCGTCTTCTATCAAATAATCCCGGTTCACTGTCATCTTATCGGTCGGTCTCAGAAAACCGAGTTTAACCGCCTCCTGTCCCGAGGTGGCCACTTTGGCCATGGCAATCGTCTCAAAGGCCCTGGCAATAAAGGGCATCATTTCGATCTGTTTCGGATAGATCCCACCCTTTTGAACCTCAAAAAGATGCTCTGTGTTACGGATGAGCAGTTCCTTACATCCACCTCCGGCAGGAATAACACCTACCCCCACTTCCACCTGACCCATATAGGTCTCAGCGGCATACCGCACGCGATCTGCTGCAAGGCATACCTCACAACCACCACCTAAGGCCATTCCGGCGGGGGCGGCCACAACCGGTTTGTCCATATACTTGAGCTTCATCAACGCGTCCTGCAATCCTTTAATGCCCCAATCCAGATCGTCCCACTCCTCTTCCTGGGCTGCAAACAGGACCATCGGCAGGTTGGCCCCAACGGAAAAGTTGGTGCCATGGTTGGCAATGACCAGACCATCAAAGTCTTTGTTGACTATATCGGCTGATTTTTGGATCATTGCGATGATATCTTCGCCAATGGCATTCATTTTGGCATGAAATTCCAGGCAGGCAACGCCGTCACCGATATCAATAAGTGAAGCGCCCGTGTTTGCGGCCACTTCCTTTTTCTGATCCTTGAGCGAGGGCAAAAGGATAATGCCCGGCTTGGTCGGCACCTCTTTGTAGTCCTTGGAAGGGATATCATAAAAATATAGGGTACCCGCCTCCTTTTTGTAAAATGATTCCTTCCCGTCGGAAAGCATCTCGTCAACCCATGCGGGGATCTCGTAACCGGCCTCCTTCATCCTGGCAACAGATTTGCCAAGGCCTATGGCATCCCACGCTTCAAATGGGCCTAACTTCCGGGCAAAGCCCCATTTCAACGCATTATCAACATTAACGATATCGTCTGCAATTTCAGGGATCCGGTTGGCAGAATAGATAAGGGTCTCTGCCAGGGTCTTGAAGGTGAACTGGCCTGCCGTATCTTTGGCGTAGAAAAGGGATTTGATTTTTCCGCCTGTGCCGGAAATATTTTTGGCTGCCTCTAATGAGGCAAATTTCACCTTTTCCTGCGGCGTGTGTTCCAGGGTTTTATAGTCGAGCGAAAGGATCACCCTCTTTCCTTCACTGTCCTTGCTCTTTTTGTAAAAGCCCTGTTTGGTCTTATCGCCCAAGAGCCTTTTCTCAAGCATTGCTGAAATGAACTCAGGGGCCTTGAATATATCACGTCTTTCATCATCAGGGGCGCCTTCATACACATTGTCTGCCACATGAAGGAGCGTATCAAGGCCGACGAGATCAGCGGTTCTGAAGGAAGCACTCTTGGGATTTCCGACCACAGGCCCGGTAAGCTTGTCTACTGCTTCGATTGTCAGGCCCAAGTCTATCATGGCATTGATGCCTGAAAACATGCTGAAAGTGCCGATTCGATTGGCGACAAAATTAGGGGTGTCCTTGGCATAAACGATCCCCTTGCCCACCACTTTCTCGCAGACTTCGGCTAAGATATCCACCACTTCAGGAAGGGTGTCTGGTCCCGGGACTATCTCTAAGAGCTTCATATATCTCGGCGGATTGAAAAAGTGGGTAATGGCGAAATGCTTTCTAAACTCTTCTAACCGGCCTTCGCACATCTCTTTGGCCGGTATCCCCGATGTGTTGGAGGTAATTATGGTTCCGGGTGTCAAAACGGATTCAATCTTTTGGAAAACACTCTGCTTGATGTCTAATCTCTCCACGACCACTTCTATGATCCAGTCAACCCCCTTTAACAGATCAAGATCGTCTTCAAGATTTCCTATGGAAATCAGCTTGGCATTCTCAGGGATATAGAAGGAGGCAGGCTTCGATTGCAGCGCGCCTTGCAGTCCATTCCTGCCAAACTTATCCCGGAAACCGCTGCTTTCCTTTGTAAGCCCCTTTTTCTTATCGTCCTCTGTCAGTTCAGGGGGAACAATATCGAGCAGGACTGTCTTGATCCCCACATTGGCCAACTGGGCTGCAATGGTGGCGCCCATTACCCCGGCGCCGATTACCCCGGCCTTTTTTAGTTTTTTGTCCATAGCCACCTCCTTATAACAATGTCGAGTTACATGTCCTTTCTCTCTGTTAAACTGTGTTTAAAAAAATGAATGAACTTTCATTCATTTTTTGAGGCTAATACGACCGAAATGGGAAGTCAAGCATTTTTTTGATAAAAAAACGAATAAACAAACCCCTCTGGATTGATGATTGTTGTAGCAAAGCGGCCTCCGACTCGGAGAACCTACGGCTCGGAGAGAAATCCCGTGTTGACCAGATTGATGGCGGGGATGATTGTCTATTGTCGATTGACGGTTGAAGGATTGAGGCTCATGTAAAAAGTCTTTTTTCCATGGATTTAGTACATATTCATTCAAATCAAATCATGTTTGCGAAAGATTTGTCATTTAACGATAGTGGGCAGAAGTTTGTTCACCACGAAGATCACGAAGAGACCATAAAACCATCAGAAACTCATTTTTCGTGCCCTTCGTGTGCTTCGTGGTAAAATCTTTGTTTGGTTCCGTTTTATCCGGGTTAGGTATTTAGGAATTGATTACACCGCATCGGTCCAAAAACCCGCTCAGGTCCTCATCTTTTCTGATTCCTAAGCGTGTCAGGGCAAAATCATACCGGATCGGGTCATCAGGATCTAATTTCCGAAATGCCCGGGTGATCTCCAGCGCCGTCTTCATGTTGGCGCACCTGTTTCTCGTAAATTTGAGCTGGATTGAGACCCGGTGCATGTGGGTATCCAAAGGGATGATCAATTTTGACGGGGGCACCATGTCCCACCCTCCGGGGTCCACCCCGTCTTCCCTTACCATCCAACGCAAAAAGAGGTTTAATCTCTTGCAGGCGCTTCCCTTCTGGGGGAGGGGGAGAAGAGAGTTTGTCCGGCCTTCAAAGGGATGGGTGAGTTCATCCACAAAAGAGGTTAACCCTGGAATAACAGTCTCGTCAGCCTCGCTATATTTGTCGGAGAAACAGGTGCCCAATGAGCCATACTGTCTGATCACACGCTTCATGCCGATAAGCATGAGGGCAATCTCCTCCCCTGAAGTAAAGCGGTGCCTGAAATCACCAAACATCTCATAGAGAGACCTGTCTGAGGCAGATTGAAGAAAAGCGGATGGGGACGGTCCCAGCTCCTTGAGGACCGATGCGACGCTCTTGAGGATCTGAGTCACCCGGCCATAGGCAAGTGAAGACGCAACAAGGCCCACCACCTCGCGGTCTTCCAGGGCTGGATAATCGTAAAGGAATTCAAGGGGGTCGGGATAAACCCATTGGCGTGAATTACAGAAATGGTAAAGCTCATCCAGTTGCCGTTTTACCAAAACACTTGACATTCCGGGCCGATGATTTCGAGGAGTTCGGAAAATATGACATTCAGGTTTACCACGCCCACAATTTTTCCGTCCCTGTGGACTATCTGCTGGCGAACCTCTTCTTTGAACATGACGTAAATGGCCTGGTTTATCCGGTCTTCTTCCTGTAAGACCGATTTTCGAATGGGCTTCATGAGGTCTCTGACCTTCTTGTGGGACTCCTGCTTAACCAACTCAGTAAAGCTGCTGTGTAGCCACTGATAGTGTTCTTGAAAATCGCCGACCTCTCCGGCTACCTCCAATGCCCGTGATGAGAGCATTGCGTGATAGGCCTTTGAAACCTCAGGCGCTTTGGCAGGTTCAGGGACCAGCCCTCTGATAAGATCATACATGGATAACTTGCCGACAATAGTGTTGTCGGCGTCTGTCACAAAAAGTGTCTTATGAAAACTCCCCTTTCCCTGGGCCTTTATCTTCTCATAATTCGTCTTCAAGATGCTCAAAACATCACAAAGCTGAGAATCGATATCCACCTTATCGTAGCCTTCGATCGGCGCCATAATATCCTTCACCCTTTTTTCTTCGGCCATATGTGCGTTTCTCCTTCAAACAGAGATGGTTCAGTTCTTTAATCGTTGAAGCAACGGGGATGTCATCCCGAATAAACTGCCGAATCTTTAAATACATGATTCGCCCCGAAACCTCAAGTGCTTTTTTTGTGCATCCCTGGATCAGGCCATGGAACCCCCGTCCACGGTAATGATCTCGCCGGTAACAAAATCGGACATGCCTGATGCCAAAAAAAGCACTGTGCCGACCACATCCTCTGGTTCTGCGATCCGGCCCATGGGGATGGTATTTGTGATTTCTCTCAAAAGTGATTCGTTGCTCCAGAAAGGCTGGCTGAATTGTGTCTTTACCACGCATGGGGCCACACCGTTGACGTTTATACGATCCTGTGCCAGTTCCACGGCCAAGACCCTGGTGAGCATTTCTACACCGGCTTTTGCCACGCAATATATTCCCATGCCCATTGCAGCCTTTCTCGCGGCAATGGAGCTGATGTTGATGATCTTGCCTTGTCCGGCCTTTTTCATTAATCTTACTCCACTTGCAGAGACCAAAAAAGTCCCCTTCAGGTTGGTTGTGATAATCTTATCCCACAGGCCTTCATCTGTTGCGATTACAGACGGGGTCAGGATATTCATGCCCACATTGTTCACGAGGATATCCAGCCTGTCAAACCGATCTTCAATCGCCTGAAAAAGGGCCGTCACCTCGTCTGAGCGGCCCACGTTTGCCATGAGAGCAGTAATATTCATCCCCTTTTGACGAAGATCTTCCACTGCCTGATCCAGATTGTCTTGTTTTCGCCCGCAAATGACTACCTCAGCCCCTTTTTCGGCCATGGCCATGGCAATCGCTTTGCCCAATCCCCGGCTCCCCCCGGTCACCAATGCCACCTTTCCTGTCAAATCTATCGTATTCATCTCGCCCTCCTTTTCTTCAGGAAATGAAACACAAAATGCGGAAAAAGTCAAATCACTGAAACTGGAAACTTGAAATTCGAAATTGGAAAAACCTTCAAACCATTCTGGATGCCGGATACTGAATGCCGAATACCCGTTCAAATTTTTATGCCTTACACCT
>CAZFSF010000072.1:0-5440 GCA_964522045.1 uncultured Desulfobacteraceae bacterium
AGGGATTATGTTTTGGGTCTTCAGGTCGTCCTCCCGGACGGCAGGATCATGAGAACAGGTTCTAAGGCGATGAAAAGCGTATCAGGATATGACCTGACAAGGCTCTTTGTGGGCTCTGAGGGGACGCTCGGGGTTGTCACGGAAATCATCCTTAAAATAAACCCGAAGCCTACTGCGACCAGTACGGCCCTTGCCACCTTTGACAGTTTGGAGGATGCGGGGAGGGCTATAAACCAAATCATGCACAGCGGCATAATCCCGAGCGCCTTAGAGATTTTGGGAAGGGAAACACTTGCGGCCATCAATCAAAACACCGACCTCAACCTCCCGGAAGTGGATGCCATGCTCCTGGCGGAGACCGACGGCTATACCCAGGAAGAAACCGATTACCAGATAAAGAAAGTAATTCAAAACTTTGAAGAGAATAATGCCAGGGAGGTCAAACAGGCCAGAACCGACAAGGAGGTGGAAGATCTATGGGCGGCCAGAAAATCTGCCTATGCAGTCCTGGCCAGGATCAAAACACATTTTGTCCTGGAAGATGTGACCGTTCCCATGACTCATATCGCTGAACTCCTAAAAGGGGTTGAAGAGATCTCAAAGAGGCATGAGATACAGATTGCCACCTTTGGTCATGCAGGGGATGGAAACCTGCACCCACAGATTCTCTACGACGGCTATGACCCGGAACAGGTGAGGCGGATGGAAGAGGCAAGCGCCGATCTTTTTAAGCTGGCCATTGACTTGGACGGAACACTCACCGGTGAACATGGAATTGGACTGGCCAAGGCCCCATACATGACTTTGGAGCATGACCCTGTGGCAATGGACGTGATGCGCCACGTCAAGAAAATGTTTGACCCTAACAATATTCTCAACCCTGGCAAGATGGGACTGGAGGTCTAAAGATGGAATTTAAGTACGAATTTGAAAAAAAATATCGCGAGCAGATCCTGAAGTGCTCTCGATGCGGCTTTTGCCAGGCGGTCTGCCCTGTCTATGGCGCGACCCTCCGGCCGGCCCTTAATGCGCGGGGGAAGATGCTCATCCTAAAAGAGGTCATGGACGGGAAGATTGAACTGAACGATGAACTGACCGAGACCCTGTTCCAGTGCACAACCTGCGCCAGTTGTTTCGAAAACTGTCCCTCCGGGGTAGATGTGCCCGAGATCATCAAGGAGGCGAGGAAGGATATGGTCAAGGCCGGGTCATGCCATCCGGCCTTCGAGGGGATGAACGAGGTTCTAAAGAAGCACACCAACATCTATGCCGAAGACGAGCCGGAGGATTTTGAGAGGGAGAGGAACAAACAGGCGAAATACGTCTACTTCATCGGCTGTGTAGGGTCATATCGCGAGGATGAATCTACCCTGGCCACATTAGATCTGTTGGATCGTCTAAAAGTTGATTACACCCTGATCGATGAGGTCTGCTGCAGCGGCGTGCTTGAAGATGTCGGATACCAGATAAACGAAAACCTGGCCACAAAAAATATGGATCTCATTCTGAAAACGGGCGCCAAAACAGTCATAACCGGATGTCCTTACTGTTCCCGTACCTTCAACAACAAACCCCAGTATGCCCGGCTCAAGGAGAAGGGGATTAAAATCATCCATATCACCCAGTTTTTGCAGGATTTTGATTTCAATGTAAAGACGGACAAGAGGGTGACCTATCATGATCCATGCGATTTGGGGCGACATTGCGGGATCTATGAAGAACCCCGCAACACGATCAGGAAAATCGCCCCCAATTTCGTGGAAATGCCGGACAACCGTGAAAACGCGCTCTGCTGCGGGGCCGGTGGGGGCGTGCGGGGCGGATATGCCAAGAACTCCATTGCCATGGCGAGGCGCAGGCTTGAGCAGGCAGAAGAGGTGGGGGCCGAGATCGTGCTGACCGAGTGCAATTCATGTGTCCATAACCTGGCAAACGCCAAATTGCGCAAGCAAAAGTTCAAGATTTATAATACAACCGAGTTTATCAACGAATTGATGGAAGAGGCGGAGTGAAAGGAGGAGAAGGGATGGAGATAGAAGGGTACAACATGCCGGACGAGCTTTACTACGAGGAAAATCATTTTTGGGTCAAGGAGGAAGGCGATCTGCTAATCATGGGCATGGATGATTTTGCACAGGTCATGGCCGGGGAAATCGTCTATGTCCAACTCCCCGATGATGGCAAGAAGCTGAAATTGGGAAAGAAGTTCGCCAAGATAGAATCCGGAAAGTGGCTTGGCAAGGTTTATGCTCCGGTAAATGGCGAATTGGTAACGGTGAATGAAGAACTGGAGACCAATCCCGGACTGATCAATGATGACTGCTATGGCAAGGGCTGGATGTACAAGATCAAGCCTGATGATAAAGGCGAGATGGAAAACCTGATCCGGGGCAAGGAAGCGGTTGAGAAATGGCTTTTAGCGGAGATTGAGAAGTATGCGGAGGAATAAAGGCAGTAAGGAGTAGGGAGTATGGTGTAAGCAGTATGGAGTAAGAACTAAGGGAGCTGCCTACTGCCTACTGCTTACTGCCTACTTATAACCTGGTGTCTAAATGTCCAATCAAGATTACAACGTGCGGCAACTCCTGGAAATGGGGGCCTGTACCAACTGTCAGGTCTGCGCGGATGTGTGCCCTGCGGTTTCCGCGTCCCTTGATGGGCAGTTATCGGCCATTTACCGCATGAAAGGGCTCAATCAGGTCCTGAAGGGACGGGGAGGGCTTTTGAGCAGGCTGTTTGCCAGAAAGGCTCCTTCTTCGGAAGAGTGGAAAGATTTCAGCAATACGGTCTTTCGCTGCACCCTTTGTGGAAACTGCCAGGAGGTATGTCCGGTGGGCATCCATCTTAAAGACCTGTGGCTTTCCCTTCGGCAGGACATGGTCCATTCGGGTCATTATCCGAAGAAAATCGATATGATCCGGGATAATTTGGCGGAAGACCGCAACGTTTTTGCAGAGGACAATGAGGAACGGGCCGAGTGGGTGGATGATATGCGGGATCCCCCTGATGATGGATATATCAGGGAAAAGGCCGACATCGTCTATTTTACCGGCTGTACAGCCGCCTATTTCCCTGTGGCCCAGAAGATACCGATGGCCTTAGTAGAGATCCTTGACAGGAGCAATGTTGATTTCACCCTCTTGGGTGAAGAGGAGTGGTGTTGCGGTTTTCCCATGTTGGGGGCCGGCCTAAAGGATATGTTTGATACCTTTAAGGCGCATAACCTTGAGGCGCTTCATGAAAAAGGGGCCAAAGAGGTCCTCTTTGCATGCCCTTCCTGTTACCAGATGTGGCGGGAGTATTATCCGGAAGAGTTCAAGATCAGCCATGCCACCCAGTTTTTGACGCAATTGATCAGGGAAAACCGTGTTCCCCTGCAAGAACTGGATCTGACCGTGACCTATCACGACCCCTGTGATCTTGGTCGTGGAGCCAGGGAGTTTGAAGCGCCGAGAGAGGTCATCCGCTCCATCCCGGGCCTCCGCTTTGTGGAACTCCCACAAAACCGGGAAAACTGTCAATGCTGCGGCGGCGGCGGAAACTTGGAGATGGTCGATGCCAAGCTTACCGCGCAAATTGCAAAGCGAAAGATCGAAGAGATCCTGAGTACCGGCGCTGATACGGTTGTCACCTCGTGCCAACAATGCGTCAGGACCATGATGACCTACGTGAGGAGGAATAAAATCCCCCTTGAGGTCCTGGATATCACCCAACTCGTCAGGAGAGCTCTCAGGGAGTAAAGAATACGGTACCGTTCGAAACAAAGGGATGAAATAACAGGGGGTGGGACATATGAGGGAAGATAGACGTGGCCCGACAAGGTCTTATATTGAGCCCTATGATACGGGCACCTCCATAGGGTTCACATTAGAAGACAAGAAATATCGATTCAGACTTCTGGATACTGCCCCTGGTGGCATTGGTATGCTTGTGAGGAGAGGAGAAAAGGAAGTACTAAAAAAGATAACAACCGGTGACCGGATAAGGATGAATTATGGGGATCCTGACACAAACATACCCATGAATTTTGAGGTACGACACGTTACAGGGATAAAGATGGGAGTCTTCGAAGGAGATTACCAGGTTGGATTATGCCTGATTTCAATATAGTAAACCCGATGTATCTTAGTACCTATTTATTGGAATCATGATTGCGAAAGATTTTCATATATCCTTCGGCGGTTACCATAACTTCCCCGCTGCAGCGGGATAAATAAGCATTTTAGGCATCCCACCTGGCGGGACTCATTTCCCCGCTACAAGCGGGATAAATAG
The DNA here is from genome assembly GCA_964522045.1 of uncultured Desulfobacteraceae bacterium. Taxonomy (GTDB): domain Bacteria; phylum Desulfobacterota; class DSM-4660; order Desulfatiglandales; family Desulfatiglandaceae; genus Desulfacyla. Next base: position 4,276 of record CAZFSF010000072.1, read on the forward strand.
GCACTTTTCCGGCTTGTCCGCCTATGGCGGGTTTATCCGGGTTATGAGGCAATCATGATCATCGGTTTACCTAAGGAGATAAAGGATAACGAGTACAGGGTGGCGGTCATACCGGGCGGTGTTCGACAGCTTGTGGATTCGGGACATGAAGTCCTTGTCCAGGCCGGCGCAGGAGAGGGAAGCGGTTTTTCTGATGATGAATACGATTGGGGCGGAGCCCGTATTGTTGGCGATGGTAATGAAGCCTGGACCGCAGATCTGATCGTCAAGGTCAAAGAACCCCAGCCATCTGAATATGAACTGATGTGTCCCGGTCTAACCCTGTTCACATACCTTCATTTAGCAGCCGAGAAGGAGCTGACTCTTGCAATGGTCGAGCGCGGTGTGACCGGCATTGCCTATGAGACTGTTGAGGAGGCCAATGGGAGTCTGCCACTTCTTACCCCCATGAGTGAGGTGGCAGGACGTATGGCGGTTCAGGTGGGCGCTCAATATTTGGAAAAGAATAACGGCGGCAGGGGAAAGCTCTTAGCAGGGGTACCGGGGGTTAGGCCTGCTGATGTAACCATCCTTGGCGCCGGCGTCGTAGGCACCAATGCCGCCCAGATCGCCGTAGGCATGGGCGCCAGTGTGATCGTGCTCGATATCGATGCCGAGCGTCTTCGCTATCTAGATCAGGTCCTGCACGGCCGCCTGAGTACCATGAGCGCAAATCCCTATAATATCGCCGAGGCGGTCAAGAGGGCGGATCTCCTTATCGGGGCTGTTCTGGTAAAGGGTGCAAAGGCGCCGTGCCTTGTGACCAGGGATATGATCCGCAGGATGGAGCCGGGGAGCGTGGTTGTCGATGTGGCCGTGGACCAGGGAGGGTGCTGCGACACCATTTGTGCCACCAGTCACTCGGATCCGGTTTATGTAGTAGACGGGGTTCTCCACTATGGCGTCACCAATATGCCGGGCGCAGTTCCCCGCACGAGCACATACGCACTCTCCAACGCAACCCTTCCCTATCTCATGAAACTGACAGGAGAAGGAATTTCACAGGCGATAAAGAATGACCCGGCCCTGGCAAAAGGCGTCAATGTCTACAACGGAAGAGTAACCTACCAGGCAGTAGCAGATGCCCTCGATTTGGAATACACCCCTCTTTCATCACTACTTTGAG
>CAZFSF010000072.1:5540-7602 GCA_964522045.1 uncultured Desulfobacteraceae bacterium
TCAGGACGGACATCACAGGGTTCCATTGCGTCTTCATCCATCGGACTGGCCATGAGACCTGCTGATTCAGGTGAAAAGTAAAGGTCGTGGCTCAGATCAGCGACCAGCGGCCATTTCCTGAAAGACAGCCCCTCAGGGGCGGCAAATGTGATGATCGTACGGCGGTGGGGCGTAAGTTTTACCGGGGAATGGCCCACGAACCCCCTGATCTTTCCTCCCCATGCCCCAGCCGCATTTATCACCCATCGAGAACTGTACTCCCCTCTGCTGGTCACGACACCCCTGCATCGGCCCTGATCGGTCTTTATGTCCCGGACCTCTTCTTTGCATCGAAGCTGTGCCCCCCGGCGCTTAGCATGCCTGAGATAACTCCACAACAATTCGTTCACATCTATATGGCCGTCTTCCGGGAGGAGCAGGGCACCGTCAAGATTCTCAGGCGATAGAACCGGAATCATTGACGCAGTCTCTTCCTGCCCAAGCACATTCACAACAACGCCTGATTGCCTCAGGTCAGGGACCATCTGCAGCGCCTGATCCCACAGCGGTCCTTGAAACAGGACAAGAATACCTGACCTCTGAAGCAGGGTGTTTTCTGAAAAATCGGGTGGAGGATTGCGGAGAAACCGTCCACCCAACAGTTTCAACTGCAGGAGTGAGGGGACAAGGTCAAACTCCACCAGCACTGCCGCAGATCTGCCGGTCGAGTGATAGCCTGGTTGTTCTTCTCTCTCGAGAATCAAGATATCCGTCATTCCTCGTTCGGCAAGAAAATAGGCAAGAGAGGCCCCGGCGATACCGCACCCGATAATGATCATCTCGAAATTGGACTTCTTATCCATCTCGCAATATTCCCTAACACTGATCTGATTAAGTTTTTGGGCGAGGGCATTGTAACATAGGAATTGGAAATCTGGCAAATAATGAAAGTCTCAAGGCTTGACTAAAAGCTGATACCTGTATATCTTCATCATTGTTTATCTGATATTGAGTTTTCACATTGTGCACATAATCAAGCCAAGCCTGTCATCCTGTCTACAATATTTGTTATTCTTCACGAGCTGAAATGATCATCATCATAGCCACAACAGGTGTAATATCAGCATGCGTGATCTATCTGCTCTGCGTTCCTGTTTATTTCGAAATTGGATATGATATTGAGCAGAGAGAGTTTGAGAACTTTTCCCTTCAGCTCTATCCTTTCAGCTATCGGATTAGACCTGAAAGCAGACGAGATAAGAGATCAGATAGACAAAGTGATCAAGAGGAACAGAAGAAGAGAAAAATCAAGAAAATTGGTATAAGATTTGTTCAATTGATAAAAGATGATTTGAGGACACTCAGACAGGTAGCCTTCAGCTCTGCAAAATTTATCCGGGGTATCGTTATTTCTCCCGATTACGATCTGAATATCAGCCTGACCGGCGGCTTCGCCGAACCCCATATAACGGGATGGTTTTATGGTGGTGTATGCGGCATCCAGCCGATGTTAGACAAATCCATAAGGCTTTTCTATGCACCTGACTTCACCAAGGAATCTTTAAATGGCAAAGTAAGAGGCCGTCTGGCCGTACGTCTGTATAGCATTATAAGAGAGGTGGTGATTTTTCTCTGGAAATTGCCGAAGTTGAGGTTATTGAGGATATATCTCAAGTCAAGAAAAGGGGGTAAGTATGGAGAATCAACTGACTGAACTGATAGGCACAATAATGGGTGAACTTAAAGAGATTTCCAAGACCGAGTCCATAGTCGGGGAACCGGTAAGCTTAGGTGAAAAGATGGTCGTGCCGGTAACCAAGCTGTCCCTGGGGTTTGCGGTCGGCGGTGGTGAGGGAAAAGCCCCGGAGAAAGGTAGTAGTTTCGGTGGGGCCGGTGGCGGCGGCGCCAAGGTCGAACCGGTCGGATTTATCGTTATTCAAGAGGATACTGTATCGTTCCTGCCCACTAAACCGGGTAAGTTTGAAGGTTTAATTGATGCCATCCCCGGGGTCATCAATAAAGTAAAGGATATGATCCCTGACAAAAACAAGGCAAAAGGGAAGAGCGAAGAGAAGAGCTGAGA
>CAZFSF010000072.1:7702-14356 GCA_964522045.1 uncultured Desulfobacteraceae bacterium
ATATGTCTAATCCCCGCAAGAGAATTAAGGCGTGCGGCATCAATTTCGCCGATGTCGCTGTAAGGCTCGGTCTTTATCAGGCGGCAAAGGGCGCCTATCCCCTGTGCCGGTAACAACCTTTCCCTTCGAAGACGTAGTCAGCGCCCACCAGGCCATTGAATCCGGTAATAGCGTGGGCAAACTGGTGTTGGTGATGTAGGGCCGGGTCAAAGCAACGGTCCCAATAGGTGTGCTGCATTTTCAGTGAACCGCTGAGTTTTTGAGCGCTTTCGCCACTCATTGAGATCTATCATTTCAGAATCTTCAATATATTTGGCCTGCATGGCCCGCACCTCTGCAATGAAGTCCGGATCGTAAACAAAAAGGGAAATCTCAAAATCGAGCCAAAGGCTGCGCATGTCAAGATTGACCGAACCGAACATGCAAATTTCGCCGTCCACGGTAATAGACTTGGTATGCAACAACCCTCCATTAAATTGTGCAATTTGCACACCTGTGGAGAGGAGATCGTCGAAAAACGATCGACTGGCGTAACGTACGAGCCGTGAATCCACCTTTGAAGGCACCACAATGGTGACTCCAACGCCACGATGCGCTGCAGATATGAGAGCAGTAAGTAGGGTGTCATCCGGGACGAAATAGGGCGTTGTGATCACCAGCTCCTTTCGGGCTAAGTAGATTGTAGTCAGCAATAACTGATGAATGGCTTCGGGTCTGAACGCTGGTCCGGATGGCACCACCTGAACCGCTGATAGGCCTTTCTCCGCTACCGAATGTACGCCACTTGTGGCTTCAAGCGCCTCTAAGCCTGCGCCGGTATCAAGCTCCCAGCTTTCTATAAATATTCCTCCTAATGCCTCCACACTGGGGCCTTCCATCCTCACCATTGCATCGATCCACTGGCCTACGCCCTCGTCCTGCTTGAAGAATCGTGGGTCAACCAGGTTCTGGCTACCGGTATAGGCGATCCCACCGTCAACAACGATTATCTTGCGATGGTTCCGAAGGTCCACCCTCGTCATAAACATTTTCATCACACCCACCGGCATGGACGCCACTAACTTAATACCGGAATTACGGAGTCGTTGCGCCAACTTACTCTTCAGGAATTCCTTACTCCCAATGGCGTCAAGCAATACCCGGCAAACCACACCTCGTCCTGCAGCCCGAATCAACGCCTCTGCCACCCGGTCTGCCATCCCTCCAACCTCCCAGATGTAGAATTCAAAGTGACACGTGCTCTTCGCGTGATCTACATCGACGATAATCGACTCGAAAACAGACTCAAAATCATACATGAGCTGCAGTCGGTTTCCCTGCATAGCCGGAAATCCCACCACTGTCTCGGCGTGGTACTGGAGAGAAGTCACTTCCCCATTGGCGGTGGGTTGAGCAAGAGAGGCCCGTTCCTGCAGTTCTCTCTGCCACTCACTATAGAGGTTATGGATTGCAGCCGCCCTTTTCAAATACTTTTCACCAACCCGGTTCTCGCCGATGAACAGATAGATAAGAGCGCCAACAAAGGGCACACTGAAAATCACAGCGAGCCACGCAAGAGAGACACCGACGGGCCGGCGTCTCATGATGACACGGATAGAAAGACCGATAATGATGGTCCAGTGGGCAATAAATATCAGGGTAGTCATTAATGTAATTTCGTAAGTCACCAAGAGATCACCTCTTTTGTTCTGAGACATCTATTTTTCATATATGGTGGTACTGAACAGCCAAAATATCAACAAAAAATGCGGTTTTCATTCACAGGGTCAGGGCCTCACTGGCCGGCGGCTATTTCGTTCTCATTTCTCAGGGCTCGGAAAAAAATTATCACTATGTGGGAGGCAGCGCTTTAAATACCAGGTTAGGAAATATTCCAAAAAGGATCAGGAGCGCCGCCAAAAATCCGCCCCAGAGGAGTCTGAAAAAGGGATATGGGACTGCGGTCGGTGTGCTCTCGGCCGCATCCTTTGTGTAAGCGTGACGCACTAAATTCAAGTAGTAATAGATGGAAATGGCGATGTTGGCCGCTGCCACAACTACGAGCCAGTTATAACCGTGATTCCATGCCGCTGTTAAAAGGAAGAGCTTTCCCATGAAGCCTGCTGTGGGTGGCAGACCTACCAGTGCTATTGCGCCCACAGCTAAGACAAGGGCGAGGCCGGGGGCGCGCTTATAAAGCCCGTTAAGATCATCTAATTTGAGATTCCTGCCATCTGTGGCCAATCTGCAAACAACCCAAAAGCAGGCAAAATTCATAATGACATAGATAAAAGCATAAAATGCTGCAGCGGCCACCCCTTCTGTTGTGCCTGCTGTCAGACCTACCATGACATATCCTGCGTGGGCGATAGTGGAATATCCTAACAAACGCTTAATGTCTGTCTGTACCAGGGCGGCCAAGTTGCCGTAGGTGATGGATATGGCGGCAAACAGGGCCAAGATGGTCGTAATTTCAAGGCCTGGCTTCAAGAGCATTGAGAGCCTGATCAGCACAACGACTGCGCCGAGCTTGGGCATGGTTGAGATATAGGCCGAGGTCTCGTTGCTCGCGCCCTCGTAGACGTCAGGGGCCCAGAAATGGAAGGGGAAGAGGGCCAATTTGAACAGCATCCCGCAGAGGAAAAGGGTCAGCCCTGCAACGGCCATGGGGACCTCGGACCAGGCCCACGGTTTTTGCATCAAGTCAATCAGGTATGTGGTGTGCTGTGATGCCAAGATAAATGAAAAACCGAACAGACCGATTGCGGTTGCCGCTACCCCGAAGAAGATATACTTGACGGCTGCCTCGGCTGCCCTTTTTTCCCCGGATCTGAGCGGTACTAAGGGGAAGAGGCTGAAAGAGGCTAATTCCAAGGCCAAATAGATGCTGATAAGTTCAACGCACGAGGAGAGAATCATCAAACCCCAGACAGAGAGGGCCATGAACATAAAATACTCACAGTGCTTTTCCTTCTCTAAGGTCGGCTGCCGGGTTGCATTTAGCACTGCTACTGCAAATCCAAACGACACCGCAAATTTAAAGAACTGTGAAAGTGGATCCACCCGGTAAGACCCAACAAAGATGAGGCCATTGAGATCTAATGACCCCACAGAGATCAGGATACCCACACCTGCGCACCACGGAAGCCATTGCCTAACCCGGGGCATCCAGGGCTTGTCAGCGATGCTCTGGATGAATAAGACCCCGATAAGGAGAAGCTGGTATAACTCAGGTATGATCAGGTCTGGTCTGAACTCCACGGTTAAGGTTTCTTCCTTTCTTGAATATTGAGTTTGCTATCACCAATGGTAACGCCCGGGTTCGTTGCCAAACGTGTAATTAGCGGCTTTCCCTTAGACTTCACTGAGAGATTGTTCAGTGTAGGGTTCATAACCTTGAAGAATAGTGTCGGCGCGAATCCGATGTAGAGGACAAGAAATGCAAGAGGGAGAAGATAGGCCCATTCTCTCACATTCAAATCCTTCCACCCCTTTGCATTAGAAGGTTCGCCCCAGGCCATTTTTTGCGTTGGTCGGAGCATATAGGCCGCAGCCAACACCGCGCCGGGAACGACCAGGGCGCCAACCCATATATTCTTCTCGAATGCCCCCAAAAGTATCAGGAATTCACCTACAAAATTATTGGTTCCGGGAAAGGCAAAGCCTGCAAAGGCCATGAATCCCCAAAATCCCATGAAGGCAGGGAGATATTTGCCGAGCCCTGAGTTATGACGTAACTCATAACTGCGGCTTCGTTCATAGAGGGCGCCCGCTAACATAAAGAGTGCCCCCGTGGTAATCCCGTGGCTGACCATCTGCAAAAGCGCCCCCTGGGAACCACGCATGCTGAAAAGAAATATGCCTAAGGTGACAAACCCCATGTGCGCCACTGAGGAATAGGCGATGATCTTTTTGATATTTGACTGGCCGAGCGCCACCATCCCCCCATACAAAATAGAGGCTATTGAAAGGACGATCATCATGGGCGCTAAGGTTTGACTTGCGAGGGGGGCCAAGGGGAGGGAAAGACGCAAAAACCCGTAAGCACCCATTTTGGCAAGCACTGCGGCGAGGACCACGCTCCCTGCGGTGGGGGCCTCTGCATACGCATCAGGGAGCCAGGTGTGAAAAGGAAACATAGGGACCTTAACGGCAAAGGCAAGTGCCATGACCAGAAATGTCCAGATCTGAAAACCAAAGGGAAAATCCCTCCCCATCAGCTCAGGAATAGAGAAGCTTCCTCCTTCAATTCTAAAGCCGATAATACCCACTAACAGGAGGGCGCTCCCGGCCAAGGTGTAAATAATGAACTTTAAGGAGGCATATTGTCTCCCGGACCCGCCCCAGACAGCTATAATTAGATAGGCCGGAATAAGTGTCGCTTCCCAGAAAAGGTAAAAAAGGAGAAGGTCCAAGGCTGAGAAGAGACCGACGCAGGCGGAACATAAGAGGAGAAGGCAGAAATGAAACTCCTTGACGCGTGTGGTGATGGAAGACCATGAGCAGAGTACGCATAGAGGGAAGATGACAAGGGTGAGTCCCACCATGAGGATGCCGATCCCGTCTATGCCCAAATAGTACTCAAGCCCCCACCCCTTTACCCAGGTGAGACGCTCAACAAACTGAAACTGAGGCGTATTGATCCTGAACCGGAGCAGGGGAAGGGCAAAGATAAGCTCCAGGGCAAACACCGCAAAGGTAAAAGCGCGAATAATCTGCGTACCGCGCATAAAGAACAGGCCCACGCAGGCCGCGGCAGGGAAGAATATCAATATGGTAAGCACTGATAAATCGAGTCCTTCCATTTTTTAGGCCCCAAGCCTCCTGCTATGCGGATAGTTCAAGTCATGAACCTCTGAACGGGTGAACGGCAACAATAATCAATCTTCAATATTCAATTCCAGGGCCAGAACCACATCACGGCGAAAAGGCCCAGGGCCAGCAACACCATCCAGGCTAACATTTCCTGCAGCCGGCCTGTCTGCATGCGGGCCGAGATTTTCCCAAGACCCATAACCATCCTGGCCGTGCCGTCCACGGCCTTGTCGATCCCTGTTTTGTCAAACCATCCGGCGACTCGGGCCGTCCCGGTCGCTGCCCGAAGAACCACGGTCCGGTAAAGATTGGTCCAGATGCCGTCCATCCATGCCACGGGTCTGGACAGGATGCCGACCACCCCCCGGCCCATAAACCGGTACAGGAGATCAAAATCGGGAAGGCGCCTGGGCCCGGGGGCCAAGCCCTTGCGCACAAAGATAAACACGAAAGAGATCAGACCCAGGAAGAGAAACGCCCCGAGTATTTTCCAGAGGGTAAAGGGGTTCGCCTCCACAAGGACAGGCAGTCGCAGGTAAAGAAGTCGGGGGAAGATCCCCTGAATGATGCAGCATAGAGAGGTCAGGACCATGGCCACGCTCATATTCACGGGTAGAGGATTATGCTTCTTCCCTTTCGACGGCTTTTTCGACCAGAATGCAAAGTAGGGGAGGCGCAGCCCCACCGCCGTGAAAGTCCCTGCCAGGGCGAGGGTGAGGGCCATGGCTAAAACCGGGCTTTGGTGCCAGGCTGCCTCAAGGATCAGGGATATTGCGACAAACCCGTTCAAGATGGGCATGGCAGACATGGAAAGGGCTCCCACCACTGTGCAGGCCAGAATAATGGGAACCTTTGATGCCAGGCCGCCCAATCTGGAAAGGTACTCTTCCTTCGCCATATGCATCAGGCATCCGGTGGCCATAAAGAGGAGTGCGTTGTAAAAGGCATGGGCATAGACCAGGGCCATGGCTCCACCTAATCCCATTTTTGTATCCATGCCGATTCCTGTCAGCATGAATCCCCCCTGGGAGACCATGAGATAGGCCAATATCCTTCGAATGTTGTTTACTGTAAGGGCATAAAAAGCGCCGTAGAGGGCCATGACAACACCTAAGATGACCAGGGCCTGAAGGCCCACGAAACACCGGGTCAGGGCGTAGACTGCCGTCGTTGTGGTGAAGACCGAGAGAAACACAGCCCCGGGAACGGTGGCCTCGGGATAGGCATCGGTCAACCAGGCGTGAAAAGGGACCACGGCCCCGTTGATACAGAAGGCCGCTAAAATCAGCCAGTCAAAGTGCCACATCATGTGGGCATCGGCGGACTCGAAAACAAAGGTTCCAACGACCCTTTGCCTCAGCAGGATGCCGGTAAGCAAGAGGACGATGCTCAACAGGAGGAGGAGCATGTACCGGAAACCGGCCTCTGCGGATCGGGGCCTTCGGCTGAACCAGATGAGGAAGGCCGATGACAAGGTCATTAACTGCCAGAAGATATACAGGGTCCAGTAATCACCGGCAAGGATGCAGCCAAAGGAGGCCCCCATATAAAAGAGGGATGCCGCGTGATGGGCCTTTTCCCGAACATGGAAGGCAAAGAGGGTGCAGATAAGGGTCATCAGAGAGAAGAGGACCACAAAGGAGAGGGAGAGCGAGTCCACCCTCCCTAAGACAAGGTTCTGGCCCACATAGGACAGAACCCAGTAAGACCCCAACTTCATGCGAAAGGCCAAAAAAATGGCGTAGAGGGGCGGGACAAAGAGAAGCCATCGCCAGAGGCGGCCCCGAAAAAAGGGGAGAACGAGCGCTAAGAGAAAAAATCCGGTGGCCGGGTGAAGGAAGCTGTCTAAAAAGGCCATGG
>CAZFSF010000073.1:0-14083 GCA_964522045.1 uncultured Desulfobacteraceae bacterium
TTTCCTGGGTGCCCCCTCCGATGGAGAGGATGCGGTTGTCCCGGTAAAGCCTTTCAACAAGATATTCCCGCATATAACCGAAGCCGCCATGTACCTGGACTGCGTCGTAGGTGACTCTGTCGCTGACCGTGCATGCAAAGTTCTTTGCCATGGAGATCTCCTTTACCTGATTTTTCCCGGCATCCATTTTGGCGGCGACCCTGTAAGTAAATTCGCGACTGGCCTCAACCAGCGTGGCCATATCCGCCAATTTGTGGCGTGTGACCTGAAAACCGGATAGGGGGCGGTTAAAGGCTTCCCTCTCCTGGGCATATCTTAGGGATTCTTCCAAGGCCAATTGGGCGGTCATGTTGGCCATGACAGAGAGCTGTAAACGCTCATTTTGAAAATTTTCCATGATTCCATAAAAGCCCTGCCCCTCTTTGCCGAGCAGGTTTTTGGCAGGCACCCGGCAATCGTCAAAAAAGATCTGGGCAGTATCAGATGCCCACCAGCCCATTTTTTTTAGCTTTTCAGAAACTGAATATCCTGGTGTGTCCGATTCCATGACAAGGAGACTGACTCCGCCGGATCCTTCACCGCCGGTTCGAACGGCGCAGGTCAACAGGTCCGCTCTCGCACCGCTGGTGATGAACATTTTGCTTCCGTTTACCACGTAGTGGCCATTTTTTCTAACTGCCCTTGTTCGGATATTGGCCACGTCTGAACCGGCGTTAGGTTCTGTGATGCCAAGTGCCGCAATCTTTTCCCCTCTTAGTACGGGCGGGATAAATTCCAATTTCTGTTCCTCGGTTCCCAAAGCGAGCACAGGTGGAATACCGATATCCAGAGAACCCAAGCCCGCGGCCACCCCCCCGGATCCGCATCTCATCAATTCTTCGGTGGCGGCTATTTTTACAAATGTGTCCCCGGCCGAGCCGCCATAGGTCTCCGGATAACCGATACCCAAGATGCCCGCCTCTCCTGCCTTGGAGTAGAGTTCAAGGGGGAATTCGCCTTTTTCTTCCCAGTCATCTACAAAGGGCCTGATTTCCCGCTCAACGAATTTCCGGACGGTCTGCCGGACCATGCTGTGTATTTCGCCAAAATATTCCTGAAATCCGGCCATGCAATAACCTTGTTCTCAAGTTTGATGGTCTCGTAAAAAATCAAAAGGTTCGGGATTTTGAGTAATACGCTTGGTACTAACTGATTATAATAATTTGGCAATTCGTAACCCGCGATGCGCGGGACTGAATCCCTAAATCCATGTAAAAAGGTCTTTTTACATGGAAATCAAGATTATGAGTAAGATAATGCCTAATGGACGATTTTCTTAAACTCAGGGTCGAAGAAGCAGCCGGAATACTCTTTCAGAGGCCGGCGCTTCTGCGAACCTTGTGACAGGAGTCAGCCTGCTAAAGCGGGAAGAGCTGTTCAACCCTTTGCGCTAACATGATGTCTCCGGTGGCCTTGAGCTGTCCGCTCATGAAGGCCTGCATCCCGTTGGTCTGCTTGTTTACGATCCCGAGCCAAGTTTCAGCGGACATGCTCAATGTCACGGATGGCGCCTCATGGGTGCCTTCATTGACCTGACAGGTGCCATCCTTAACAACAACATTCCAACTCCCGCCATTATCACCAGAGATTTCGTACTGAAAGACCGCATCCAGACCCTGAGCTGCATTAGCGTTGAAAACCTCGCCCATTTTGTCAAAGACCTCTTTCACATCGGTTAAAGCCATTTTTTCCTCCTCCTTTTTATTTGTTTTCCGTGAGTTCATATTATCCCCTTCTCCCGGTAATGGGCGAGAGGTGCCAGGGGGTGGCATTACCACTGCCTCCCCTTCCGCAATTGGTTTTCCATGCTGATTCGTCCAAATGAGTGCCATGCGCACCCATTGCTTTTTTTCGATCTTCTCCACGACGCGGGCCGTAGCCATAATGGTGTCGCCAAAAAAGACGGGGGCCTTGAACCGGCAGGAGATTTCCACAGCGATTGTCCCCAATCCCGGCAGTTTCATCCCCAGTACCGGGGCGATCAGGCTCTGAGGGAGGGCGCCATGAGCAATTCTCGTCTTAAAAGGAGTCTTTTTGGCAAATTCCTCGTTCACATGCATCGGGTTGAAGTCCCCGCTGATGCCGGCGAAAAGGTAAACATCTGTTTCAGTAATGGTCTTCGTGAAACTGGCCTCCTCGCCAATCTTCAGTTGATGATAACTTTTTCCCAGCTCAAAGTCCATTGCTTGACCTCTTCAACATTATTTAGTGTCTGAACGAAAACCAGGACTTTTTGTCAAGATCAAGGAAGATCAAAATTTTAACCACAGGAATACGTTGAGGATTTTGAGGATTAAAATTTTTTTCTGACGTAGAGATTGGCGAAAAAGATAGTTTTCGTTCGCGCACTATTTCCCCGTAAACTTTGGCGTTCTCTTCTGCAGAAATGCCGTCATCCCCTCCATTGCATCCTTGGTTTCGATGATCCTTCCCAAGGCGTCGCACAGATAGTCCACGGCCTCTTCAAATGGCATGTCGCTCATGGTCCTGAAGGCGTCTTTGCCGATCCGTGTGCCGATAGGGCTTTTGGATGTCAGGAGTTTCAGAGTGTTTTGAACCTCATCATCTAATGATCCCGGGGCAACCGCGCGGGTGATCAGGCCCATAACCTCCGCCTCTGGGGCAGGTATTTTTCGGCCTGTTAGAACCATGTCTATGGCTTTTTTTCTGAGCACGTTTCGATAGAGAAGCGCCCCGACCATCATGGGAAAAATTCCCACATTTACCTCCGGAGTGCAAAAAAAGGTATCATTCCTGGCAATTATAATGTCGCATGAAAGCATCAGCCCGATTCCGCCGGCAAGGCATGGTCCATTGACCCGGGCAACAAGCGGTTTTCCGAATTTTGCCATCTCCTTCAGGAGACGGGCATAATTCTTAGTTCCGGACAACCGGTCCTCCCCTTCTTTTGCCAAAGTTATGCCGAGATCGGCGCCTGAGCAAAAGGCCTTTTCCCCTGTACCTGTGAGGCAAACAGCCCTGATTCCCTCATCTTGATCTATAGCGGCTAAGTAGTCCAGAAAAGATATGAGCATCTCCTGGCTTATGGAATTTCTCCGGTCCTCTCGATTGATTGTCAAAAAGGCCACATGATCTCTCAGTTCGTAGATTAGATCACTACTCATCTCTTTTCTCCCTCTTAAGTGAAGCCCATTTTGGTTTCTTACGCCGTTGAAAAACCTTAACTATGCTATTTAATGCTTGACCGAAAACCCTCCTTTTCGGTCTCTCGCCCAGGCGGGATTGCCTGAACAGGGGTTTTCGTTCAGGCACCAATTATTCATTTCGGCTGCGAAATCATTTATCTTGCACCGTATTTAAGCAGGTGTCGATTCGCCTGTCAATCAATTTGAGGAGATTCAGTTAGGGTGGATGTTTTAGTGTTTTAGAAAAGGAAATTGACTAAGGAAGCTAATGAAAGATAGCGGGCTTTTTATCAATATTGATTCTTTTGTGATTTTTCTTGCATAATAAAATAAGGTGTGGTATGAAACGCAAGCTGATTAGACAACATGGTGAAATCATGAAAAAAAGAAAAAATGAGATTACCGCTTTTTTGGGTCGAGATACTGAATTTGAAGGAAATCTCTCCTTTAAAGGGATGGTTCGGATTGATGGCCGTTTTAAGGGCGAGATCAATACTGAAGGGACCCTGATCGTGGGAGAGACTGCCGTGATAGATTCTGACATTCATGCCTCTAATGTCATTATCAGTGGGGAAATTCGAGGTCATGTCGTTGCTGGAGAGAAAATTGAGATCCTTTCTCCCGGCAAAGTTTTTGGAGATATAGAGGCCCCTTCGGTGACCATAAACACTGGAGTGATTTTTGAGGGAAATTGCCAGACGCAGCAACGAGATGAAGTGGCCAATGACAAGGTGACGTTTCTCCAAAAGCCATCTGAGACAAAAAATGAAGGCTGATCGCAAGAAATGTTTTGACAAGCAGATTTTTTTTTTGTAAGAGGCATTATCCTCAAAAACTTCACTTTTTCTGCAAAACAAAATAATGAAAGGATGTATCTGATATGCTTAACATTGATGGTACCCTGTTCCTCCAGATCGCAAATTTCCTCATTCTTCTTTTCATCTTGAATCTTATCCTCTTCCGCCCGATTCGCAGGGTTTTGGCACAGAGAGAGGAGGAAATGAATTCTCGGCAAAAAACGATCGATGACTTTCAGGATCAGGCCGAAAAAAATGAAAAAGGTATTGAAGAAGGTGTGATTCGGGCCAGAAAAAAGGGCTATGCCGAAAAGGAGGCGTTAAAGTCCAATGGCTTGGAAGAGGAAAAGGAGATATTGCAGGAGGCTGGCGCAGGGGTAGAACAGAAACTCAATGCTGCAAAGAAAGAGATAGAGACAAAAATCGCGGTTGCCCGGGAGGCTCTTGAAGACCAAATTGCCAGTTTTTCTGATGAATTAGCCCAAAAAATACTGGGAAGGAGCATTCAATGACCGGTTTTGAGACGGCAAGGGGAAGATCGTTACTCATAGCTGCCTGCACCCTGATTATTTCAGTAGCCTTTTGTGGGCTGGCTTATGCCAGCGGCGGTGGGGATGAAGGACATGGCGGTAGTGTAACAGATCTGCTCTATAGAATTTTGAATTTCGTGCTGATGGTGATCATTCTTGTTGTGGTGATAAGAAAGACCACGATTAAGGAATTTTTTTCAAACCGGAAGGAAGAGATTCGTAAAAAGTTAGAAGACTTGAAAAGGGATAAAGAGACCGCTGAGAGCCGCTGTAACGAGTTGGAGAAAAAATTCAAGGAATTTGAACTCCAAGAGAAAGAAATCATCGAACAGTTCAAGGCTGATGGGGTATTAGAAAAGGAAAGGATTATTGCGGAAGCCAGGGAGAGGGCCACACAGATTTTAGCTCAAACCGATCTGACCATAGAGCGAGAAATTCAGGCGGCCAGGAACAAGTTGAGGCAAGATGTGGTTGAGATGGCCGCCACAAGGGCTGAGGAAATCATTGCAGGGCGGATACAGGACAGCGATCAGGATCATTTAGTCAATGAATTCATAGAAAGTGTGGAGAAACTACATTGACCGGTTCAAGGATTTCCAAAAGATATGCAAAGGCGCTGCTCAGTCTTGGGCAGGAAGACGGGAATTATGCGGAATACGGGGAAAACCTGAAGGATTTCGCCGGGCTCTGTGCGGATAACCCGGAATTTAGCAAGGTGATCGGAAATCCGGTTTTTTCCGTGGATGATCGAAAAAAAGTGCTTAATGCGGTATTGGAAAAAAGTCCCTTTGCCGATCTGGTCAAAAACTTTCTACGGCTTCTCTTAGACAAGAACAGGATAGGGGGCATCGAAGATGTTTCAGCGTTTTACACACGACTCACCGACGAGATTTCAAACATTATCCGTGCTGATATCATTACGGCCCGACCTTTGAAAGATGAGGCAATGGACAAACTGGATGTTGTCCTTGCAAAAATCACTTCTAAGACGGTCAAAATAAAGGTGGAAGAGGATGAGTCTCTCATTGGGGGGCTCGTCGTAAAGATAGGTGATTTGGTATTGGATGGCAGTGTCAGGGCCCAGATCGA
Organism: uncultured Desulfobacteraceae bacterium; assembly: GCA_964522045.1. GTDB lineage: Bacteria > Desulfobacterota > DSM-4660 > Desulfatiglandales > Desulfatiglandaceae > Desulfacyla. The sequence continues at coordinate 5,602 of CAZFSF010000073.1, forward strand.
AGGCCTAAAAGAATCATTAAATGAGGGGTGAATATAACTAATGGAGATCAGAGCTGCAGAAATAAGTGAGATAATCCGGGGCCAGATTAAGGACTATGAAAAGAAGGTCGAAGTAAGCGAGACCGGAAGCGTCTTGTCTGTGGGTGATGGTATCGCTCGCGTATACGGGATTGAGAAGGTCATGGCCATGGAGATGGTGGAATTCTCCGGAGGCATCTATGGCCTTTGTCTTAATCTGGAAGAAGATAACGTGGGTGTCGCCATTATGGGCGATGACTCCAAAATCAAAGAGGGAGATACGGTAAAGAGGACCGGCAGAATTGCTGAAATCCCTGTGGGAGAGGCGGTTCTTGGCCGAGTTATTGACGCAGTGGGGCAGCCCCTTGACGGCAAGGGGCCCATTGAAGCAACCGAATTTAATCGGCTCGAGATGGTTGCACCCGGCGTTATTGACCGTAAATCCGTTTTCGAGCCCTTGTACACGGGGATCAAGGCCATCGATGCCATGACTCCGGTGGGAAGGGGCCAGCGTGAGTTGATCATCGGCGACAGGCAGATCGGGAAAACGGCTATCTGTGTGGACGCCATAATCAATCAGAAGGATACGGACGTTTACTGCATTTATGTGGCTACGGGACAGAAAAAATCAACCGTGGCCCAAGTGGTTAACATCCTGGAGCGTCATGGCGCCATGGAGTACACAACGGTCGTTGCGGCCTGCGCCAGCGATCCGGCTACTCAGCAGTTTATTTCACCCTACGCCGGATGCGCCATTGGAGAATACTACCGAGACCAGGGAAAACATGCCCTGATTATTTACGACGATCTTTCAAAACAGGCGACAGCTTACCGGCAGGTTTCCCTTTTGCTCAGAAGGCCCCCCGGCCGGGAGGCCTTCCCGGGGGATATCTTTTACAACCATTCCAGACTGCTTGAACGAGCCGCCAAGGTTAATGACAAATTGGGAGGGGGCTCTCTGACGGCGCTTCCGATTATTGAAACCCAGGCAGGTGATGTCTCTGCCTATATTCCCACCAACGTGATCTCCATTACAGACGGTCAGGTGTATCTCGAGCCTAATCTGTTTTTCTCGGGCGTGCGTCCCGCCATTAATGTGGGCCTTTCCGTCTCCCGCGTGGGGGGTGCTGCCCAGACCAAGGCAATGAGGAAGGTTGCGGGCTCCCTGAAGCTGGATATGGCCCAGTTCAGGGAATTAGAAGCGTTTGCCGCTTTCGGAAGCGATCTTGACAAAGCCACGTTGAAACAACTTGACCGAGGCCGCAGGCTGGTGGAAGTGTTGAAGCAGCCTCAGTTTCAGCCCATGTCGGCTGATAGAGAGGTGGCTATCCTATATGCCGGCTCAAATGGTTTTCTCGATAAGTGGCCGGAAAGTGCGGTTGCGGATTATGAAAAACAGATGCTCGACTTTTTGAGCAGCAAACACGCCGATATCCTGGCCGATATCAAGAAGAAAAGCGATATTACTGAGGAAACGGACGGCAAACTGAAAAAGGCTCTGGAAGAATTTGAGGGAATTTTTCAATCCGCTGCATAGAAATTGAGTTTCGTTTGTTGAGTTCAAAAATGCACAATAAGCCCTATAACGTAATGAACACAATGAACTAATATTTAGGAAGAGAGAAAGGCCACATGGCAACCTTAAGTGATATTAAGAGGAAGATAGGCGCTGTTAAGAAAACGCGGCAAATTACCAAAGCCATGAATATGGTTGCCGCTGCCAAACTCCGTGGCGCCCAGATGAAAATGGAGAGCTTTGAGCCCTACGCGACCAAATTCGCGGAAGTGCTTGGAAACCTATCAAGCCGGATCGAACCTGATATTCACCCGCTGCTCGTGAAGAAGGAAAAGGTTTCCCGGGTTGAGCTGCTGCATTTTTCAGGCGATAAGGGTCTTTGCGGCAGTTTCAATGCCAACCTGTTCAACCGGGCTGAAAAGTGGATGAATCAAGAAAAGGACAGTGGCGTTGACATCGCCCTGACGGCGGTTGGAAAACGGGGTCGCAATTATTTCAAAAAAAGAGGGTATGATCTCATTGGAAGCCATATTAATGCATACGGGAGTGTCGATATGTCCTTTGTTAATCAGATCAGCAGAGGCATAATTGACCGGTATCTTACAGACAAGGTGGATGGCGTCTATATGATGTACAGCCGTTTCATCAGTATGGCCAAACAGTTGCCTACATTGGTCAAGCTGATTCCCGTTGAACCACCGGTCGCCAAGGATGAAGAACAGTCCGGGACCGAAGCAGAGTATCTTTGTGAGCCGGATCCCGAAGGTCTGATGATCGAACTTTTACCTAAACATATTAATGTTCAGATTTATAATGCATTTCTGCAAAACGAAACAAGTGAGCATGCCGCCCGAATGGCTGCCATGGACAATGCTTCCAGGAATTGTGACGATCTTGTAGAAAGTCTTACACTTGTTTATAATAAAGCACGACAGGCTGCTGTTACTGCTGAATTGATGGACATTGTGGGTGGCGCCGCCGCCTTGAAGGGATAACGGAATGTAGAATTGAGGAATTGAGGAATTGAAGGAATGCTCTTTTATTAATCCTTAAATCCCTAAATCCCTATTTATTCAAAATGCTATATTTAAGGAGGTCTTTATTTAACCATGAATGAGGGCAAATTAATACAAATCATTGGTCCGGTCGTCGATGTGGAGTTTGGTGATGGTGAACTCCCTAATATCCTAACCGCACTCCTGATCACCAATCCGGCAATCAACGACGTGGAAGACAATCTGGTTGTGGAAGTTGCCCAGCATTTGGGTGACAATGTGGTGCGTTGCATTGCCATGGACGTGACCGACGGCCTTGTACGGGGCATGCCGGTCAAGAATTCGGGAAATCCGATTATGATGCCTGTAGGGGATCCGGGTTTGGGTCGCGTCCTCAACGTGGTCGGAAGACCCGTGGATGGTCTTGGCCCGGTGGAGGCGACCGAATACTATCCCATTCATCGTCCCGCACCATCATTCGCAGATCAGGACGTGTCTGTAAACGTGCTTGAAACCGGCGTAAAGGTCATCGATCTCCTGGTTCCCTTTCCAAGAGGCGGTAAAATGGGGATGTTTGGCGGGGCCGGCGTTGGAAAGACGGTCGTAATGATGGAGATGATCCATAATATTGCCATGCAGCACGGCGGCATCAGCGTGTTTGCCGGTGTCGGTGAGCGGACGAGAGAGGGCAACGACCTTTACATGGAGATGAAGGAATCGGGCGTTCTCCCCAAAGCCGCTCTGATTTACGGCCAGATGACGGAGCCCCCCGGCGCCCGTGCAAGGGTGGCGCTATCCGCGCTGACCGCGGCGGAGTATTACAGAGACGAGCGGGGGCAGGACGTTCTGCTCTTTATCGACAACATCTTTCGGTTTACGCAGGCCGGGGCCGAGGTTTCAGCATTGTTGGGGCGTACGCCTTCCGCTGTGGGGTATCAGCCTACCCTGGGTACCGACCTTGGTGCATTGCAGGAACGGATTACCTCAACCACGAAAGGTTCCATTACATCGGTTCAGTGCGTGTACGTGCCTGCGGACGACCTTACCGACCCGGCGCCTGCGACCACGTTTGCGCATCTCGACGGAACCGTGGTGTTGTCAAGGCCGTTGACGGAATTGGGTATTTATCCGGCCGTGGATCCGCTGGATTCGAGTTCGAGAATCCTGGACCCGAACTATCTTGGCGAAGAACACTATCATACCGCAATGCTGGTGCAGCGTACCCTTCAGAAATATAAGGAACTGCAGGATATCATAGCCATTCTGGGTATGGATGAGCTGTCCGATGAGGACAAACTGACGGTTGCCCGGGCGCGCCGGATTCAGCGTTTTTTGTCCCAGCCATTCCATGTGGCCGAAACATTTACAGGAACACCGGGCGCTTATGTGCCTGTAGCCGAGACGGTCAGGGGCTTCAAGGAGATTATCGATGGTAAGCATGATGATCTGCCCGAAGCCGCGTTTTATATGGTCGGTGGTATCGAACAGGCTCAGGAAAAAGCCGAGAAGATCGCCGGCAAATAAAAAGAGGGGATAATCCATGGGAAAGCTACATCTGGAAGTTGTTACCCCTGAGAAGGTGATGATAAGCCAGGAAGTGGATATTGTGGTTGCGCCCGGTTCTATAGGAGAATTCGGCGTTTTGGAGGGGCATATACCTTTTCTTTCCGGGATTGTCCCAGGCGAGCTGCGTTATTCATCGGCTAATCAGACTGAGCATTTTGTTGTGACAACGGGTTTTGCCGAAGTCTCCGACAACCGGGTGTCTATTCTTGTTGACGCGGCAGAGATGGCCTCTGCAATAGACGTTGAACGCGCACGGAAGGCAAGGGATAGGGCTGAAGAAAGATTAGCAAAGGGTAGAAGATCGGAAGATTTCGACTTTATCAGGGCAGAGGCTGCGCTAAAGAGGGCCATCTTACGTATTCGAGTCGCAGAGAAGAAAATATAATACCACAATTTCATAGGAAATTTTAAAAGAAGGCAAGCGGAATCGCGCTTGCCTTTTTTATTTATTGACCTTTTTATGTTTCAGGAATATTATAAAATATATTCGAGTTTTGAATCATCATCTTAACATTAGGAGCCTCGAGCGTTTAATTAGTCGTTTTGAGCTTAAGCGATGCTGGTGGTTTCGGCTTTTCTATGCGGGTAAGTGGTTGACTTAGTTTATTGTTGAATAAGTTGGCAAGCTTGTGGGCATTTGCGATAATTTTTTGGAAAGATTGAGAGGTTTGATTCGATATGGAGAGTGGAGAAGAGACCAGGCAGTACAAAGTTTGGAATTCCTTGAATTCAGAAGAAGGGGTTGATCAATTCCAATTGCTCGAAGATAAGGTTGATTACCTTATTGAAATGATAAAGAGCCTAAAAAGAGAAAAAGAATCTTTTGCTGAGAAGTTTCAGATTCAGGAAGAGAAATTGGCTGATCTCACCAAGGAGGTAGAAGGCCTGAAATCAGGCAGAGATAAGGCCAAACAGAGGATTCTTTCTCTCTTGGAGAAGATGGAACAGATCGCTGAATAGAGCGAATGACTCGGTCATAGATGTGCAGAGAACATCATCGTAATTAGCTAACATTATTGGGGATATGGAAAAGCCTATTAGAATCAGAATCCTTGATCACGAGTATCTTTTGAGGAGCGATGAAGATGAGGCGCGAGTCAACGAGATCGCACAATTTGTAAACGTCAAATTAGGGGAGATCAGGAATAGCGGGGGAAAGCTCTCTGAGGGGAAGGTGGCCATATTGGCTGCTTTTCATATTGCGAGCGATTATTTTCAGGTATTAAGAGAACGTGATGATCTGATAAAAGATGTTCAAGATAGGGCACGTTCGCTTAATACCCAGATTGATACCTTAGCTGAATAGGTGATCCTTTCTCTAAAGGTATTACCCGTAACAAACAGATGCCGGGAGAATATTTCTTCGGACTCACAATGTTTCGGTGTAGATTCATTTTGTGTTTCGGGGAGTTTATATATGGGGATTAAGGGTTAATCGGGATAATTACACTGAGTGTTAGTGATATATTTATTGAGTCAGATAAAAATAGGTGTTGCGTGAATGATGTCAATGGTTTTCGAGAGACTACTAAAGGATCTATGAAGTAGCGCATCTCCACTGGGACGTTTTCAGTTCCTACTATCCCCTCTTTGTAATCCGGATTATCCGTTCTGATGTCTGGATTATCCCTTTTTTCTTCCATCCTCACTCCTCACAGAAGCGTATATGCCTGGAGCCCTTTGGGCTGGCGCTTGGAGCGTACCGAATTCCGGTATATCCGGGTGATGTTTGTCAATATCAGGAGTATGAAATCATGATGGGTGTAAGTGCCGTTTATATAATTGTGATTGTGGGGGCAGGATTAATTGCCGGGGTCGTCATTGGCTTCTTTGTCCGCAAGAATCTTGTGGAAAGCAGGGTGGAAGCCATAGAAAAATACTCTAAGAAAGTCTTGGCCGAGGCCCAGAAAGAGGCTAAGACAACAAAGAGAGAAGCCGCTCTTCAAGCCAAGGACACTCTTTATCAGATGAAGGTTGAATTTGAAAAGGAGACCAAGGAGAAGAAAGAGGCTCTGTTGGTCCAGGAGAAGCGTCTACTTCAAAAGACGGACACCTTGGATAAAAAGATTGAACAATTAGAAAAAAAGGAAGAGAGGATCTCAGAAAAGGAAAGAGGCGTTGAAAGGACTGAAAAGGAAATAAGAAAAAAAGAGGAGGAGTATAAACGCCTTGTTACAGAGCAGAGAAGACAATTGGAGCGGTTGGCAGGCATTTCCGCGGAAGAGGCCAAGCAGATCCTCGTCAATTCCATGGAATTGGAGGCCAAGCATGATGCCGCAAAAATGATACGAAGGATTGAAAACGAGGCGAGATCTGAGGCTGATCGTAAGTCGCAGGAAATCATTGCTTTGGCAGTAAAAAGATATTCCGGGGATTATGCAGCAGAAAAAATAGTCTCTGTGGTGAACCTTCCAAATGAGGAGATGAAGGGGAGGATTATTGGCAGGGAGGGAAGAAACATTCGAGCTATTGAAGCTGCCACCGGCATTGATCTTATTATCGACGATACCCCCGAGGCGGTCATATTGTCAGGATTTAACCCTGTGAGAAGACAGGTTGCAAAGGTTTCATTAGAGAGGCTCATTGATGACGGCAGGATTCACCCTGCCAGGATAGAGGAGGTCGTCTCCAAGGCAAACAAGGAGATTGAAGCGAGCATTAAGGAGGCCGGAGAGCAGGCCACATTCGACGTTGGGGTTCATGGTATTAGTCCTGAACTTGTTAAACTTATCGGCCGACTCAAGTATCGTTCAAGCTATGCTCAGAATGTGCTTCAGCATTCGATGGAAGTGAGCTTTCTTTGTGGTGTTATGGCGAGTGAGCTTGGATTGAACGTAAAACAGGCGAAAAGAGCGGGGCTTCTTCACGATATCGGGAAGGCGGTGGACCATGAGGTGGAGGGGCCTCATGCAGTTATTGGGGCGGACCTGGCAAGGAGACATGGTGAGTCAACCCAGGTAATTCACGCCATAGCTGCCCATCATGAAGATGTGCAACCGGAGTCTGTTTTAGCGGTTTTGGTGCAGGCCTCGGACACCTTGTCCGGGGCAAGGCCAGGCGCACGCCAGGAAATGTTAGAGTCCTATGTTAAGAGACTGGAAAAGCTCGAGGAGATTGCCACGTCTTTTCATGGGGTCAACAAATCCTTTGCAATTCAGGCCGGCCGGGAGATTCGGATTATGGTTGAAAGCAAAATCATTGATGATGATCAATCCTATATGCTCTGCAATGATATTGCAAAGAAGATAGAAAAAGAGCTGACGTATCCGGGCCAGATCAAGGTGACCGTGATTCGCGAGACCAGGGCAGTGGGGTATGCCAAGTAGAGACCTTTTCAAGACTTCATATCAGACAGGTGTTTCTTTCACCTCCTTTCAGTTCTCAATCGGGAATTCAAATACGACTTCTCTGTTATGATCCTGGTTTGAATCGTATGTCCTTTCCATGAAGGTGACATGGTCATTCTGATCCATTAACAGAATTGCCGAAGATCTGGTGCCGTAGTTTGGGCTGGCGATAAAGATCGATGATAGCATCCTTTCCCATTCAAGCCCCACACCGGTATCAGGCAGGTTATCGTCATCGGGGATTGAGCGGTCGAGGAGCATGTTCAAAAGCGCTGCAGGGGAGGGAACGCTTTGCTCTGACAGGATTTCCTCCAGAGCAGCCTTCCCTCGAGAGACCTTGGGCCACGGGGTATCCAAAAGATGGTTGCTCACACCATATATGCCGGATACCAGACAGTGTGTGCCATTTCCCCGGTTTGAGTACCAGTAGATTTGATCTTTAGTTCCAACAACAAGGTTGAATCCGTTATAACCCCCGGCTTTTGGATCCAACCTGGCAAGATATTCTTCTGGTTTCTCTTCACCCGTCAGGAAATCGCTCACCAATTCTCCCCTGGAAGGCGCATGGCTCTTTAGAGATGCCGGGTCGCGATAATTGGTGATGGCTGCGATCCTACCCTTTTTAGTGATCCCAAACCATGTTCCCCCGGCGCGCAGATCCCTACCGGCAAGGAGGTCAGGCCTATCATCCCAGAAGGACGCGGGAGCTGTCGGACGGTCGTAGTATTCATCCCGGTTTGCCGCAATAACCAATTTGTAAAAAGGATGGGATTTTATTGCTAAGAGGAGGAGGCACATGGGTTGTTTCTATGCCTCTGTCTCGAGATCCACTAGGTCAGACAGATTGATCTCCAACATCTTTGTGCTGGAGAGGATCCGGACCGTATTCTTAGCGATGGCCGGGAAGTCATCCGCCATCTGATTCAGTTCCGTTGCGATCTTTTTAATGGCCATGATCTTAGAATTCATATCCTCTATATCTATTTGCCGGGGCACTTTTTTCCGAATCTCTTCCTGGTCAATTTCAGGCATGTTCCGCC
>CAZFSF010000074.1:0-14048 GCA_964522045.1 uncultured Desulfobacteraceae bacterium
ATGTCGTGAGGTTGCACGTGTTCGACAATCCAATCATCGGCCGCGTCGAATCCGTCCTCTACAACTTCGAGTGCAATCCATCGTTCATTCGGAACTCTCATCCAAGAATTGGCCACCAATGTGACATCAAGGCGACATCGGCTTGCGACGCGGTACACCTCCTGTTTGACCGGGCACGCATCAGCATCAACAAATATGTGCAGCAAACGAAGATCCTCACCATCACCCCGGATATAGTCCGGGCGCTACCTAATGGGAACATCTGCGGCTTGTACGCAGAGTGTTTCATTTGGTCCTTATCTCCTAAATGTATGTTGGGGGGGGCAAAATCCAGACATATGGGCATGTTAAGGCCAATTTCTCACACTGCCCCCTGCCACTCCTATAATACAAGAAAACTATTTAAAGCCATCATGCGCCGGCCCGGCCCCTTTGTAATCTCGCCCCGATCAGGCCGTAGCAGTTGCCGGGAGTGAACTTTATTTTGACGTCCTGGAAGATGATCCTCTTGCCACAGACGAGAGCAACATTGGATGCGGTTATCATGGTCGTGTCCTCAAAATAAAAGCCACAAGGAGACTCCCCGTGGCATAGCGTATTTTCGGTTAGAAAAAGCAGGGCTGAAAACTGTCAATCTTCCTGAAGAAAAAGGCCTTCCTTTTCCCCGGCAGGCTTGTTCTGTTTCTCCAGCTTGCGCTGCTTTTTTTCCTCTTTCTTCTTTTTCTTTGCCAATTCTTTCTTGCGCTTTTCAAATGAGTAGTTTGGTTTGGCCAAGACTCTCTCCTTATTAATGCTTCGTGTTCAGCGTAAAAAACACTGCGGTAAAAAAAAGACCCCGCAGAGCGCGGGGTCTATGCAATGATCGAAATCAGTTCTTAGTGTTGGACAACATTTTCAGCCGCAGGACCTTTGGGACCGTCCACAACATCGAAGGTCACCCGTGCGCCTTCCTGCAGGGATTTGAAGCCCTCGGCCTGAATTGCGGAATGATGCACAAATACATCCTTGCCTTCATCCTGTTCAATAAAACCAAAACCTTTTGAATCGCTAAACCACTTTACTGTACCTTCAGCCATCTTATTCTACTCCTTTGTGGTGGGTTCCTCATGAGAACCACGTTGTTATAGAGCCGAGGCATCATTTGATACCTCGGCTGGAAATCCGGGTGTCCAGACAAAACAGGTTGTCGTTACACAGACTTGTTTATGCCAAAATTGAAGATGGTGTGGCAGTGGTTTCCGGCATAAAGCTTCATACTGTTTCTCCGGTTTAGGGCCTCGGCAAGAAATAGTTACACATCTTTCTTGTCTTTCGGAGTCTTCGCTTACCTGGCCCGTCTACGGCGTTACATCCACAGGCACATATCCTGATATGCCCCGGCGGATGTGCCTTGCCTGATCTTAAATAAAACGGGCGAACCAAAATCCGGCGCAATCTTGCGCAATTATTTCTTGCCGAGGGCCTAAGTGATCAGTAGAAACTTCGTTGGCAACGAACGATGTTTGGCAATCAACGAGGTTAACGAGGACAACCTGAAGGGAAATTCGCTTCTACTTAACTTAATGTATGATTTATAAATATAATGCATTTTGCAGATTATGCAATAAAATAAAAATGGACACCCAAACCCGGAACGCGGCAGTCGGATGGATGACATCATCTTCCAGGAGTTTAAAGGTACGGGAAACATGGATCTGCTTCTCAGCCGGGCATGTGCAGAGCGCAGGGTGTGGCCGGCCATCCACATCAACCAATAGGATAATTATTGTTGAGATTGGCAATCTTGAAGAATAAAAGGTGTATCTTGTCGAGAATTTTAGCCATGGAGACTCCGGTAGTAAAATAGGGAGCTGTTCGATCAAAGAGTATTCGTTCTCACGGGCAATGGCCTATCCCCTTTCCAGCGAAAATCCCCCTGCAGAGCCATCTCCAACCACCCAACACGACCCTGTAGCCCAAAACCAGAAAGGACCACACAAGAGGCTCTGCCCAATCATGTCTGGAGGAAGTCGGTTGACTGGCGGTGAAACTGAGGAACTTGGGGCGATTAGGCGCAGGACACAGGGGGATTGGGGTAAAGATTCTGCCTGAGGTGTCCTGCGCCGGTTTTTTACTCTAACTATAGGGTTTATTTGATTAGTTTTATTGCTATAAAGCCCCTATTGGGTCTGAGGATGTATATGTAAACGGTTTCACCGGACTTGACTTTTCCGATTTCCTTTAAGTACTCATCCACATCACCTACGTCTTCGTGATTGATCTCTTTGATGATATCGCCGGTGAGTATGCCGGCCTTGTCACCTTTGCTGTCCGGTTCAACCTCAACCACAACAACCCCTTCGGTATCCTTTAAATTGAACTGCCGGGCGATTTCAGGTGTCAGATTGGAGACGGCAAGGCCGAATTCGTTTTCCTTGCGGAATTCATCGTTTTGAGAGGCAATTTCCGTATCCTTTCTTTTCGAGAGTTGGATGTTAAATTCCTTTCTGCTCCCCTTTCGCAATACGACAATGTCCATCTTTTGTCCTACACTGGCCTCCGCAATCATCCGGCTGAGTTCCCTGCTGGTTTTAACCTTATGCCCATTGACCTCCAAAATGATATCTTTGGGCTCCATACCTGCCTTTGCCGCCGGGTCATCAGGAAAGACCTGGGTAACCAAAACACCTTCCCCATCCTTCATCCCGTAGTATTCTTTCAGTTCTTTCGTCAGATCCTGGATTCCTACTCCTAACCAGCCGCGGGTAACTTCGCCCTTGGTCTTTAGCTGCTTAATAATCCCCTTAGCCAGGTTGACAGGGATGGCAAATCCGATTCCATGTCCCCCGGCAATGATAGCAGTATTAATGCCTACCACCTTCCCCTCCATGCTGATAAGGGGCCCCCCGCTGTTCCCCGGGTTGATCGAGGCATCGGTCTGGATGAAGTCATCGTATGGACCTGAACCGATGACACGCCCCTTGGCGCTGATGATCCCTGCTGTAACGGTGTGCCCCAAGCCAAAGGGGTTACCGATGGCCAAGACCCACTCACCGACCTTAAGGAGATCAGAGTCCCCTAACTCGATCGTTGGGAGATCTTTATCCGAGTCTATCTTGACGAGCGCCAGGTCTGTGTTGGGGTCACGGCCCTTGATTTCAGCATCAAATTCCCGTCCGTCCTTCAGGATTACCTTGATCTTGTCTGCGCCCTGCACAACATGATTGTTCGTTACGATATAACCATCTTCGTTAATAATAAATCCGGAACCAAGACTCCTCTGCTTGAATTCCTTTTGCGGCCGTCCGCCAAAGAATTTCTCGAAGAAATCGTGGAAAGGGTCATCTTTCTGAAAAGGGCCTCTTCTGAATTGGCGATGTATGCTCGGGCCTCCCTTTCCATTCCTCTCCGCCCTTATGTTGACCACGGCCGGGCTGTTTTTTTCAGCCAGATCGGTAAAGTTCGCCGGTGCGGCCCGAAGTTCCTTTGACGTTGCCTCGCTGGGCGGAACCGAGTAAAGGGTTGAGATGGCAAAAAATCCGGCTACCAAAATAATGAGTGTCACAGCAATCTTTCCCGTTAAGAACCTTTTAAATATTTCTCTTGATTTCATTGCATTTCTCCTTTCTTTAGTCCCACCTGAGGCGGGATTGTTTGTTTTTGGATTCATACTCATTAATCGTAATCTTAATCATAACCGTTTTGAGTAAGATTACGATTATGATTAAGATTATGAAATAGGGAAGCTATTTCGTTTAGACATTAACTTCGTTCCCCAAAAGGGACAACCGGCTCTACAGCGCTCCTTTCTATCCATCCTGATTTGCCATTAACCCCTTCCACAAGCAGATAGCCCCTGTAAGTCTTTGCTATCCGCACAATCTTTCCATCCTTTATAGATGCTGAACTGGATGCTGAATCAAAGGGAGAGACAAGGAGGTGGGCATTATCCTTAATGACCACTCCTCGGTTTATGTTTTTGTAATGCATGGCCGCACCGGTTCCTCCAGCCATAAAGCAGAGAAGGCAGACAACGGTGAGGGCCTTGAAGAAGGCTCTCTTGAGGATTCCGGGACGAATTCCTCTTAAAAGGTAGAGCAAAGAGAATACGCCAAAGGCCCCACTTGCGAGTATGGCCCACCGGTTCAAGTTGAGCAGGTCAAAAAACCGCTGCCAATCAGGCGTCGGCCCTGAAACAAGCCCGGAATTCCGGCGGGCCAGGCCGAGGTTAGCCTGAATGTCGGTGTTCCCGGGGTCGAGATAGAGGGCCCGTTCATAGTGCAGAATAGCCTGTCCGACGTCCTTCTTTTGATAATAGGCGTTTGCCATGTTGTAGAGGAGTGCGGCGGAATACCCTTCCTGTTTCAGCACCCCCTTATAATAGGAGAGGGCCTCGTCATACTTCCCTTCTGCATAAGCCTCATTACCAAGGGCAAATTGGTCGTAACCTTGCCCGGCTAAGGCGCTCGTGAAGGAAACGCAGCTCAAAAGGGCAACCATCCCCGTGACAATAAGAAAACTCAAAATCGTGATGTTTTTCACATTAGTTAGATTCATTTCCTTAGCCCCCGTTAGGATCGATGATTATCTATTAAAACCCGTTTACGTTTAAGCAAAGCGTAAATTTCTTAAGCTTAAGCTATACATTACGCAGACTATTTATTCCTCATCTGATATTATATGTCCGTGTCCGTCTGTGCCTGTCGAAGATGCCGCAACGCGGTGCCCCGTAGGTCCGGAAGATCGTACCGGGGTTCGTCTGTGGCTCAATTCTCCAAATTTTTCAACTCCTTTATCACTAAGTCCCTGCACTGTTTTAATTCCTCCTGGCTGAAGGTTTGCCCGGAGTAGGCGACTGCATCGGCGTGCTCAAAGACGTGCCGTATGCCAGCGGCCTTTTCGGCCAAGCGTTCCTTTACCTCCACAAGGGTAATGCTCTCCGGCGCTTGACACCAAACCTCCCCTAATCGCTCCTGGGCCGCGGTCCTGCATGCATAGAAGAACCCGGGAACATCGTGCCCGGCTATGGCCCTGTCCATTTCCTTGATTGATTTGCCGACCTTCTGCTTAACGTACTTCTTATTCATAAGAGCGGGGTTATTGGACAGCCTTCGGTTCCGCCTGCCCAAGAGAAGGCCTGCAAAGAGAAAGCTTAACGGTATGCCCTGTGCCCCGATGAACCAGGGGTTGGCAAGAACAGGCTTCAGATTAGTCACAACCGGGCCTAAGCCCACGTGAATCGGCGCCAGGTCCGAGGACGTATTAATCGAACCGGAAAAATCTGATGTCCCGGTAAGGGATGCTTGCAGACTAACACCATTGGGCGGTGATTTCCGGACCTGAAGGGAGTCAGGTTTAATCTTTATTTTGATCGGTTTTGTTCGCAGCGTAATATACTTCTCAGAGCTTGCATTAAAATAGCTGAATTCCACCGGCGGGATCTTATCAATGGATGGTTCGAGCGGAATAATGGCCTGTTCAAATCGCTTGTTTCCCTTGTAGCTGGAACTGTCGGCAGGTGTGAAGGAGGCGGTCGGGGTGTAGGTCTTCCATCCCTTGGGAGATGTAAGCAGGGGGCTTGACACCCTGTCAAAATTGCCTTCACCCTTTACTGTCATCTTTAATGTGATCGGGTCTCCGACCATACAGCTTTTAAGACTCGCGCTTGCCCAAAGCTTGAACCTGCCCACTGCCCCACTGAAATTCTTCGGTCTCCCCGCTCTTGGCAGGGGCAATACCCGCATTTTTTGCCGACTGCTGGTTAGTTTGACAGCTTCCTCTCTCGTGGTGTTGAAGAAATTATTGAAAAAAGCATCATCGAACATACTGCTGCCAAAGGCCGAGTGCCGTCGGCGGGACCTCTGGGGAATGATCAGTGTTGCGTCTAAATCCACTGAAACAGGGTATTCGCCTTCCTTTACTGCCGACATGGCCGTATTCCAGGTCAGCACAATATAGGGCACACCATCAATGATTTCTTCGGTTTGCGTCGGTTTTCGGCTCAACCCCTCACAGGCAAAGGCGTTATTATTGAGTACGGGAAATGAGTTCAAGGTCGCCTGAAGTCCCTGACGAAAAAATGCCTTGATCTCTATTGGCACCAATTCGCCCACGTAGGACCGGTATTTGGATGGCCTGACCCGGAGAAATACAACCTGGTCCTCTTCGCCCGGCCTAAAGCTTGAAGTCCCGGACTGTTTGGCAACATTAGGGGCAGGAGCCGGCAGGGGTGCTGAGCTGAAACCTCTGCTGTGTCCTGGTCCCGATACCCGGAGGCTGATCGGTTCGGTTTTTTTGATCTGACCGTCTATATTTGCCCTGACCGAAGGTATAGTATAATGACCTGAATCTTCGGCCTGCACCTGATACAGATATGATACGGTGGAAGATACCTTGCCGTTGATAGATTGATACTGGCTGCTCTGTCCCATAGGGAAAATCCGAAGCCCATCAACCTGAGAGATAGAGGGAGGCCCGGTTTGCTCGCCCGAGATATAAACGGCTAAGATCGCAGCCTCTCCAAGTGCGATCTGCTGCGGCTCTATACGGGCAGAGATATTTCCACCTGGACCTCTACCCTGGGCGCCTCTAACAAAAAGTGTCAAAGCGCAGGCCACGACCAGGCAACATGTTCCTGCAATCATGACCCTATTCCATGCAAAGGTCTTAATTAGGTTGCCCTCAAGGCTTTTCATCACCAGTCCCTCCTTTTCTTATCCTGACGGCCCTTTCCCTTGCCCCTGTTTCCGGCAACCATGGGGGTTGCTTTTTCTTCTCCCTTGAGGGAATTAAGGAGATTTCGTGCCTGTTCCTCTGTCATCTGGCCAGGCCTTCGACGCCTCTCGGCCCTTTTAGCAGTTGATTTCTCTGCCTTCTCCTTTGATTTCGCCTGCTTTGTTTGTCCGGCCGCAGACCCTGCGGTAGAACGATCCTGTTTGTTTTTCTTGTTCTCTTTGGCTTTTGCCTGAGCAGTGTCCTTATCGCCTTTTTCTTGTCCCTTCTTATCAGGTCTTGATTTTGCTTTTTCCTGGTTTTTATTCTTTTGCTGATCCTTTTTTTGTTCTCCCTGGGTTTTATTCTGCCCTTTATTCTTATCCTGGTTCTTGTCCTTCTTTTTGTTGTTGGCCTTACAACTTTGATTGTTTTGCTTTTTATTTTGTTTTTGTTTCTTCTTGAGGGCTTCTAACTTCTTCTTCACGAATTCCTGATTGAAGTGCGCGTCCTTATCATCCGGGTCGAGTTTGAGTGCCCCTTCATAGGCCTTGATCGATTTTTCCCAGTGTTTGATGGAATTCTGGGGTTTGGATTTTTCTGTCTCTTCTCCCTGCCTGTAGAGTGTGTTACCCATGTTGTAATAGGCCTTGTTTTGAAGGGGAACCTCCCGGACCTTTATTGCAGTCTGAAAGGCGGCTAATGCCTCCTTATATTTTTTCTCTTTATATGCTGCCGCTCCGAGGTTGAATTGCAACTGAGCCTTGTCAGGGGCTTTCTTTGCCGCTGCCTTGTACTCCTTTGCAGCGAGAGAATACTCTCCCCTGTTGTAGGCCTTTTCCGCGCTCTGCGGAGAGGCATAGCTTTTTTGAGATACGACCAGGAAGGCCAATAGTATGAGAGCAAGAGAGACCGCCTGAACTCCTTTTGCGCCCTTCAGGAGGCGTCTGTCAGAAGTCCTTATCACGGGGCCTCTTTTGCGCCGCGGCCTGCGGTCTGAGACTGCAAATTCAATCACAAGAAGAATGAAGGCCAAGAGGAGGGGCCATTCAAAACGATCAACAGGTACTCTTTGCATCCGCTCTGATAATTCATGCTTTGGTACGAGGCTGAGCTTCTGTTTATAAATGGCATCCAGGCCTTCGGCCTGCTGGCCCAGGAGTTCATATTGGCCGCCTGTGGCCGCTGCTATATTCCAAAGCATCTTTTCATCTAAACGTGACTTTATAAGCTGCCCCTGGTCATCTTTTACAAAAGAGCCTTTTCCTCTCCTTTTGAGAGGGATGAGTTCCCCGGACGGTGTGCCCACACCGACTGTGTATATGGTTAGCCCTTTTTGAGCGGCTTCCTTAGCAGCGTTCAAGGCCTCACCTTCAAGGTCTTCACCATCCGTAACGAGGATCAATATCTTGTGATTGGCATCGTTTGAAAAGGCTGATTCCGCTTCACGGATCGCACTGGCTATGTCAGTCCCCCCTTGGGGTATGATGCCCGTATCCAAGGCATTGAGCGATTGTCTGAAGGCATCGTAATCCAAGGTCAGGGGACACATCAGAAAGGCGGTTCCCGCAAAAGGGACAAGACCAACACGGTCCCCCTCAAGTTTGGAAACAAAGTCCATGATGCCTAACTTGCTACGCTCCAACCTGTTCGGATTGACATCATTGGCCAACATACTTTTTGATGTGTCCACGGCCATGAGGATGTCTATCCCCTTCCGCTTGACCTCTTTCCACTGAAAGCCCACCTGCGGCCGGGCCAGGGCGAAAAAAATGGAAGCAACCGCTATGATGAGCATGATCCGCCTGGTCATCCTTCGGCCGGGGGATACGCCTTCCGTGAGCTTCTCCAAGAGATGCCCGGCTGCAAATCTCTGCAATGCGGTCTGACCTTTTTTTTGAAAATGGTAAAACCCAAAGCCCAAGATCGTGCAGGCGGCCAATCCTACGATCAAATAGATTGAATGTGCGAATTGCATTTTTTATCCTTTCTATTTTAAAATTTTCTGACAGGATTACAGGATTGATAAAATCTCTTGCTGAAAGCTTGCTTGGAGCCGATCTGCCCGATTAGTCCTGTCAAAATGATAGCCTTACGGTAATCTGCGAAATCGTGTCTGCCCTAAGATCAACTCAAATGCTAATAAGAGCAAGGCAGGCAATGCGGCCCATAGAAATATCTCGTTTCTATGTTCGAATTTCTTTATTTTTCGCGTGGTTTTTTCCAATTTGTTGATTTCGCCATAGATTTTATTGAGCGAGTCAGTGTCTGTGGCACGAAAATAGTGGGCGTTTGTCATCCGGGCAACCTTTTCCAGGGTATCTTCGTCAATATCAACCTTGGCCCTGACCAGTCTTCGGTTGCCGAGACGGTCAGTTACAGGGACCGGCACCTCACCGCGGGAGCCGGCGCCTATGGTATAGACCCTTATCCCCAATGCCTCCGCTGCCTCTGCAGCGGTCAGGGGCGAAATCTTCCCCGCGTTGTTCATCCCGTCTGTCAAGAGAATGACGATTTTTGATTTGGCCTTCTGGTCCCTCAGCCGGTTGACTCCTGAGGCTATGGCAGAACCGATTGCAGTCCCGTCTTCCACCATACCTGTCTTAACGGTTTCCAGCCTCTGTTGGAGCCAATCGTGGTCCAGAGTCAAGGGGCTAACCATATAGGGCCGGCCAGCAAATGCAACTAAACCGATCCGATCGTTGGGACGTTCGTCGATGAATTTCGAGACAACCTTCTTGACCACGTCGATCCTGTTTGCAGGTTTTCCTTTTATGGTAAAGTCCAGGGCCTCCATGGAACCGGAGACGTCAACCCCTAAGAGAATGTCGATCCCGCTGGCTTCGACCTCGGATGTCCCGTGCACGATCTGTGGCCGGGCCAAGGCGATGATCAGTAGACCTAAGGCCAGCATTCGCAGTGTAGCCAGGCATTTCCCGGCCTTTGATTTACGCGCTCCGGCTAAGGCCTTAGCGGTCTGGGCCGTGGAGTAACGTACTGCCGTGGCCATACCCTTCCTCCCCTTCAGAAAAGCGAGAGGAGGGATCAACAGGAGCAGCCACAGAATTTCGGGATGGTTAAAATAGAACATTATCTACCTCCTGCCACGGCGGCGCTGCTGTTATTCAGACCAACAGAGGCAATCGTTTTTTTGGGAATTAGACTCAGCCCCTTTGCCCGCAGGGAACTTAACAGAGCTAACAATTTAGATTGAGTTGTGATGCCTTCCCCGCTCCTTTCTAACTTCTGGTCAGCGCTCTTTTCTTCCGCACGGGGCCTTGTCTTATCGACAAAGTCCCAGGCGCTCTGGTGCATTTTCTTCATCTGGTCCAAAGTAAGCATGTATCGCGCGAATTTGGCCAAGTCGCAGTGCTCTAAAAAATGATGCAAAAGATCAGCATACTCGCCTAAGTCTCCGGAAGGTTCGGCCGCGATCCGGGTCATAAATTCTTCTGTTGTGTGACGGGTAACCCACAGATCAAAACGGCTTTCAATATAGGTACGGATTGCATTAGAGACCGCCACTGAGAATTCATCTCCCGTTTCAGGCTTCATCAGGGCCTTTGCCCGCTCTAATTGCTCAAATGCAATCTCAAATGCAAGTTTTGCCCGCAAGACCTTTCGCCTGCGAAGCCATCTCCACGCTGCTGCCGCAGCAACCAAAAAAAGGCAACCCCCTACGGCTAAATAGAGCCAGACAAGGGGATCAGGTATGTGTAAGGGCCCCCGTATGTCGCGGATATCATCAGCTATGGGTGGTGGGGCTGCAGTTGGATGCGAGAGTTGCAACTGCCCGGGCTGTGATTTTGTCGGCTGCGGCATTACAAGGTTGGGCATATTGCCGGAGATTGCTCCAGGACCATTTGCTGCCAAGGAGATACCTCCGGCCATGAAAAGGATTAGGCCCATCAGGGCAATACCGGCTTGGATATCGCGTCTCATCAATGTCTTCTCCTTTCTCTCGAACTGAAAAAATTGAGCAATTCAGGTAGATAGGCCTTATCAGTGGAGAGTTCTAACAGGTCTACTCCCGATGATCGGATCGATCGCCTTAGCTCGCTACGCCGTTCATCGGCTAATGCGGTAAAGCCGTTTCTGATTTCGTCCCTATCAGTATCCAACTCAACCTGCTCGCCTGTCTCGGAATCTTCAATGGTCAAGAGCCCTATATCAGGCAGTTCCCTTTCCCGTGGATCATTTATTGATACTGCTACGAGATCATGGTGTTTATTTGTTATCTGCAGTTTTGGTCTGAGGCCTTGAAGGGAATCTTCAAAGTCCCCTGGGAGACAGAAATCAGATATGAGAAAAGCCACTGCCCGCCTCTTAATCACCTGATTTGTAAAATCCATGGCCGCCGCTATGTCTGTGCGTGTACCTTCGGGCTGGAAAAAGAGGATCTCCCTGATTACCCGAAGGATATGGGTCCGCCCCTTGCCAGGGGGGATGTATAGCTCGGTCTCATCAGAGAACAAGATCAATCCCACCTTATCGTTATTGCGAACCGCTGAGAATGCGAGTACGCTTCCCAATTCAGCCATCATCTCCCGTTTGCTCTGGGTGGCGGAGCCAAATTCACCCGAGGCGCTGACGTCGATGATGAGCATAATGGTCAGCTCTCGTTCCTCTGTGAATTTCTTTACATAGGTTCGTCCTGTACGTGCGGTTACGTTCCAGTCGATAGACCGCACATCATCGCCTGGAACGTATTCCCTTACCTCATCGAAGTCCATGCCGCGCCCCTTGAAGACAGAATGGTAATGTCCTGCAAGGGTGTCATCTACCAGGCGGTTTGTCTTTATCTCAACCTGACGGACTTTTTTGAGAATCTCGCTGCTTATGTGGGTGTCCATGCTCTTTTCCTTTCTGAAACAGTTAGAGACCTTTGAAAAACGCCCCCTTTCGAGGTCTGTGCTTATCTGCCAAATTTCGGCGTCAGGCTCATCCCGCCTATCGGGATCTTCGACAGAGTTCAAAGGTCTCTCTTAGGGTACTGGAATGGTATCCAGGACTTTCTGGACAATGTCATCGCTTGTTAGTGCCTCTGCCTCTGCCTCATAGGTGATGCTGACACGATGCCTGAGCACGTCCATGGCAATCGACTTGACATCTTCCGGGGTGACATATCCGCGGCCCTGAAGGAATGCCAGAGATTTACTCGCTGTCTTGAGGTTGATGGTTGCCCTGGGTGAAGCTCCGTTCCGGATGTACGGCTTCAGGTCAAGCCCATAGGTCTCGGGATCGCGCGTTGCATACACCAGACTAACGATATACTCCTTGACTTTTTCGTCCATATAGATGGTGTTTACCACTTGGCGCGCCCTGATGATGTCATCTACCTGAACGACTTGATTCACCTGAATGGATTGGTCTATGGTTTCAACTACGTCCAAAATAATCCGTTCTTCAGAGACCGAGGGGTAGGTAATGATCACCTTCAACATAAAACGGTCTACCTGTGCCTCGGGCAGAGGGTAGGTGCCCTCCTGCTCAATCGGGTTTTGCGTGGCCATGACTAAGAATGGATCGGGGAGTGCATAGCTCTTTTCTCCGATCGTGACTTGTCTCTCCTGCATTGCCTCAAGTAAGGCGCTCTGGACCTTTGCAGGCGCCCGGTTGATCTCGTCTGCCAAAACAAGGTTGCTAAATACAGGCCCGTGTTTGACTACAAAGGAGACATCCTTCGGGTTATAGATCTCAGTGCCGATAATATCCGCCGGCAACATATCCGGTGTGAATTGAATCCTCCTGAATCCGGTCTGAATCGCTGAAGCCAATGTCCTAAGGGCTAATGTTTTGGCTAAACCAGGCACACCCTCAAGAAGGATATGGCCATTGGAGATGAGTCCTACGAGGAGACGGTCAATAAGATGTTTCTGCCCGACGATCACACGTCCCATCTCCTGCTCCAAGGGCCTCACCCATGCTGAGGCCTTCTGCACGGAATCACTAATCGTCTGGATACTGGTAAACTGGGGCGCAGGTCTTGGGTTGGTCCCGGTTGTATTTGACGGGGGCTGATACGTCCCCAATCCTCCCTCCTGAAACTGTTCTGATGTTTGAATGTCCATGATCTCTCCTTTCTTTAAATGTCTCATTATGAGTGGGTGGCCAAAAAAAGGCCTTTCCCGCTGAAGTTGAAGGGAAAATAACATTCAAATCTTGCAACAACCTTTCCGGAACATTACAAGTTGGTAATGCTTAAAAAAATTTAATATTGAATATTGACGATTGTCGGAGCGAAGCGGCCTTCGGCTCGTAAAACCTATGCCCGGGAGAGATACTGGGGGGGGCCATCACGCTGAAGACGTGATCTTCGGCATTTAGCCAGTTATCGGATCCGACAATTTGGGAATCGGCATAGTCAACAGGGTATTCTTGAGCCTTTGGCAATGCATTCGCTTCGGGTGGAACAGAGGGAATGACATTCTGGGTGACAAAGAACGGAAGGATGTCATTCGTCTTATGGGTGAAGTTTCGAGGCCCTGAACCCGGAAGTCCCTCAGCAATCAAGACTGGTTAAGGATCATGGACCTGAAAAGTCTCTAGGCTAACTGACTGCGGTTCTGGAGTGTAATTCTGGGATGTTCCGGAAAACCTTAGAGGATACGTGAAGCCGGGAAAAACGACAGAGATTTGATGGGCTTAACGCATTAATCAGGAGCGGCACCAATTACTACTATCTTTTTCGATCCGGCTTGACAGTAAGAATATGAGGGGTTAAAATGATCTGAATTCTAGTCGACCAAAATGGAGGTCCGAAAAATGGAGACATTATCCCTTTCCGAGGCAAAGATTAAACTTAGTCGGCTTATAGATAAGGTCAGTACTACGGATGAGGAGATCGTTATTACAAAGAACGGTCGTCCCGCCGCGGTCCTTGTTAGCCCGGATGAATTTGAGGGTTGGAATGAGACCCTTTTCATCCGTTCCGATCCTGGTTTTCTAAAAGAAATCAAGAAGGGTATCAGAACGTTAAAGCAAAACAAGGCAAAACTCTACACCCTTGAAGAACTTTTCAAGGAATAGGCAGGATGCCTATGTATAAGCTTAGAGTACCCGATCACCTGGCCGAATTTATTCGGGGCCTCCACCCTGAAATAAAGAGGAAGATCAAAGGCTCGCTCAAGAATATTGCCATGGAACCCGACTCCGGGAAGCCTCTGAAAGAAGAATTAGAAGGGCTGAGAAGCTTCCGGGTTAGCAGGTTCAGAATCGTTTATCAAATAGCCGAGCCAAGAGAGATTCAGATTATTGCAATCGGGCCGCGTGAGCGAATATATGAAGAGACCTACCGTCTCATCAGGAAGGAGAGTAAGGGACTCTCAAAAAAATAGCTGTTATATCCGTATCATCAA
>CAZFSF010000075.1:0-13977 GCA_964522045.1 uncultured Desulfobacteraceae bacterium
TGGCTGCTCGAATCATACGATCTGTTAACGATGACATCATAACCTCCTTTTCTTTTGTTGCTTCCGCTTCTTCTTCGCCATTCATTCTCTTCAAGGTTAAAGAGCTATCCCTTTACCGCTCACTTGCTCTCATACTCATGCTGGACCTTTTTCAGTCTGGCAACAAATTCCTTCCCCGTAATTATCCCTTTTTCTATGAGCAGCTCAGAGATCGCGTCCAGTTGAATCATCTGGCTCATAAAGGCTTCATCAGAACTCACCACCTCTTTCTCGTCTAATTTTTCTGCCATCGAATACCTCATTCAGCCGGATACAGCCCCTCAGTGACGAGGCCAGTACAGTTCACGGCAATATCCTTTCTGAAGCCAAACCATGATTTCAGTCTCAGATCCCCGCCATGAACCCTCATATTATAAGCATTATAAGCAGACGTGCCATGGCCCGTAAAGACAATCATGTTATCGCCAATGGTGGTATCGTAATTCACCTTTTCCAAGGTGGGCACTATCAAGGCCTTGACGACCAAGTCCGTATTCTTGTCAGAGACCGCAACCTCTTTGCCTGAAAATTGAACCACAAACGGGCTATCGTTGCCAATCGCCCGGTATCGAGTATCCTGGAGAAGAGCCTTTAGCTTGGAGAAGTCCGTATCGACCCGGGAATTGTCCCAGAGGACAAAAGTGCCTGTGCTGGTAAAGAGAAGCGTCAATATGAGGATTCTAAGAAAAGCCCCCTGATGTTTTTTGTTCATAGCGATATAAGGGAAAATACTTAGGTATATTCGTGAACTCAAGGCTTCTTGAGTATGGGGAGACAATGCTCAGGATGGTTGGACGTAGCGAACACTGTGGTGCCCCAGCCACGAACAAAGAAAACCAATGACTGATTTCCAAAAATGAAGCCGTTTTTTGTGGGTTTAGATCCTCATATTGCTTGTTTAGGTTGGAAATATGGTTGGAAAATGAGTTTTTGCCCAACAAAAAAGGGGTTGTTAATATACCGTAACCCCTTAATTTCATTGTGGCGGGCGATGCGCGACTCGAACGCGCGACCTCTGGTTCCGGAGACCAACGCTCTATCCATCTGAGCTAATCGCCCATTTTGATCCATTTTTATCAGCTTTTATCCTCCAGGTCAAGGACTTGTGTATATTGCAATCTCATGCGCTACTGAGCTATTCAGCACACTACTCATTCCAGTATTTAACGCGCTTCCAGGCCAGATCCTTGAGTCTTTTCAGAACTTCGGGCAACTTCTCCTCAATATCCTGGATATACCACTCTAAAATCTCTGTCGGCTCTATGGTTGTAATAGTAACCGTGCGCTTGTCGTGCTGACTGATGACCCCCACTTCCCCGATGATCACGCCGGCCCCTAACTCATTCAGGACAAAGCCATCTTTTGCAACTACATTTATCCTGCCTGAGCCAATTAGCGCAAAAGTGCCGCCGGACTCCCCGCCTCTCTCGTAAATCGTTTCGCCAGCAGAGAACTCTCTGGATTTTGCTCTCACAACCAAAAGGTCCACTTGGCCCTCATCCAGACCTTCAAACAGTTCGCATTCCTTGAGGGCGGTTCTCATGACATCCGAATCCATTTTGCAGATCCTCCATAGTCTGTTGGCCGCAGCCATGGTTATGAGACCTTTGAAAAACGCCCCCTTTCATCCAATCTCAGCGTTGCGTTCAAATTTTAATCCTCGAAATATTTAATATATTCCTGCGGTTAAAATCCTCACGCGCCTTGATCTTGAACGAAATTGAGCATTTTTCAAAGGTCTCATTATTTGAGCGCCTATTTGCTATTTGACAGAATTTATTCTCATAGGTCAAGTCCCCATTTCTTCAACGCTGCAACCCCCCCCTGGAGATTGTAAGTTTCCCTTATACCCATCTCGTCCAAGGTCACCTGGGCCTCGTAAGAACGAACACCGGTATTGCAGATCAGAACCATTCTCTTCTCTTTAGGAACCTCCTCCATCCGGACTCTCAGTTCATCCTGGGGGATGCTTTTCCAGTAATCGGGGTATTTATTGACAAAATATTCCGCATTTCCCCAACCCCGGCAGTCCAAAAAGATGGTATCGCCGCTATTCCGCTCTAACCACCAGTCAACGAATTGATCCGCGTCGACTATCCTGTTCTTGCCGGCCAAGGTATTTTCGGCGGCATTGCCCAAGGCATTCAGGATATCCATGGCCGACGAGAAGGGGGGCGCATAAAGAAGTTCGAGGTTGCTGATATCGGCAGTCGTAGGTCCGTACTTGAGTATGGCCGCAACCGCATTGACCCGGGCAAACATACTGTGACTCATGCTCCCGAGCCCCTGGATTCCCAAGATCCTTCCTGTCCCTTTTTCTACCACCAGTTCCAGGTAAACCAGGTCCTTGTCAGGATAAAAATGGGCTCGGTCAAACTGGACCACAAAAACACTTAAGGAATCAAAGCCCTCGGACTGCGCCTTCTTAAGGCTCATACCTGCACTAGCTAAAGATATCTCAAAGAGCTTTATGATGAAGGTCCCGACAGCCCCTTCAAACTTCGCTTTCCCGCTTGCCAGGTTCGTACCGATAATTCTCCCCTGCCTGTTTGCCAAGGAACCTGACGGAAAGTAGGCAGATTTCCCTGTGACAAGGTCAGTCACCGCCACACAGTCTCCCCCGGCATATATATCCGGGTCAGAGGTCTCCATCCTTTCGTTGACTGCTATGGCGCCATCAGGTGAAATATCGAGACCGGCATCCTTGGCCAAATCAGAGTTGGGTGTAATTCCCACTGCCATGATCACTAAATCCGCGTCCAAGGTTCTCTTGTCGGTAACGACCTTTTCCACCCGGCTGTCGCCTTCGAGCCGCACCACCTGCTCTCCAAGGTAAATAGAGATCCCATTTTCCGCCAAATGATGCTGACCCATCCGGGCCATATTAAAGCTGATGATTCCCGGCAGTATCTGATCCGCCACCTCGACAACAGAGGTGTCGATCCCCCATAGATCAGCCAATGCCTCGGCCATTTCAAGGCCGATGGCGCCTGCACCGATAATAATAGCCTTTTCAACCTTACCCTCGGCGACATCCTTTTTGATTGCCACCGCCTCATTGAGATTCGACACGGTGAAAACCCCCTCGAGCCGGGCTCCGGGAATGGGTAGCCTTTTTGGCCGGCTTCCGGTAGCCAGAACGAGCTTGTCATAAGAAAGAGTGTGTTCCTTTCCGTCCAGGACATTCTTCCCAAGCACCGTCTTCCTGCTTCGATCTATGGAAACGGCCCTGACGTTTGTAAGGACGTCGATATCTTTTGCATCCCTGAAAAACTTCTCATCACGAATCATATGGAAACTGGTTGACTGTAGCTGGCCTGGATCGCTCACGTCACCAGATACGAAATAGGGTATCCCGCACCCTCCGTAAGAGATTAGGTCAGATTGATCAAGCATGGTTACCTTTGATTCAGGCTCCAGCCTCTTAAAACGGCAGGCAGCTTTCGGGCCCAAGGCAACCGCCCCGATAATTACGACATTCTGCATAGCAAGGCTCCTTCTCTGTTGGTAATATACGATATTTATCACTTATAAAACATCAAGGAAGAAAATTCTAATGTTTTTCCGGTATCAACCTCTCGAACCGACGACCATCCTCCCTTTAAATCATCAGGGTCACCATTACCCCAAGGCAGAAGGTGGATATTTCGTTTTATTGGAAATGAGGCATATAGACATAAATGATTCCCGCGTAGGCTGAAAGATTTTGCTTGCACTGAGTCGTTTTTGAAGCCATAATATGTATTATTTTTCACAAAGTAATCTGGAGGTCAACATCCTAAGGGGAGGGGGATAAATCGATGAAAACAATAGCCATAAAGGATTTAATGGTTCCTCTTGAAGAATACGCGACTGTTTCAGAAGAGGCCACACTCTTTGAGACGGTCGCGGCCCTGGAGAAGGCCCAGGAAACGTTTAACCGTAATAAACACCAGTATCTCCACAGGGCAGTATTGGTATATGACAAAAACAACCAAATCGTAGGTAAGATAAGCCAGTTAGATGTGTTAAGAGCCTTGGAGCCAAAATATGATGATCTGGGTGATGTGGGAAAAATGTCGTATACCGGTTTTAGCCCGCAATTCCTGAAGACCATGTTAAAACAGGGGGCCTTATGGGAAACCCCCCTTAGGGACATCTGCAGCAGAGCAGGCGGTTTTAAAGTGAAGACCTTTATGTACACCCCTACAGAGGGTGAATATATTGATGAAGATGCCTCTTTGAACGAGGGAGTGCATCTCCTGGTCATGGGACGCCATCAATCCCTCCTTGTAACCCGGGGCAAAGAGATCGTCGGGATATTGAGGTTGACTGATGTTTTTTCAGAGGTCTTCCATATCATGAAGACTTGTGAAATTTGATCTCTTACAAATTCATCAGATTTAGGCTAATTCAAATTTCCATAAGGAAGGGTTTTGTTGAATGAGTCACGTAATAGAACATGACTCTGGTGGGGGCGGAATCATGGCCAATAAACTGTTATGGATCTGTCTTGGGGCCGGAATCTTTATCCTGATTGCCTTTATATTGCCCACCCCGCAGACACTCGTGGAGATAGTTCAGAAATACGGCTTTGCCGAAAAAATGATGGAATGGGAGGTGGCCCACAGCATCCCTGACGCCGCCCATAAGACCATGATCGTGCTCGGCATTATTCCAATGGCCATCATCTTCTTTGCCACCGAGGCAATCCCCATCGGATTGACCGGTATCCTGATGCCGGTCCTGGCATACTTCCTCCACCTTCTTCCCCGCAGCATGATCGGAAAGACCTTTGCTGGCGACGCGCCCATGTTCCTCTTAGGGGTCCTGGCCATGGGTGTTGCCGTTGTAGACGTGGGACTGCATAAAAGGTTGGCAACCTGGCTCTTGGGCTGGACCAAAGGCTTCCTCGTCCCTATCTTTGTCCTGTGTATCAGCATGTCCGTTGTGGGGTCCTTTATATCGGCCCACGCCATGTGCGCCTTTATGACACCGGTAATGGCCGCGGTCTATTTTGGTGCTGTATCGGCCAAGAGCACAGGAGGTAAGATAGAGCACGATCCTGCCTTGGCAAAGTTTTTACTGTTTGCGCTCTGTTTTTCCCTCAATGTGGGCGGGGTGGGATCGCCTGCGGCCGGCGGCCGTAACGTGATCATGATGGGGTTCTGGAGCGAGTATAACGTCTCAATGGACTTCTTCACCTGGATGAAATACGGGTTCCCCATTGTTCCGGTACTTGGAATAATTGTTGCTGTTTATATGCTTGTGCTCTTTGGCAAAAAGATCAAGACCAAAGACCTTACCCCCGGTTTAGTCGCCATCAAGGAAGAAACTAAGAGGATGGGCAAGATGACCTACGCAGAGTACGTAACTTTCGGGATGTTGCTCCTTATCCTCGTGCTGTGGATCGTTGGCGGGGAAGAACTCGGTCTTGGAGGACCCGCACTCTTGGCCCTTCTCGTACCTGTCATTTTCAAAACCACTGACTGGAAAAAGATCTTAGGTGGCATATCCTGGGACGCATGGTTCATGTACTGCGGGGCCTTGACCTTAGGCGCCCTTCTCAAGGAAAGCGGAGCTGCCATGTGGCTGGCCCAGAGCTTTCTGAAGGTCCTTTCCAGTGTGGATATGAACCATGGCTATGGTTTATGGGTTGGGCTCTCTGCGCTATCCGGACTGATGACCAATTTTATGTCCGACGCCGGAACAACGGCCCTCTTGGGTCCAATCGTGATTCCCATGGGGATCATGAGCGGTGTTGAAGGGGAACCTTGGGCAGTGGGCCTGGCCGTGGCGTTTGCAACCTCTTTTGCCCATTTTCTCATCGTCGGCACACCCAATAACGCCATTGTCTACGGTTTAGGGACCTACCCGGATACGGGTGAAAAGATGATTCATCCCATAGATTTCATAAAATACGGCTTTGTGCTTTTTCTCCTTTCCATGGCCGTGCTCTGGGTCTTTGAATTCTTGGTGGTTTACAAGGTTGTCGGTTTTCCTGAAGGCATTCTTGAAACGGCCAGAAGTGCCATGGACGCCGGCATGAAGTAGATTGCGCAAGACCCTTTGGCTCCATCTTAAAAAAGTGCCCCTCAGGGAATCCAATCTATTGCAAAATGGCTATGGTACAGCTACAATATAGCCACGATTGTCCGATTTTCGAAATTCTTAACTCCATATAAGGAGACAATTCATGTCAGCCGAAGTAAAAGGATCAGTGCTAATTGTAGGCGGCGGGATTGCCGGGATGCAATCCGCTCTTGATCTCGCCAATTCCGGGTACTACGTATACCTTTTGGAAAAAAGTCCTTCCATAGGTGGGGCCATGTCCCAGTTAGACAAGACCTTCCCCACAAATGATTGCGCCATGTGAATTATCTCTCCTAAACTGGTCGAGGTCGGCCGGCATCTAAATATCGAATTGATCACCTATGCTGATCTTGAATCTGTCGAAGGCTCTGCCGGAAATTTCAAGGTCAAGATCAAAAAACGTGCACGCAGCATTGACATGAATCTTTGTACCGGATGCGGGAGTTGCGTTGAGAATTGTCCGGTAAACAGTCAACCGATTTCCGCTATCAAGTGGTAGTAAAGCAATATGCCATTTCAACACAAACTCCCAGGCCTGACCAAGCTACCGAAAAGAGAATAAACAGGATGGAAAAAACGCTCGAGATAGATTGGCAAAAGATAAATGCAATTATCGACAGGTATTCAGCGAGTCGTGAGGCCCTGTTGATGATAATGCAAGATATAAGCGACATATACAACTATATGCCTCCGGAGGTGATCCCTGTTTTAGTGGAAAAAATAGGCGTCAAGGAGAGTCTCATTTACAGCGTCGCCACCTTTTATAAGACTATCAGTTTGGAACCGCGTGGGAAATATATCGTCAACGTTTGCACTGGTACGGCATGTCACGTGAGAGGGGCAAGCAAAATTATGGATGCCTTGGCCGAAAAGCTGAAAATCAGGGAAGGAGAAACGAGCGATGATCTTCTTTTCACATTAGAGGCCGTTCGATGTGTAGGATGCTGCGCCTCCGGTCCTGTCATTACTGTTAATAAAGAGACACACGGCGGACTTGATAGGTCCAGTGCCGTAAAAGTCATTGAAAGGTGTGAAAGAGATGCCGCTTGATGGCAGGTGGCGATGGAGGTTTTGTATAAACGGATGGCGAGACTAATCGACAGAGAGGGGCTGGAAAAACTCAGGAACTCCTTCCAGGAAAAGAACGCAGAGGCTACGAAAAGGCTGATTTCACTCTGTGCAGGTTCGGGTTGCGCGGCCTATGGTACAGCGAAGGTCTATGAGGCCCTTAATGAGGAACTGTCCAGGCAAGGTATTCAAGATGAAGTTGAAATAAAACTGACCGGCTGTCACGGCTTTTGTGAAAAGGGACCAATCATGGTCCTCCATCCTGAAGGCATTTTTTATCCCCAGGTGAAAGAGGAGTATATCGCTGAGATAGTAGAAAAAACCATTAAGCATGGAGAACTGGTAAAGGCCCTTCTTTTTAAGGACCCTTCTACGAAAAGAAAGATTACCCACGAAGAGGATATCCCATTTTATAACCTCCAACAGAGGATCATCTTTGGCAACAATGGCTTAATTGACCCGACAAGCATAGAGGATTATATAGGGACCGGTGGGTACAGGGCCCTTGAAAAGGCCCTCTTTGATATGGATCCGAAACAGATCATCGATCAGATAAAAAAATCAGGTTTAAGGGGTCGCGGTGGCGGCGGATTCCCCACAGGGGTCAAATGGGAGAGCTGCCGAGAACACAAAGGAAAACGATATGTAATTTGTAATGCGGACGAAGGAGATCCCGGCGCCTATATGGACCGAAGCCTCTTAGAGGGGAATCCACATAGTATTTTGGAAGGTATGATTATCGGGGCCATAGCGATCGGATCCCATGAAGGATATGTCTATGTAAGGCATGAGTATCCATTGGCAGTAAAAAACTTATTTATTGCCCTCGAAACGGCTGAGAAATTAGGTCTGATAGGTAAAGACATTCTCGGTTCTGGCCTTGATTTTACTATCCATATCAGCCGTGGAGGAGGGGCGTTTGTATGCGGAGAGTCCACCGCCCTTATGGCATCTCTTGAAGGTAACCCCGGACGACCGAGGGCGAAATATGTTCATACTGTTGAGAAGGGTTTCCGACAAGGTCCCTCCGATTTAAACAACGTTGAAACATGGGCCAATGTCCCGGTCATTATTAATAATGGCGCCGATTGGTATGCCTCCATAGGCACTGATAAAAGCAAGGGAACCAAGATATTCTCGCTTGTGGGCAAGGTAGTTAACACGGGGCTTGTAGAAGTCCCCATGGGAACTACTTTACGTACCATTATTTACGACATCGGGGGAGGCATCCCCAAAAAGAAGAAGTTCAAGGCCGTTCAGACCGGTGGCCCTTCAGGCGGATGCATTCCTGAACAGTTTCTCGATTTAGGGGTCGATTTTGATGAACTGACAAAGGTCGGGTCCATAATGGGATCGGGCGGCATGATCGTAATGGATCAAGATACCTGCATGGTAGATGTGGCCCGCTATTTTCTGGACTTCCTCAAAGAAGAATCGTGCGGCCAGTGTAATCCGTGCCGTGAAGGAATCAAGCGGATGTTGGAGATCCTGACCAATATCTGCGATGGAAACGGCAAAGAGGGAGATATCGAACTCCTTGAAGAATTGAGCGTTATGATCCGGGATTTTTCCCTATGCGGGTTAGGTACCTCGGCCCCCAACCCCGTGCTGACAACCATTCGATATTTCCGCGATGAGTACGAGGCCCATATCAGGGATAAGAGATGCCCGGCAGGGGTCTGCAAGGCCCTTTTTCATTACGAAATAGATACTGAGGCCTGTAACGGCTGTCGCCTGTGCGCACTCAAATGTCCGCAAAAGGCCATAACCGGTGAAAAAAAGAAGCCACACATACTGAATCAGGACGAGTGTATTAAGTGCGGTATCTGCTACGAAGCATGCAAGTTCAATGCAATTGTTATTAAGTAGGGATGACCATGATAACGTTTAAGATAAATGGCGAAGAAGTCCAGGGAGAGAGGGGAGAGTATATCCTCCAGGTCGCAAAAAGATATGGCGTGGATATCCCAACCCTGTGCCACCACGAAGCATTGGAACCCGCCGGCATGTGCAGACTGTGCACTGTTGAGCTCTTTGACGGCCGCAGAACCCGTTTTGTAACCGCATGCAACTATCCCATCTGGGAGGGGATGGAGGTCTTTACCGACACCGAGGCGGTGCACCAGGGCCGAAAACTTATCGTGGAGCTGTTGCTTGCCCGCTGCCCGGATGTGCCCGTCATCATTGATCTGGCAAAAAGCTATGGCATCAAAGAACCCCGTTTTAAAGAGGAGGGCGATGATTGCATCCTCTGTGGCCTCTGCGTCCGTATTTGCGAGAAGATGGGCAACAGCGCCATCACGCTGACCGGAAGGGGGGTGGACATGAAGGTGGGCACCCCTTTTCACACCCAGACCGAGTTCTGTATGGGCTGTGGCGCATGTGCCTCAGTCTGCCCCACCGGACATATCAAACTTGAAGATATATCCGGACAGGTTGTTGGGCCTATCCCCTCCGAATATGATATGGGGCTTAAAGGGCGAAAACCAATATATGTGCCATACGCTCAGGCCATCCCCAATACGCCTGCAATTGACCGGAGCAAATGTATACACTTCAAAACCGGCGGGTGCCAGATCTGCTCAGAATTTTGCGGTGTGAACGCCATTGATTACTCCCAGCAGGACGAGACAATAGAATTAGACGTCGGTTCTATTATCTTAGCCCCTGGTTTTCAGCCCTTTGATCCATCCGGGTTAACGGGCTATGGTTACGCAAAGCACCCCAATATTATAACCTCTATGGAATTTGAAAGGATCCTCTCTGCTTCAGGCCCTACCTTGGGGCATATCGTACGGCCATCTGACAGGAAAGAGCCAAAGAAAATCGCATGGATCCAGTGCGTTGGCTCAAGGGACGAAAACCGGTGCAACCACGGCTACTGTTCCTCGGTATGCTGCATGTACGCCATCAAAGAGGCCGTGATAGCAAAAGAACATGCGGGAAGCAATCTGGATTGCGCCATCTTTTATATGGACATCAGGACCCATGGCAAAGATTTTGAGCGATACTATGACGACGCACGCGAAAAACATGGAGTTCGTTTCATACGGTCCAGGGTGCCTGCAATCGAGTCTGTAGATGGAAGGGACGACCTGACAATCCCCTACGTCAATGCACGGGGCGACATCGTTCAGGAATCCTTTGATATGGTCGTCCTTTCAGTGGGTCTGGAAACCTCACCCGAGACCATTGAACTCGCAGAGAGGCTCAATATTGATCTCACTGAGGGGCAATTCTGTGACAGCCCGTCCTTCCATCCGGTTGACACGTCGAGAGAAGGTATCTATGTGTGTGGCGCCTTTGGAGGCCCGAAGGATATCCCCCAGTCTGTCATTGAAGCGAGTTCGGCAGCAGCAGAGGCGGGGTCCCTTTTGAGCGGAGCAAGGAATACCGAAACCCGGATCCAGGATATCCCGGAAGAGAGGGTCATAACGGGCGAAAGGCCCCGTATCGGTGTGTTTGTCTGTCATTGCGGCATCAATATCAGCGGGGTGGTTGATGTCCCTTCTGTCAGGGACTACGCCGCTTCTCTACCTTATGTGGCGTATGTTGGGGACAATCTTTATTCCTGCTCCCAGGATACCCAGGAGACCCTAACCCGGGTGATTGAAGAACAGGGTCTGAACCGTATTGTGGTTGCTGCCTGTACGCCTAAAACCCATGAGCCCCTGTTCCAGGAGACCCTGGTGAATGCAGGGTTGAACAAGTATCTTTTCGAAATGACCAATATCCGGAATCAGGACTCCTGGGTCCATAAGGATAATCCTGCTTTGGCCACGGAAAAGGCCAAGGATCTGGTCCGAATGGCCGTGGCCAAGGTTGCCTTAATGGAGCCTCTTTCGGAGACTGAACTCGATATTGATCAGAAGGCCCTCGTAGTGGGAGGAGGCATCTCCGGGATGAGCGCTGCAAAGAGCCTTGCCAAGCAGGGTTACGCGGTTTGTCTTGTGGAGAGATCGTCATTTTTAGGAGGCCAGGCACTCTCTCTTTTCAAGACCTGGAAGGGAGAAAATGTCCAGGAGCACTTAGGCGATCTGATAAAATCGGTGGAGTCAAACAGCCTGATCACCGTTCATCTTGACACGGAGTTGAGCAACGTTGAAGGATTTGTGGGGAACTTCAAAACAACCTTTCACTCCAATGGGGAGGAAGAAAAGATTGAACACGGGGTCGCGGTAATTGCCACCGGAGCCGCGGAGTCGAGACCGGAGGAATACCTCTACGGAGAGGACCCCAGGGTGGTAACGCATCTTGAATTGGATCAGAGCTTTATCGGGAATGATCCAGCCCTCAAAGAGATCAGGACCGCCGTCTTTATCCAATGCGTCGGTTCCAGGGAACCGGCAAGGCCCTACTGCTCCAAGGTCTGCTGCACCCATTCCATTGAGAGCGCTCTTCATCTGAAAAAGCTGAATCCTGATATGAGGGTCTACATCCTTTATCGGGATATACGCACATACGGAGAACGGGAAAAACTCTATCGGGAGGCCCGCCTTGCAGGGGTTATCTTTATTCCATTCTCAGTGGATCAAAAACCAACAATTTCATCAGAGGAAGACAGACTGAAAATCGAGATGATGGATGGCGTCTTAGGTGAAAAGATCGTGTTCAGGGCCGATCTTGTGGCACTCGCCTCTGCCATTGTGCCTTATAAGGATGAGAGACTTGCCCAACTCTTCAAGGTTCCAATGAATGAAGATGGGTTTTTTGTGGAGGCCCACGCAAAGCTCGGGCCTTCGGAGTTTGCCACGGACGGTGTATTCCTTTGCGGCATGAGTCACTATCCCAAGCCGATAGATGAATCAGTGGCCCAAGCCTTAGCCGCTTCCTCCCGGGCCGTTACCCTGTTATCAAAGAAACTAGTTCGAATGAGCGGCACTGTTGCTCAGGCAAATCCCCTATTTTGCAGTGAGTGCGGCGTCTGTGTGGCGATCTGTCCATATTCAGCCCCATCGGCCGTGGCAAAAGGTCCCTTTGCAGGCAAGATGGAGGTAAATCCGGCATTATGCAAGGGGTGTGGACTCTGCGTGGCCTCCTGCAGATCGGGCGCGCTTAATCTGAAGGGATTCGGGGAAGACCAGATCATGGCCATGATCAATGAGATGTAGGGAGAGAATTTAGGAATTTAGGGATTGGATACTGGATGCTGGATGCTGGGGACTGGATAATTGAATGCCGCATTACATAATCTGCGGTAATCTGAGTTATCTGTGGATGGGATTTAGGAATTGAGAAATTTGGGAATTAGCGGGACTTAACCATTCAACGGGGTTTCATAGTGGGAACTATAGATTTAGATCGGGGTGATCCTGACTTTGTAAAGGAATTGGCCGGGGAACCTGGGGGACAGATATCGGCCTGTTTTACATGTCGCACCTGTGTTGCAAGCTGCCCTATTTCGGCGATAAACAGGGAATTCAACCCGGCCAGGATTATCCGAATGACCCTTTACGGTCTTAAAGAAGAAGTTCTCACGAGTGATTTTATCTGGCTTTGTTCCACCTGTTACGCCTGTCAGGAAAGATGTCCCCAGGGAGTAAGCATAACCGAGTTTATGACCCTTTTAAAAAATATGGCAATCAACGCGGGGCATGCGCCCGCGGGAATAAGGGCGCAGTTGAAGCTTGTCAAAGGCGAGGGGCGTATCTATCCCATCGATGACTTTGACAATAAAAAGAGGAATAAGGCCGGACTGCCGCCACTACCCACCTCATGCGGCGCGATAAAGGAGCTGTTTCCGTGTCAATGAAATATGCACTCTTTTTGGGTTGTACCATCCCTGCAAGGGCGAGAAACTACGAGCTTTCCGCCAGGAAAGTGGCAGACAAATTAGGGATTGAACTGGTGGACATTGAAAGGTTTATGTGCTGCGGGTTTCCCATAAAGGCCGGTGACATGGATTCTTCTGAGCTTTTAGCTGCCTACAACCTCTGCCTGGCCCAGGAGAGGGGTCTGGATATATGCGCCCTGTGCAGCTCCTGCACATCCGCATTGGCAGAGGTGGCACACCATCTCTCTCTGGATAAAGAGAAAAGAGAACAGATCAATAAACGCCTCTCCGCAGTGGGGCTTGAATACAAGAGCAGCCCAAGGGTGAGACATTTTGCCAGGGTCTTGTTTGAAGAGGTTGGAGAAGAAAAGATCAAGGCCCATTTTCAAAAAGACCTAAGTGACCTGAAAATTGCCAGCCATTACGGATGCCATTACCTCAAACCCTCAGAGGTTCATGATCATTTCGACGATGTAGAAGATCCTAATTCCCTTGATGCCCTGGTAGCGCTGACCGGGGCCCAGATAGTTGATTACCCCGCTAAAAAGAAGTGCTGCGGGGGGCCCGTGCTCCCTGTGGATGAAAAGGTGGCCCTGTCCGTGACAAAAGAGAAGCTGGAGTCCCTGAGAGATGCGGGCGCAGACGCCCTCTGCCTCGTGTGCCCTTTTTGCTCGGTCATGTATGACGGAAATCAGAAGAGTATCGAATCAGAGTATGACACCAGTTTTAAGCTGCCGGTCCTTTACCTGACACAGATCTTAGGTCTGGCCATGGGGTTTGGTAGAAAAGAATTAGGGCTTAATATGAATGTGGTAAAAACCAAGGAATTGACGGCAAAAATTGGGCTTTAGGCTTTCCTGTAGCCGTTCACGGGTTCAGTGCTCAACGTTCAGGTCGACATGGAGGGCAGTCTCTGCCGTTTCCTCTTCTAAACCCCTCTCCGGACTTCTAAATATCATTCATCAAGATCACATTGGCCTCAAAGTAAATAAAGGTAATGCAAAAAACTTGATTTCATATATTGA
>CAZFSF010000076.1:0-13934 GCA_964522045.1 uncultured Desulfobacteraceae bacterium
TTTTTCTCCTCTTGAGCGCTTACTACTACTTTTATCGAACCTGTTACTTCAGGATAGATCTTGATGGATACCTCATGCTCTCCTAAGGTTTTTATGGGCTTCTCCAAGACTATTTTCCGCCTGTCTATTTCAATTCCCTGGGCTTCGAGACGGGAAGCAATGTCCATGGTGGTAACTGAACCGTACAGTTTCCCTTCTTCACCCGCCTTCTGTGAAAAGCTTACCACAACTCCTTCCAGCTCTTCCTTGACTTTTTCGGCATCCTGTCTGCCCTTGAGTCTCTTGAGTTCAATCTTTTTACTTTGAAGTTCAAGGGCCTTTCTGTTCTGTGGTGTGGCTTCAAGGGCAATCTCATTCGGGACCAAATAGTTACGCGCGTAACCGTTGGCAACATCCACAATATCCCCTTCCAGGCCTAACTCATTCACATCCTGTCGCAAAATTACTTCCATTGGTATATCTCCTCCGTCACGTAGAGACCATTGAAAAACGCCCCATTTCACTCAATCTCTGCGTCAGACTCAAATTTCAATCCTCGAAATACTCAATGTATTCCTGTGGTTCAAATTTGTGCCTTCCTTGACCTTGACCAGATAAGCGCAGACTTCGAAATTGAGCATTTTTCAAAGGTCTCACGTAGATCTGTTAGCCGCTCTCCTATGAATTTTCCTGAAATCAACCCATTGATCGAAGATACCTGCAAGGATTAGCACGGCAAAAAAAAGCTGTTGCACCATTATTAAAAAGTAGATGCCGAGCCTGATCCAGGTGGGAACATTGTATTTGTTCAAGAAAAACACAACGATGGCTAAACCATGAAATAAATAAATGGCTAATATAACAATCAGGGCGTTTATGGCCAAGAATTCTATATTCCCTGACGATAAAAATAAAGCGAAACCTGCAACAATCAGACCCCATACCAGATTGTCAGGAGCCTGCCAACGATCCATAGGGATAAAGTCAGGATATGAAAGGTTTCGCAGCTTAAATAATGGTTTGGCGATAACAACATTAAGCCAGAGCGCAAATCCTGCCCCGACAATCATAAGGGAGGGATAGATCTGTGAAATAGTGGCCATGAACGCCTTTGCGTATGCCTTCAACTCGATGGCATTCTGATTGGCCACATTTGCTTCCTCGTAGGCCTTGATTGTGGCGCTCAACTGGCTCCCCAAATAGTTGAGGACCATCTCTATGGGACCCATATTTCTTGAAAGACCAATTATGAAGAGCATCGCTAAGCCGAGAAGCAGCATAAAGAGAATTGCAAAAAATATGGTATAACCGAGGCTGAAGTTCCTCCTGAAAAGCTCAGAGAGCCCTATCCCTATCAGGCTGAATTCAAAGGCCAAAAGGGTGATCTGCGAATAACCTGCAAAGTGGGCAATAAGGCCAATAATGCAGACGGCGACTGCGGCAAGCTTAATCCCCTGATAAAGGCCCAGTCTGGTGGAATAATAGAGGAATGGCAAGGGTGTCAGCAGGCTGAAAAAGGGGCCGATAAACGGGATTAGGGCGGACGCCATTAAAAGAGATGCAGCCCCACCAACACACCCCAGTAAATCAGTCGTTTTCATGGGATTTCAGGAACAGCAAAAGCCCCCAACATACGAGAAGCCAATTTCGGGATGTTTCCAGGGACTTAAGGTCATTTTACAATAGATGTTGTAAATGGCAATAAGGCGATATTTCTGGCCCTATTAATGGCTACTGCCAACATCCGTTGGTGTTTGGCGCAGTTGCCGGAAATTCTGGACGGTGTAATTTTACCCCGTTCAGTGGTAAAATACCTGATAATCTTGATATCCTTATAATCGATGCTAAGACTGCTGTCCGCACAGAACTTGCATACCTTTCTTCTATGATAGGTTCTCTTGAATCTACCCCTGTTTTCCCTATCCTTATTATCATTTTCGCTTCTATTATACGTTCTATTATATGCCATTTTCACCCTCGTTTTCTGCGCTTGTTTCTTCCGCAGCCTCCGCTACTCCTTCGACCTCTACCTTTCCGTCATCTACCTCGGCCTTCAAAGCCTCAGGATCAGCATTATCCTTCAGCTTGATCGTCTGATACTTGAGGAGCCTATCATCTAAGCTCATCTCCCTCTTAAGTTCCGCCGTAATGCCCGGTTCACCGCAATACTGTAAGAGCACATAAGAGCCTCTGTTAAATTTCTTCACTTCATAGGCTAATGTTTTTATTCCCCATTCATCAACCTTGGTAACCACGCCCTTGTATTTTTCAACAAGACTGGTAAACTTGGTGACTACCTCGCGATAACCATCTTCGGGCAAGTCCGGATTAATGATATAGAGGGTTTCATAATATCTCATGCTTGTTCTCTCCCTTCGGCCTTTTTCCTGATCAGGATTTTTTTGGTCCCTCTAAACCGAAGAGCCGCGAATTGGGCCTTGCAGATCGATCCAGGGGGACAAGGAGTTAGTGCCTGAATCACGCCAAGGCGTGATTTTCGGTCGGGCACTAATTAGACTAAAACTAATTCTTATATCAGTCAGAGCATTGAGTGTCAAGAAATATTTCAGCAGTTCATCAATATGGCTATTCGATGCCGTTTGGTACAAAAAAACCCTCCCTGCGACAGAGCAGATCCCGCTCCGCCTCCCGGAGGTCGTGGGCAACCATTTCGGCGATCATCTCTTCAAAGGAGATCTTGGGCTCCCAACCAAGCTCTTCTCTTGCAAGGCTTGAGTCGCCTAAAAGGGCATCCACTTCAGTTGGTCTAAAATATCTGGGGTCAACCGCCACGATGCACCGGTCTGTTTTTTGATCGTATCCCTTTTCCTCCACGCCTTCCCCTTCCCAGCGAATATCAAAACCGAGTTCCTGCCCTGCAACACTTACGAACTCCCGCACGGAAAACTGCCTCCCCGTTGCAATGACGTAGTCCTTTGGTTTTTTCTGCTGGAGCATAAGCCACATTAGCTCAACATAATCACGCGCATGGCCCCAATCCCTCTTTCCATCGAGGTTCCCCAAGAAAAGTACATTCTGAAACCCAAGCTTGATTCTCGCTAAGCCCCTTGTAATCTTCCGAGTGACGAATGTCTCCCCCCGCAGGGGGGATTCGTGGTTAAACAGAATACCGTTGCATCCGAAAAGACCGTAAGCCTCCCTGTAGTTGACCGTTATCCAGTAGGCATATAGTTTGGCCACAGCATAGGGAGACCTGGGATAGAAGGGGGTCTGCTCGTTTTGGGGCGTCTCCCGGACTAAACCGTAGAGCTCGGAGGTGGATGCCTGGTAAAACCTGGTCTTTTTTTCTAATCCCAAGATACGGATAGCTTCGAGCAGGCGAAGCGCCCCTAAGGCATCAGCATTGGCCGTGTATTCCGGGGTCTCGAAAGAGACCTTAACGTGGCTTTGTGCCGCAAGGTTATATATTTCATCGGGCTGTACCTGCTGGATAATCCTGATGAGATTGGTGGAATCGGTCAGATCGCCGTAGTGCAGTAAAAATGTTCTTTCAGATTCGTGCGGATCCTGGTAGAGGTGGTCAATCCTGTCTGTGTTGAAGAGTGAGGCCCTCCGTTTAATGCCATGGACCTCGTAACCCTTTTTAAGTAAAAACTCGGCTAAGTAAGCCCCATCCTGCCCTGTAATGCCGGTAATAAGCGCCTTTCTCATAGTTTTTCCCATCCTTCTCTGTACCGTTCACGGGTTCAAAGGTTTCCCGCTTTCAGCGGGATTCGAAGGTTGCCTTTTCCTCTTTCACCATCATCCTTGCCACATCCCGCATCTTATTCCTCGCCTTCCATCCTAATTCGCGTGCTGCCTTGCCCGGATTTGCCCTGACGGTAAGGATATCTGTGGGCCGTAAAAGATCCCTTGTTGTTCTTACGTGCTCTCGCCAATTCAGACCAAGAGACGTGAAGACCCCATCGACGAAATCCTCCAATCGGTTGGTCTCTCCAGTGGCTATTACATAATCATCAGGGTTGTCCTGCTGAAGCATGAGCCACATGGCCTCCACATATTCGGGGGCCCAGCCCCAGTCCCTCTCAACAGATATATTCCCGAGCTCGAGTTTCTCATTCATTCCTGCCGCAATGCGGCAGGCGGCAGTCACTATCTTTCGGGTCACGAACCTTTGGGGCCTGAGAGGTGACTCATGGTTGAAGAGGAGTCCTGAGCAGGCAAAGAGCCCATAGGCCTCACGGTAGTTTGCCATCTGCCAGAAGGCGGCTGCCTTGGCAACAGCATAGGGGCTCCTGGGCCGAAATGGTGTAAGCTCGTCTGCGGGGTGACCATCTGTGTTGCCAAAACACTCGCTGGAACCCGCATTATAGATCTTGATTGGCGCCTCTAAGAACCTTATCGCCTCCAAGAGATTTAGCGTCCCGATACTGATGCTCTCAAATGACTCAACCGGCTGGTCAAAGGAAAGCCCAACCGAACTCTGTCCGGCGAGGTTGTAGACCTCGTCCGGCCGGACCTTCTTGAGGACCTGTAGTACGCTGCGGAAATCGTTCAAAGAGGCTGATTGGACCTCCACCTGGTCCCTGATCCCCAGATGAATCAGATTTGAAAAACGAGACATCTGTGCATCCCGGGAGGAGCCGGCAACCCTGTAGCCCTTTGTCAGCAGCAATCTTGACAGGTACGATCCGTCCTGTCCGGAAATGCCGAAAATCAGCGCTGTTTTTCCCATAGCTTATCCATCTGAGGTTAGTTAGTGCCTGAACGAAAACCCTGTTCAGGCACGATTGCGGATTGCGGATTTGAAGATGAAAGCAATCTCGGACAGCCTCCTGGTTATTCTGCAAAATCCGTACGGTGTTGAATAACCTTTTTTTTGTCAGTTGTCAAATTGGATACTGGATACTCGATACTGGATACTGGATACTCGATACTGGATACTGGATACTGGTCTTTCGTTTTTCTGACATCTGACCTTTGGCCTCCGGCCTCTGCGTTTTTTGCCTACTCCCGGAGTCTCCGGATCGCCCGGATTCGATTGAGGACGGGGGGATGGCTGTAGGTCAGGAATACCTTTAGGGGATGGGGCGTCAAATTTGAAAGGTTGTCGACACTCAGCTTTTTTAATGCTGTAATCATGGACTGGGGTTTCCGGTAGGTGGCAACCGCATAGACATCTGCTTCGTATTCGTGCCTGCGAGAGAGCATGTTCCCGAAAACAGATAGGATCATATCTATTGGGGCATAAAGAAACCCGAAAAAAAAGAGGCTTGCGTAAATAGAGATATACTGCATCTGAAATGCCGCAAACAACTCCCTGTTGTTTATGAAAATGGAGAGGATATAAAACATCAATCCGGTGGTGAGGATAGAAATCACGATCGATTTCAGTATGTGCTTTTTCTTGTAATGCCCCATCTCGTGGGCGAGGACCGAGACGAGTTCGTCCTTTGTCTGTTTTTCAATGAGGGTGTCAAAAAGGACAATCCTTCTGAACCTGCCAAATCCGGTGAAGAAGGCATTCGACTTGGTGGAACGTCTTGAGCCATCCATGGTAAATACGCCTTTCAACTTGAAATCCTGTTTTTTTGCATACCCTTCAATGGCCGCCCTTAGTTCGCCATCCTCTAAGGGCGTAAATTTGTTAAAGATAGGCATTATAACGACGGGGGCGACAAAGAGTAGAAACACCTGAAACAGGGTCACCGCAGTCCAGCAATAGACCCAGGCCCATGGACCCGCCTCCTCAAAAAACCACAACACAACTGAAAACAGGATGCCCCCGATAACGGCTGCCAGGACCCAGGTCTTAAGGATGTCAAACACAAAGGTTTTAGGCGTTGTCTTATTGAAACCATATTTCTCTTCAATGACAAATGTGCTGTATATGGAAAAGGGTATTGATATTAGCTGGGAAGCAAGCATGAGCACGCCGGCAAATATAAGGCCGGTTGGAATGGGACCGAGGTGGAAGCTCCGGGCAAACTGATCAGTTAGATTGAATCCCCCAATTAGAATAAAGGCGATGGTAACAGGGGTCGCAATGGAATCGGTTATAAGCCCGAAGCGGGTGTTTTCTTTGAGGTATTCCTGGGATTTCGTGTATTTCTCTCTGTCATAATAGCCTGAGAACTCCTCGGGCAGGTCGGTTCTCAAATACCGCACATTTTTGGTGTCGATGATCAGGTTTAATAGATATTCTCCGATTAGAATACCCAAAATGATTATAAGGAAAACCAAAAAATCTACCTCCTGCAGATTTGACTATCTGTCTACATAGACCAAGATCTTAAAATTTACGTCAAGTTTCTACATCTTGTGGTGCCTTTTGCGAGCAGATACTGGATACTGGTCTTTGGATACTGGATGGAATAAGGAATTCTGTTCCATTTTAATAAGACACATGAGAACTATTTAACTGATGATGTTCTGGGCCAATATGAATGCCAGGTCTTTATCCCCGCTAAAGACGGGATCTTCGACCAGCATCAAGCATCCAGCATCAAGTATCCAGCATCAAGTATCCTGCATCGCGTAGCCTCGTAGGTTTGAGGTGAAGCTTCTGTAGATTACCATGAATGATCAATATGTCAAAATGAATTGGCTCCTGAACGCCTCCCCCCCCGGAATCTCCAGGTAACATGATCAATCCATTTGTTGACACATCACACTGTGGATGATAAAAATCTCATTGAAATTCATTTTTGCTGATCTCACACAAGGAGAACTGTCATGATTCCGGAATTCTTCGAGTTTTACAACCCGACCAAGGTGGTGTACAGCCCGGGCATTGCCTCGGACTTCAAGGCCGAGCTTAACCTTTTGGGGGCATCGAAATACTTCATTGTATCCGATAAGGTCATCAGTGACCTCGGTCTGGTGAAAAGGGTGGTGGACGGGCTTGAATCCACGGGTATCCAGGTTACCGGGGTCTTTCTGGATGTGCCTCCGAATTCTGAGGTAAAGGCGGTCAACGCATGCGCTGAACAGGTTAAGACATCCGGTGCTGAAGGGTTGATTGCCGTAGGCGGGGGAAGTGTAATTGATACGGCCAAGGCCGCCAACATCTTGATCTGTGAGGGGGGCAATCTCGTCGAGGACCACTCCGGCGCCCAGACCCTGACAAAACCGCTTAACCCTCTGGTTGCAATACCAACTACTGCCGGCACCGGGAGCGAGGTAACCATGGCAGCGGTTATCTATGATGAGGAGAATAGTGTGAAGATGGCGTTTACCGATAAATTCCTACTCCCCGATCTGGCTGTCCTCGATCCTGAGATGACTGCTTCAATGCCACCAAGGCTCACGGCATCTACGGCCATGGACGCGATGACCCATGCAGTGGAGGCCTATGTGGGCCTGCAATGGTCGCCCGTTTCCGATGCCTTGGCATCAGGCGCCATCGAGCTGATCTTTAGAAACATTGTGAAGGCCACCCAGGATGGGAGCGATATGGAGGCTCGAGGGAGTCTCCTGGTGGCTTCGGCCATGGCCGGCATTGCCTTTTCCCATTCAATGGTGGGATGCGTGCATGGCATGGCCCATGCGGCCGGAGGCATCTGCCAGGTGCCGCACGGAATTGCCAACGGCATACTCCTGCCCCACGGCCTGGAGTACAATTTTGAGGAGATCACGGAGAAATTGGCAAGGCTTGCGCCTGTCATGGGTGAGGAGGTGTCCGGGCTATCACCTGATGATCGGGCTAAGAAGGCCATCGAATCCATTAGGAGATTGACCCGCAAGTTGAACGAGATGGGCGCTTTGCCCTTAAGGCTCAGAGACGTGGGGGTCCCCGAGGAACGGCTGCCGGAAATTGCTGAGGCAGCGGTTATGGATGGTACCAGCTTTTATAACCCGCGAGAGGTTGTTGCTGAGGAGATATTGGTTCATCTTAAGAACGCATATTAAAAACTATTTATAGGAACGGGGGAAGAGATGGGACTTTTTGAAAGCTCTGAAAAGTTTGAAGAGGTGCTTGCCGGTTTTTTCAGGCGAGTGGGTGAGACGCCAGAAGTTGCCCAAAAACTGCTGGCCTCAAAATTGGTCATCCGGTTCAGTTATACGGATCCCGACGTGGTGATAGTGGTCGACTGTTCGGGCGATGAAATTGATGTAAGGACCGGGGATACCGAAACAAAGGCCCAGGTGAATATGTCTATGAGCGCGGATATC
This sequence comes from uncultured Desulfobacteraceae bacterium, assembly GCA_964522045.1. GTDB lineage: Bacteria > Desulfobacterota > DSM-4660 > Desulfatiglandales > Desulfatiglandaceae > Desulfacyla. Next base: position 8,116 of record CAZFSF010000076.1, read on the forward strand.
GCCCACAAGTTCTGGTTTGGCAAGGTCAACTTGATGGCTGCCCTGACAAGGAAGCAGATGGTGGCAAAGGGGCCGATTCCCAAGATCTTAAAGCTGTTACCCGCCATAAAGCCCACCTATGCCATGTATCCCAAGTATCTCGATGAAAACGGCTATGGGGAATATAATATTCATTAGGAGGTATCCCATATGGGCGGTTATGCAGGAAGTATACTTTATGTTGACCTGACATCCGGGAATATTGAAGCAAGGCCCTTGGATTTGAAATTCGCTCGGGAATATATCGGTGGTCTGGGATTTGGGACTAAGATCTATCTCGATCTCATAAAGGGGAAGCCCGACTTCGATCCCCTTTCCGCAGACAATCCCTTTGTCCTGATGACCGGCCCATTAACCGGTATGAAAACAAATGCCGTGGCCAGATGGACTGTCGGAGCAAGATCCCCTCTCACCGGACTGTGGGGTGATTGCAACATCGGCGGTTTCTTCGGCGCGCAACTGAAATTCGCGGGCTATGACGGCATAGTGATCACGGGTGCGGCGACCAGTCCTACCTACCTCTATATCGAAGACGCAAAGGTCGAGATAAGGGACGCGGAGAGGTACTGGGGGATGGACACCTACACTGTTAACGATGAGATGATCTCAGATCATAAGGGGGCGTCTAAAAAGTCGGGCCAGGTCTTTGCAATAGGCCCTGCCGGCGAGAATCTTGTGAGATTCGCGTCCATCGCCAACAACAAGGGGCACGTGGCCGGACGCACCGGATTAGGCGCCGTATGGGGTGCAAAAAAGCTCAAGGCGATCTTTGTCAGGGGAACCGGAAAGCTTGAGGTGGGATATTCTAACAGATTTGATGATCTACGTGCAGAACTCAAGGAACTTTATGACGGGAATATTTCCATTGAAGGATTGCGTGCCTTTGGCACCGCATCACATATGGATATAGGGATTATATCGGGCGATATCCCCATGAAGAACTGGCAGCAGAGCGAGTGGGATCTCTTTGACGAGATAGGACCCATAGAGTACGAGGAAAAGATCCTGACAGGTAACAGGACATGCTATGCATGCGGGGTAGCGTGTAAGAGAGAGGCAGAGGTTAAGGAGGGAGCATTCAGGTTTGACAAAGGGCCTGGCCCCGAATATGAAACCATCGCCACCTTTGGGACCATGTGCCTGAACTCCAGTCTGGAATCCATCGGCAAGGCGAATGATATCTGCAATCGCTACGGTATGGATACCATCACGTGCGGCTCCACCATCGCCTTTGCCATGGAGTGCTTTGAAAACGGGCTGATCACTGAAAAAGATACCGATGGTCTAAATCTTACATGGGGCAATTCAGAGGCGATTGTCGCCATGGTGGAAAAGATAGGGAAGAGGGAGGGGATTGGTTCGATCCTGTCCGGGGGGAGCGCTAAAGCAGCGGAACAGATCGGTGGTAACTCCCCCGACTTCCTGACCACGGTTAAAGCCCTTGAAGCCCCCATGCATGATCCCAGGGGGGCGCACGGTCACGGTCTGGCATATGCGGTTTCGGCCAGGGGGGCATGTCATATGGCCAGCCTCGTTTTTCCGGTGGAGGGAGGCGGCATGTATCTGCCCGAGATCCCGGAATTAGCAGATGAAATAATAGGAATGAGCAGCGAGGGCAAGGCGAAATTGAATGTTGCGTGTGAGGATTTTGGAATATTCTTCTCCCACTGTGCCGGGTTCTGTAACTTAGGCGCGATGATACTGAATGCCACCCAGGCGGTGGATATGGTAAGACATGTTACGGGATTTGACTACACTCTTGACGAGGTGATGCAATCAGGGCGGAGAATCTGGTACATAAAGCGGGGTTTATCCAACCTGTTCGGGGTCAGGGCAGAGCATGATGTTTTACCAAAGAGGCTCATGACCATCATGGACACGGGTCCCACAGAGGGAAGCATTCCTGACATGGATCTGATGTTAAAAGAGTTCTATGAACTCAGGGGTCTCAATGAAGAGGGGGTACCGGAAAGGGAGGTACTTGAAGGGCTTGGATTATCAGAATTGGCCGCGCTTCTTTACGACAGATAGGATCAGGCAAAACGACCATCTGATGTGTTTGAAAATCGTTCTTGGATTCTTAATCGTAATCGTAATCATTTTGAATTTGAGCAGGATTAAATCTTCAATATTCAGTGGCAGTATAAAGGGCTTACGCCCAAATTCCTAACAGGACTTTGCCTGTTCAGGTTTTATCTGTGGGATATTGAGAAGATGCGAGCAGGATTATGATTATGATTAAGATTGGGAAATAGGTTGTGCATTTCACAAGGTAAACTTGCCTCATTGACCATGATCATATCCGCCTACCAGCCATATTTTGCCCCTTTCTCCGGTTTTTTTGCCAAGGCCCTCCGTTCTGATCTGCTTATTATAATGGATCGGGTTCAGTTTCCCAGAGCTACCACCTGGCTTACAAGAAACCGTTTTAAGAATGACCAGGGCACCCTCTGGATGACTATTCCAGTGTGGAAAAAAGGATTTGGGCTGCAAAGAATCAATGAGGTAAGGATCTGCCACGAGGGTCGTTGGGCAAGAAAGCATTTGGCCAGTTTAAAGAGTGCCTACGCAAACGCCCCTTTTTTTGAGGACCATGTGACCTTCTTAGAGAAAATTTTCTCTGAAAGATTCGAGAAACTCATTGACCTGAATCTGAAAATTGTCGAGTACCTGATGAAGCACCTTCGAATTCCGACCAAAATTAAATTATTATCAAAGCTCCAAATTGAAACAGGTGAGCCCCGGCTCTCTGTAGAAATATGCAAGAAACTCGGGGCCACGCAGTTTTTAGCACAGAGCGGGGCCAAAAAATATCTTGACCAGGAGGCATTTGAAAAGGCAGATATTAGTCTCAAGTTGTTCAATGCCCGCCCACCGGTCTATCCTCAACTATGGGGTCAGTTCATTCCTAACCTCTCGGTCTTTGATCTCATTTTCAACTGCGGACCTAAGGGTCATGATATCCTTTCAGGGAAGAAGGTCTCCTCTTGAAGGCCGGGGATATGGATTACCGGGGGGGCGCATCATGGAAACAGATCCTTTGTCAAAGCATCACCACCCCTGATGCCCTGCCAACATCTATTGAAATTGACAGAGCCCTTCTTCAAGAGGTGGTTGCCCGATATCCGATGCGCATCAACCCGTACTATCTGGACCTGATAAAAGAGAAAGATGACCCCATTTACAGACAGTGCGTCCCGGATCATAGGGAAATCCATAATGAAGCGGGTTTTGATGATCCCCTGAATGAGGAGGGATGCTCCCCGGTCCCGGGTTTGACCCACAGGTATCCGGATCGCGTCGTGTTTCTCATATCCTCTTGTTGCGCCATGTACTGCCGGTTTTGCAACCGTAAGAGAAAGGTCGGCCGTTCCTCCATGGTGACCGGATCCTCGATCAGGGAGGGGCTTGCCTATATCAGGGGTCACAGGGAGATCAGGGATGTACTACTATCAGGGGGGGACCCTCTCCTTTTAGAAAACAGGAAACTCTTCAACATCTTGCGGGACCTGAGATCCATGACCCATGTAGAGATTATACGGATCGGTACGAGGGTCCCCTGCACTCTCCCCCAGAGGATCACCCCGCAATTGGCTAAAATGTTAGGGAGCTTTCAGCCGCTTTATATCAATACCCACTTTAATCATCCTGATGAGATTACCCCTGAGGCGTCCTTGGCGTGCAATAGATTGGCCGATGCGGGTATCCCCTTGGGCTGCCAGACCGTGCTCCTGAGAGGGGTTAATGATAGCACCGGGATAATCAGGACGTTGATGCATAAACTCTTGACAATCAGGGTCCGGCCCTATTATCTGTTTCAGGCAGATCCTGCAAGAGGAACTTCTCACTTCTGGACCCCCCTCAACAAGGGGCTTGAGATCATGGCTTCCCTTCAGGGGCACACATCCGGTCTGTGCGTGCCCCATTTTGCCGTTGATCTCTTGGGCGGGGGAGGGAAGATCCTGCTCCTGCCTGAATACGTGGTGGAAAAGGATAGCGACACCCTTGTGGCTAAGAACTATTTGGGAAAGAAATATCGACATCCGGTTTTGGATTGATGATTGACCAGTGAAAGGAGATCAATATGATTAGGATAACATGTCTTGGCGGAGCAGGGTCAGTGACAGGATCTTGCTACCTCGTGGAATCGGCTCATAACAGGAAGATACTTGTGGACTGTGGGCTTTTTCAGGGCGGAAGGCAGATGGAGAGCCGCAACTGGGAGGAGTGGGGCTTTGATCCAGGGGAAATTCAGACCCTTTTCCTGACCCACGCCCATGTCGATCACAGTGGTCGGATTCCAAAATTAGTGAAGGATGGGTTCAAGGGAAAGATCGTCACATCCCCACCAACAGCGGAACTCTGTGAGATTATGCTTTTGGATGCGGCCCACATACAGGAGATGGACGCAGAGTGGCAGACGCGTAAGAATAAACGACAGGCGAAAAGGGACGTAACCCCCCTCTATACCACAGAGGATGCGGAGGCAAGTCTGAAACTCCTGAGTCCCATGGAGAGGGATAATATTGTCACGGTTGAGCCTGGCATGAAGGCCCGGCTCAGGAATGCAGGGCACATCTTAGGCTCTTCCATCTTAGAGTTGTGGGTGGAAGAAGGGGAGGAAACACTTAAGATCGTTTTTTCCGGGGATTTGGGAAAGAAGGACCAGTTAATTGTCAGGGACCCCCATGAGATCTTTGATGCCAATTACCTGTTTGTTGAGTCTACTTACGGCAACCGCCTGCATCGTGACTTCGAGGGGAGCAAAAAGGAGCTAATTGATGCCATTCATTACAGTATATCTCTTGGGGAAAAGATTATAATTCCGGCCTTTGCCGTGGAAAGGACTCAGGAAATACTCTATATCCTTGGTGAATTCCTGCGTGACGGTCTTATTCCGGATATCCCCATATACTTGGACAGCCCCCTGGCTATCAAGGCCACTGAGATCTTCAGACGAAATAAAAAATACTACGATGAAGAGGCAAAGGCCATCGTTGACTCAGGCTATGACCCCTTTAGCATGCCCAATATCCGGTTCACGCCTACCACGAGAGAGTCCATGGCCATCAACGAGAAGCCAGGATCTGCTATTATTATTGCCGCGAGTGGTATGTGCACCGCCGGACGGATAAAGCACCATCTGAAGCATAATCTCTGGAGAGACGGTGCAAGCATTGTGATTGTCGGATTTCAGGCAAAAGGGACTACCGGCCGGAAGATCGTTGACGGGGCAAAACAGGTCAAGATATTCAGAGAGAATGTGGCTGTTAGAGCAAAGGTATTTACCATCGGCGGTTTTTCAGCCCATGCGGATCAAGGAGATCTCCTTGAGTGGGTCTCTCATTTTGAATCGAATCCCAAGGTTTTTGTGGTTCATGGAGAGGCGACTGCCAGCGAGGCCCTGGCAGAGAAAATCCATGAAAGGCTCAATCTAATTGCTCATATCCCGAGGTGGAAGGAGAGGCTTATCCTCAAGCCGAAAGAGATTGTCTCAGAAAAGCCGCCGGCAGAGGCAGAAGCGGCAGATATGAAGACCCCCATGATAAACACCATCATCGATCTGGAAAATGAACTCAAGGCGCTGAAGAAAAGGGTAAAGTCCGGTGAAATGGACAAAACCATCGGAGAGGATGAGATCGACCGGCTCAAATACATCCAGGATGAACTTGATTCAGTCTTTATTTCTTGACTTGACTTTGAGTAACAAAGCGGTTAGCCTTCGGTTCGTTTTGAGCGGTCAGGGGTCAGTAGTTTTGAAAAATACGTAATCCTCTGAC
>CAZFSF010000077.1:0-13771 GCA_964522045.1 uncultured Desulfobacteraceae bacterium
GGGTGGAAGGACCGTCGGCGCAGGTGTTATCAGTGAGATTATCGAGTAGGAGAGCTTCAGAAAATGCGTGATATAGTTACATTAGCCTGTGAGCGGTGTAAGAACAGGAATTATACGACTACAAAGAACAAGCGGAAGACTCCGGATAAGTTAGGATTCAAGAAATATTGTCCTTCTTGTATGACCCATACACTGCATAAGGAAACAAAATAGTGTGAATGAATGCAGGCCAGTAGCTCTAACGGTTAGAGCACCGGACTCCAAATCCGGGTGATGGGGGTTCGAATCCCTCCTGGCCTGCCATTTTTATCGTGAGTCTGTGAGGCCTTCTTAAATTTGCCATCTGCTTTGGATTGATTACATTTTACCCGGAAACCTAAAACAGTTCAAACACGGGAATTCTATTCTCAGATGAAAAAACCGAGCCAGAAAACAAAAAGCAAAAAAAGCGCCAAAAGAAAGAAGAAAAATACCTCTACAAGAAAAGAGGAGGCCGTGCGTGCAAATTCAAAATTGCTTCAAGAAAAGCAGCCGGTGATCGAAAAACCTTCCGGGCCAATTCAGAGAACGCCAAAGAAAATTAGGGAGGCTAAAGTCGGATCTGTAACAAAGATTGTGAATATAGTGGGGCAATTTTTGAGAGAAGCAAAGATGGAGTTGAAGAAGGTCAAATGGCCTACGCGAAAAGAACTGTTGGCCTCCACGGCAGTTGTAATAGTGCTTACCCTTTTGGTTGCATTTTATCTTGGTTTAGTTGACTTTGGCCTCATAAAAATCATTAGAAATGTCGTCGGGTAAGGTGTTCGTGTGGAATTAAAATGGTACATTGTTCATGTCTATTCCGGTTTTGAGGATAAAGTAAAAAGGAATTTAGATGAGAGGATCGAAGCGCTCGGACAGAAAGAGTCCTTTGGCAAAATCCTTGTCCCTACTGAACAGGTAATTGAGCTTAGAAAGGGGCAGAAAAAGACCTCTTCCAGGAAATTCTACCCAGGTTACATATTAGTCCAGATGGCGCTAAACAAAGATACCTGGCACCTTGTAAATGATACCTCAAAGGTCACCGGATTTGTCGGAGGCGAGATCAATCCTACGCCGATCTCTGACGAGGAGGCAGAGCGGATTGTCCGTCAGATGGAAGAGGGTGTGAGTAGCCCTAAAGCGCGATACAGCTTTGAAGAGGGGGACGAAGTTAGCGTAGTAGATGGTCCTTTTACCAATTTCCAAGGGGTTGTTGAAGAAATGAAGCCTGACAAGGAGAAGTTGAGAGTCCTTATAAATATATTCGGACGTCCAACACCTGTGGAATTGGATTTTATTCAGGTCAATAAGATTTAGATACGATTACTGAAGATAGTGTTTATCGGAGATTAAGCGAGGTTTACCATGGCAAAGAGAATAATTGGGTCCATTAAACTTCAGGTTAAGGGTGGACAGGCTAATCCTTCCCCGCCCATAGGGCCTGCGTTGGGTCAACATGGGGTTAATATTGCGGATTTCTGCAAGGCATTTAATGCAAGAACGCAGGATCAGACAGGGACGGTCATCCCGGTTATTATTACGATTTATGCTGACAGGTCTTTCTCGTTCATAACCAAAACCCCCCCGGCCTCAGTGCTTTTGAAGCAGTCTGCAAAGATTGCAAAAGGGTCACCCGAGCCAAACCGGGACAAGGTAGGTTCTGTTACACGAAAACAGGTGGAGGAGATTGCAAAAGTCAAGATGGAAGACCTGAATGCAATCGATTTGGATGGCGCAGTCAGGATTATCGAGGGTACTGCGAGGAGTATGGGCGTTACAGTTATCTAATTCAGAGTGTAGAAGGAAAATAGATATGGCCAGGAAGGGCAAAAAATATAGCGAAAGCGTTCAGAAAGTCAATAAACTTAATAGATATACCTTTGAAGAGGCGATCGGACTTGCGCTTGATTGCGCTAATGCGCGGTTTGATGAAAGCGTGGAGTTGGCCGTCAGGTTAGGGGTAGATCCCAGGCATGCCGATCAAATGATCAGAGGTACTGTTGTCCTGCCAAACGGCGTGGGGAAAAAGGTCAGTGTTGCCGTTTTTGCAAAAGGTGAAAAGGAGAAAGAGGCCCTTGACGCGGGGGCAGACTATGCAGGTTCGGATGAACTTGTGGAGAGGGTCAAGAAAGGATGGTTAGAGTTTGATAAGGCCATCGCAACGCCGGACATGATGGGTTCTGTAGGAAACCTGGGGCGGATTTTAGGTCCCAGAGGCATGATGCCCAATGCCAAATTGGGAACGGTTACTTTTGACGTGGAAAGGGCCGTGAGAGAGATCAAGGCCGGGAAGATCGATTTCAAGGTTGAAAAAACAGGCATTGTACATGCCTCTATGGGCAAGGTTTCCTTCGGAGTTGAAAAACTTATCGAGAATGTCGCTGCTTTTATTGAAACCCTCCAGAGATTGAAACCCCCTGCGAGTAAGGGAACCTATATCAGAACTATAGCCCTCTCTTCAACAATGGGTCCAGGGATCAAGATAGACCCCATCTACGTAAAGGATCTCTTAAACCGGTAATCGTAGTTATTGGCAATTCAGGTATAAAACATCTGATAATCTATTGGAAACCGCGCGTGATTTTGAGGGATGATCCCGCCTTAGCAGGACCGCAATCCTTGGAACTCTCACGCTAAATATATCATTGGCGTCAGGAAGTAACTGCTTCGGACAACTGCTTCGAGGCTAAATAGAAAGATCCAGAGCCTTTGTTTCTGGATAGTAGGTCAAAGACAGTAGGCGCCCTGGGGGCCTGAAAGATGTTCTTGATGGTCAGGGGCTTAATCATGCAAGCCTGCCGAGACTAAGTTAAGGAAGAATTGCGGCTTACACCCTTTGTCTTTGACGATTTAATTGTCGTACAGAGAGGAGGTGAACATGAATAGAGACGAAAAAGTTAAGCTTGTTGACAATCTTCACAACCGGCTTAAAAAGGCCCAGGGAGTGTTCCTTGTGGATTATCAAGGCCTCAACGTTGGGGATTTAAATCGGCTTAGGAGCGACCTCAGGAAGGTGCATGCTGAATTTGAGGTTGTGAAAAACAGGCTTTTAAAATTAGCGAGTCATGGGACTGTAACCGAAGCGATTATGGATCATATGAAAGGTCCTTCGGCTATAGCTCTAACCTATGATGAAGTGATCGACCCTGCAAAAGCTCTGGTTGATTTTGCTAAAAAGTTTGGCAAGTTGACAATCAAGATCGGCCAGATTTCAGGGAAGGAACTCGACGAGGCAGACGTTAAACATTTGGCCGGGTTACCCGGGAAAGACGCGCTGTTAGGCCAGGCTTTATCTGTTATGCAAGCCGTCCCAACATCTCTCGTCAGAGTACTTAACGGTGTGTTGGCCAAACTAATGTATGCGTTAAAGGCTATTGAAGAGCAAAAAGAAAAATCGCAGTAATAAAAGATGCGGAGGTTAAATGAAGAGCATGGCAGATAATGTTACCAAAGAAGATGTTGTTGAATTTATATCAAATATGACTGTTCTTGAGCTATCAGAATTTGTGAAGGAACTGGAAGATAAATTTGGCGTGAGCGCTGCGGCGCCTATGGCCGTTGCTGCGGCGCCGGCCGGACAGGCCCAAGAAGAGGTCGCCGAGCAAACCGAGTTTGATGTGATATTGACCGCTATCGGTGACAAGAAGATTCAAGTTATCAAGGTGGTTCGTTCAATCACGGGTCTTGGTCTCAAAGAGGCAAAAGGGGTAGTTGATGGTGTGCCCGGTCCTGTGAAGGAAGGTGTCTCCAATGATGAGGCCGAAGATATCAAAGGACAGCTTGAAGAGGCTGGCGCTTCTGTGGAGATCAAATAGGGCCACCTGCGGATGGCGGGCAAAGTTATGGCAATGCACCGCCGTTGTTCTGTTCGACTGTTGTCGATTGTTGTGTCCCTTTTTCCTTGGCCTTCAATCGTCAATAGTCAATCATCAATATTCAATCAGAAGGAGATGCCATGTTAGGAACTGATGGTGTCAGAAGACGTATAAGAAGAAGTTTCGGGAAGATTGATAAAATCATGGAAACCCCGAATCTGATTGACATGCAGAAAAGGTCTTACGAACGATTTTTGCAGAAAGATGTGCCGCCGGAGAACCGCGAGGAGGTGGGACTTCAAGCGGCCTTTAAAGGTGTTTTTCCCATTCATGACTTCGCCCGCACCTCTTCTCTTGAATTTGTCAAATATAAATTTGAGGATGTCAAGCATAGTGAAGGGGATTGCCTGAATAAAGGTATGACTTATGAAGCTCCTGTCAGGTTAACGGTACGATTAGTCGTATTTGATACTGACACTGCCAATGACACAAGAAGCATCAGGGATATTAAAGAGCAGGAAATCTATTTCGGCACCCTCCCTATGATGACTGACCGAGGGACTTTTATCGTAAACGGGACCGAACGGGCTGTCGTAAGCCAGCTCCACCGGTCTCCGGGGGCGTTTTTTGACCATGACAAGGGGAAGACTCATTCCAGCGGAAAGCTTCTTTATTATGCCCGGATTATCCCACTGAGAGGGTCTTGGCTTGATTTTGAGTTTGACCCCAAAGATTTCTTGCATGTTCGTATTGACAGAAGAAGAAAATTTCCGGCTACCATCCTGTTGAAAGCCCTCGGGTATTCTACCAAGGAAATCTTGTGTTATTTCTATAAGACGGAGATGGTAGGTCTTGGCGAGGTTGGGGGATGGCGGGAGGCCAGGGCAGAGGATTTGGTCCAGGAAAATGTTTCAAAAGATATTGTTGATTCTGCTACTGGGGAGATCGTGGCCAAGCAAGGGACAAAATTCACCAAGCGCCTGCTTAAGACCCTTCATTCTGCCGACGTGGCCCGTCCGCGTATCCCATTTCCGAGACGTGTAACCGTGGAACTTGAAGATGCAGAAGAACTGTTTATAGCTGATGACGTCCTGGACCCTGAAACGGGTGAAGTCCTTGTTGCCAAGGGGCAGGCGTTGACTAATGAACAGCTTGAAATCATAAAAGAAAAGGGGATTGATGAAATAACATGCATCGACCCTAAACGGGTACGCGTCCCTGTCGATTACGAATATATCGAAAGTCGCGTAATCGTGGGGGATCTTATAGATCCCGAGACGGGCGAGGTGATAATTGAGGGCAATCAAACTCTTAGTTTGGAAACCATTGAAGTTTTAAAGGAAAAGGGGATTGCTGAGATTGAGTGCCTTGTCTTGGGCGGCCAGGCAGTAAGTCCCAGTATCAGGGAGACTCTCCTTGTGGACAAGATAAATGCTCCGGACGAAGCGGTGCTTGATATCTATCGAAAGATGCGACCCAGCAGCCCTCCTACACCTGAGGTAGCAGAGTCTTTTTTCAATAACCTTTTCTTTAACTTCGATACCTATGATCTTTCCAAGGTCGGGCGACTTAAGTTGAACTATCGACTCAATTTAGATGTTCCCCTCGATCATCGTATTTTGAGAAAAGAGGATATATTTGCCGTAGTCGAGGAGTTGATCCGTTTGAAAAGCGTTGAGTCGGCGGGAGACGATATCGATAACCTTGGAAACAGGCGAGTGAGGGCGGTGGGTGAACTCCTGGAAAATCAGTACAGGATTGGGCTCGTAAGGATGGAAAGGGCGATCAAGGAGAGGATGAGCCTTCAAGAGGTTGAGACGTTGATGCCCCACGATTTGATCAATTCTAAACCTGCAACTGCCGTGGTAAAGGAGTTTTTCGGGACAAGCCAGCTTTCTCAATTTATGGATCAGACCAACCCGTTGTCCGAAGTCACTCATAAACGGAGACTGAGCGCCTTAGGTCCTGGCGGCCTTACCCGGGAAAGGGCAGGATTTGAAGTCCGGGATGTTCATCCTACCCATTATGGCAGGATTTGTCCAATTGAGACACCAGAAGGCCCTAACATCGGGCTGATTGTTTCCTTGAGTACTTATGCGAGTGTCAATGACTTTGGATTTATAGAGACCCCATACAGGCATGTTCAAGATAGCAAAGCGACAGATAGAATTGAATACTTGTCCGCCTTAGATGAAAAGGATTATCCGATTGCCCAAGCGAATGCACCATTAGATAGTAATGGTCGTTTCATCCGTGATGAGGCAGCGGTGCGGATCGAGGGTGAGGCAGACAAAAAACCTGTCCAGGACGTTAAATATATGGATGTGTCCCCGGATCAGCTTGTTAGTGTTTCAGCCTCTCTGATTCCTTTTTTAGAACATGATGATGCCAACAGGGCCTTGATGGGATCAAATATGCAGCGACAGGGTGTTCCCCTCCTTTGCGCCAAGGCTCCTTTGGTTGGCACCGGAGTGGAAGGCGTTGTTGCGCGGGATTCAGGGATTTCGGTTATTGCCAAAAGAGATGGGGTAGTGGAACACGTGGATGCCTGCAGGATCGTTATCAGGTCAAGCGCAGTTGTGGATAATGATGAGCCCGAAGTAGAAACATACAAGTTGATGAAATTCAAGAAATCCAACCAGAACAGTTGTTACACACAAAAGCCGATTGTGAAGAAGGGGGATGTGGTAAAGAAGGGACAAATTATCGCTGATGGACCTGCCACTGAATTAGGGGAGTTAGCTTTGGGCCGGAATGTTATGGTCGCCTTTATGTCATGGGGTGGATATAATTTTGAGGATTCCATTCTCATTAGTGAAAGAGTGGTAAAAGAGGATATCTATACCTCCATCCACATTGAAGAATTTGAAGTCGTCTCGAGGGATACCAAATTAGGCAAAGAAGAGATCACCAAGGACATCCCGAATGTGGGTGAGGAAGCGTTAAAGAACCTGGATGAAAGTGGGATTATAAAGGTTGGGGCTGAAATTGAGCCTGGCGATATCTTAGTAGGAAAGATAACCCCAAAAGGTGAAACTCAACTGTCCCCGGAAGAGAAGCTCTTGAGGGCTATATTCGGAGACAAGGCCGGAGATGTTAAGGATACATCTCTAAAAGTTCCTCCCGGTGTCCGCGGCATTGTGATTGATGCCAAGGTGTTCTCGAGAGGCGGTGTTGAAAAGGACGAGCGGAGTCTTGCTATTGAAGCAGAAGAGACTGCCCTTCTCAGGAAAGACCTCGAAGACGAAGTAGACGTAATTATTAGGAGCGCTAAAGAAAATCTGATAAGGATACTTGAGGGAAAAAAGCTGAAGACCGATTTGCGTGATAAGAAGACAGGGGACACCCTTCTTCGCGCAAAGAGGACAATAAAGCCGGAGGATATTGAACAGCTTCCGATTGAGGCATGGACGGGGGCTGATCTCAAGGCATCAATGGATGTTATTGATAAGGTTGAAACTATTGTTGATAATTGCTCCTCCAAAGTGACGCGCATTACCGAAATCTGCGAAGAAAAAATAGAAAGTTTTGCCTTTGGCGATGAATTGGCACCCGGTGTTGTTAAATTGGTTAAGGTCTTTGTTGCGGTAAAAAGAAAGCTATCTGTTGGGGACAAAATGGCCGGTCGCCATGGGAATAAGGGCGTGCTGTCAAGAATTCTTCCGGTTGAAGATATGCCATATTTTGCAGATGGAACCGCGGTAGATATTGTATTGAATCCGTTAGGTGTGCCATCAAGGATGAACGTAGGGCAGGTTTTGGAAACTCATTTGGGATGGGCATCCTATGAGTTAGGCAGACAGATCGGAGAACTTCTTGACAATCTGAAAAGCATTGAGGAACTGAGGTCCAAGCTGAAAAACGTGTTCGGTAAGAAGGAGTATGAGGCCTTGCTTCAGAATAGATCTGATGAGGAGTTATTGAAGGAAGCCAGAACAATGGCAAATGGGTTGCCGGTGGCAACCCCTGTTTTTGATGGGGCGGATGAGGAAGAGATAAAGGCGTTTCTGAAAGAGGCCGGATTGCCTGTTACGGGTCAAGCTACGCTTTATGATGGCCGAACGGGAGAGCCTTTTGATCAGCAAGTCACGGTAGGTATGATGTACGTGATGAAACTTCACCATCTGGTAGATGATAAGCTCCATGCGCGTTCTATCGGTCCATATTCACTCGTAACCCAGCAACCTTTGGGGGGAAAGGCCCAGTTCGGTGGACAGAGATTGGGCGAAATGGAAGTTTGGGCAATGGAGGCGTACGGGGCTGCATATACTCTCCAGGAGTTTTTAACCGTTAAGTCGGATGATGTAGCGGGCAGAACCCGGATGTATGAAAGGATCGTTAAGGGGAACAATACCCTTGAGTCCGGGCTTCCGGAGTCATTCAAAGTGCTAATGAAAGAACTGCAGGGTCTCTGCCTTCAAATTGAGCTTTTTGAGGATAGCCAGATCTAAGAATTGAATATTGTCGCCCCAGTGAAATAGGAAAGAAAAGGCCCCAATTAAATGGTCTACGAGTTGAACGGGATAAACATTTCACGGGGTAAAATTGATGATTGACGATTGAAAACGGCCGATTATCAAGCCAAACCCAAAGAGGAGAAGGCTATGGAAGAATTATACAACTTTTTTGCAAAGCCGAAAGATCCATCGAGCTTTAATGCCGTCAAAATTTCGTTAGCCTCGCCAGCCAAGATCTTAGAATGGTCCTTCGGGGAAGTCAAAAAACCTGAGACCATCAATTACAGGACCTTTAAACCAGAACGGGATGGCCTCTTTTGCTCAAAAATATTCGGACCGATCAGGGATTTTGAATGTAATTGCGGCAAGTACAAAAGGATGAAGCACAGAGGTATTGTGTGTGAAAAATGCGGTGTCGAGGTGATCCAAAGCAAAGTCCGCCGAGATCGTATGGGTCATATAACCCTGGCGGCCCCTGTGGCCCACATCTGGTTTTTGAAGGCCCTGCCGTCCAAAGTTGGCAACCTTTTAGATATGACTTTAAAGGACCTTGAAAGGGTCCTTTATTTTGAAGCTCATGTCGTTATCGATCCAAAGGATACTCCCCTTACTAAAGGCGCTGTGTTAACCGATGAGCAGTTGCAGCAGAAGAGGGAGGACTATGGTGACAGGTTTGAGGCGGGTATCGGGGCCGAAGCGATCCAAATTATGCTCAAGGAATTGAACTTAGACGAGCTTTCGGGAGGTCTGAGAGTCGAGCTGTCAACGACGAAGTCAGAAGCCAAAAGAAAGAAATTGACGAAGCGTCTAAAAATCATTGATGCATTCAAGGATTCAAACAACCGACCAGAGTGGATAATCCTGAGCGTAATTCCCGTTTTGCCGCCGGATCTTCGACCCCTTGTTCCCCTTGATGGGGGGCGGTTTGCCACTTCTGATCTGAATGACCTTTACAGGCGGGTAATAAACCGGAATAACAGACTGAAAAGGCTTCTGGATCTGAATGCTCCTGATATTATAGTAAGAAACGAAAAAAGGATGCTCCAGGAAGCGGTTGATGTCCTGTTTGATAACGGGCGAAGGGGAAAGGTTGTAACAGGTGCAAATAAGAGACCCTTCAAGTCTCTGAGTGATATGTTGAAGGGAAAACGGGGAAGATTCAGACAGAATTTGCTTGGTAAACGGGTGGATTATTCGGGTCGCTCGGTTATTGTTGTCGGTCCGGACCTTCGTCTACATCAATGCGGGCTTCCCAAGAAGATGGCCTTAGAACTCTTTAAGCCCTTTATTTATAACAAGTTGGATGAAAAGGGGCTCGTTACAACAATTAAAAGCGCAAAGAAGATGGTGGAGAGAGAGACCCATGAAGTCTGGGATGCATTAGATGAAGTTGTTAAGGAATATTGCATTTTGCTGAACAGGGCCCCTACGCTTCATCGGTTGGGAATGCAGGCCTTTGAGCCGATCCTGATTGAGGGAAAAGCGATTCAGCTCCACCCTCTTGTGTGCACCGCCTTTAATGCTGATTTTGACGGCGATCAGATGGCTGTCCATATTCCGCTTTCCCTTGAGGCCCAAATTGAAGCCAGGGTTTTGATGATGTCCACGAACAATATCTTATCCCCTGCAAACGGTGACCCTATTATCGTCCCGAGTCAGGATATTGTTTTGGGTATATATTACATGACGCGGGAAAGACCGTTTTCGAAGGGAGAAGGAATGGTCTTTTCAAGTCCCGAGGAGGTAAGAGTTGCTTATGATGCCGGAGAATTGGATCTGCATGCCACGATCAAGGTGAGGATTGATGGAAAACTTTACGCAACCACCACCGGCAGAGTAATCCTCTATGAAATTGTCCCTGAGGAGACGGTTCCCTTTGACCTGATAAATAAGGTGATGTCCAAAAAGGAACTCAGGTTCCTGATTAATGAGTCCCATCGTAAGGCGGGGATCAAAGCCACGGTTATTTTGGGGGATCGGCTGAAGGATATCGGTTACAAATATGCCACCCTGTCGGGTATATCCATATCGATCAAGGATATGGTGATTCCCTCGAAAAAGGGAGCGATTATCCATGAGGCCGAAGGAGAGGTAAAAAAGGTCGAGGATCAATATATAGGTGGTCTGATTACAAATGGTGAGAAATACAACAAGGTTGTTGATATCTGGTCAAAGTCCACAGAAAATGTGGCTTCCGAGATGATGAAGGAGATGGCAGTGGAAGTGGCTGAAGGCCCAAAAAATGAGAAGACAAAGGTTAGTGGTTTTAATCCGGTCTATATGATGTCTGATTCGGGTGCGAGGGGAAGCAAAGACCAGATGAGACAGTTGGCTGGGATGCGAGGGCTGATGGCCAAGCCTTCGGGAGAGATTATCGAAACACCCATCACTTCAAATTTTAGGGAAGGCTTGACTGTTTTGCAGTACTTTATATCCACTCATGGAGCCCGAAAGGGTTTGGCTGACACCGCTCTCAAGACAGCCAACTCCGGTTATCTGACCCGCAGACTCGTGGATGTATCGCAGGAGGCGATTATTACTGAAGAAGACTGCGGTACCATGGATGGCATTTGGGTTGAGTCCCTTGTGGAAGGGGGCGAGATTCTTCAGAGAGTGGGTGCGCGGATACTTGGCAGGTTGGCTCTTGAAGATATATATGATCCGATGACAGAAGAAGTGCTGGTCAGGGCTAACGAGGAGATAGGTGAAGATGAGGTTCAGAAGGTAGAAGCCGCCGGAATAGAGCGGGTAAGGATACGGTCTGTTTTGACATGCGAGGCGAAACGAGGTGTATGCCGGGCATGTTATGGTAGAGATTTGGCTCACGGGCATGAAGTAAATCTCGGGGAGGCCGTCGGGGTTATTGCCGCGCAGTCGATTGGCGAGCCGGGAACACAGCTGACCATGAGGACATTTCATATCGGCGGTACAGTAAGTAGACGTGTTGAGCAAACTACTATCCAACCCAGAAATGAGGGTAAGATAAGGTTTGTTGATCTTAAGACAGTGGAGAATAACGAGGGTAATCTCGTGACCATGAACCGAAACGGCGAAATTGCCATCTTAGGAAAGGGTAAAAGAGAAGTGGAGCGATATCCGGTCATATACGGAGCTACTCTGAAGGTGCGTGACGGTCAAAAAGTCAAGCCTTCCCAGGTCGTGGCCGAATGGGATCCTTTTACCATTCCGATAATGACTGAAGTCCGAGGCGTTGTCAAATTTGGTGATATTAAAGAAGGGCGTACAATGCAGGAAAAACGGGATATGGTAACAGGAAAGATCAGCCGTGTAATAGTTGAGTCCCGTGATGTTGACGTAAGGCCCCGAATTTCAATAAAAGATGAGAGCGGAAAAACAGCCGGGCTGCCAGGAAGCAAAAAGGCTAAGGCGCGCTACCATCTGCCCGTGGGTACCATTATTATGGTAAACGAGGGAGATCAGATAGGCCCGGGTGTGGTTTTGGGAAAAATCCCGAGAGAGACTACCAAGACAAAGGATATTACAGGCGGATTGCCGCGGGTTGTTGAGTTATTTGAAGTAAGAAAGCCAAAAGAGACGGCTATAATTAGCGAGATAGATGGCTCGGTTTCATTCGGGAAATATGCCAAAGGTAAGCGAAAAATGATTGTCACTCCTGATGTAGGTGATGCAGTGACCTATCTTGTGCCGAGGGGAAAGCACGTGAGTGTTTTAGAGGGGGATTATGTGAGAGCAGGTGAAGCCCTGATGGACGGTTCTGCCGATCCCCATGACATCCTTAAGATCAGAGGGCTGAAGGAATTAGCGAAATACTTGGTTAATGAGGTGCAGGAGGTTTACCGGCTTCAGGGCGTAAAAATAAACGACAAACATATTGAAGTCGTTGTAAGGCAAATGGTGCGACAGGTGAGCGTGACAGATCCTGGGGATTCCCACTTTCTCATAGGGGATAATGTTGAGAAATGGAAATTTCAAGAGGAAAACGAAAAAATCATTGAAAAGGGCGGGAATCCGGCCAGCGCAAGACCCCTCCTTTTAGGGATTACCAAGGCATCTCTGAATACGGAGAGTTTTATATCTGCAGCCTCTTTTCAGGAAACAACAAAGGTCTTGTCCGATGCAAGCATAGCGGGGAAGGTGGATTTCTTGAAAGGACTGAAGGAAAATGTGATTATGGGTCGCCTGATTCCGGCAGGAACCGGGATAGAGGCCTACAGAAATGTTGAAATTGGCGTGAATAATTAAGTTGCAACCATTTGGAGGCTCCGAGCTCAAAGGTTGAAAGGTTCAGGACACGGAAGTTCAATGGAAAAAAGATAAATCTGAACCCGTGAACCCTTAAAATAAATTCTGGTATTTGTCGTAAATTGTCTTGACAATCAGGAAATAGAAGAATATAAAAGTAAATTTTGTGATTTCAGGAACTGGTACAACTCATGCATTGCTGATTTAGTCAGAACTAAGGAGATTCTATGACGACTATTAACCAGCTTGTCAGGAAAGGTCGCCTCAAACCAAAAAAGAAAGTCAATACGCGTGCCCTACAGGGCGCTCCTCAGAAGAGAGGGGTGTGTGTCAGGGTTTATACTTCTACACCTAAGAAACCGAACTCCGCATTGCGAAAAGTAGCAAGGGTAAGATTGACTAACGGGATTGAGGTAACTTCTTACATTCCGGGCATGGGTCACAACCTCCAAGAGCATTCGGTTGTCTTAATCAGAGGAGGACGTGTGAAAGATTTACCCGGGGTTCGATATCATATCATTAGGGGCACGATGGATACGACTGGTGTGGATGATCGACGTCAGGGTCGTTCCAAGTACGGCGCCAAAAGGCCAAAAGGTCTGCGGTCGCACGGTTCATAATGTAAGAACAGGGGCGATCAAAGCCCTGGTTTTCTCGGTCTCTGTTTTTACATACTGCGTTGGAGAATTTATATGCCAAGAAAGAGAGTGGCTGTTAAAAGAAAGATAACACCAGATGCGAAATATAAGAGTGTGCTTGTTGCCAAATTCATTAACAACTTGATGAACAAGGGGAAGAAAAGCACTGCCCAATCGATTCTTTACGGTGCGTTTGATTTAGTAGAGGAGAAAGCGGGGAAGGATCCTTTGGCTGTCTTTCAGACTGCACTTGACAATGTCAGACCTGTTGTGGAGGTGAAATCGAGACGAGTGGGCGGGTCTACCTATCAGGTGCCTACCGAGGTGAGGCCATCGAGAAGGCAAGCCCTTAGCATGCGCTGGATTATCAGTTTCGCCAACTCAAGAGGTGAAAAAACAATGGCCGCCAAATTAGCGGGTGAAATAATGGATGCCGCCAATGAGAGAGGGGCCGCGATTAAGAAAAAAGAGGATACCCACAGGATGGCCGAGGCTAACAAGGCCTTTGCTCATTATCGTTGGTAAATTAAAGTAGGCTGCAGGAGCAAGGAGTAGGCAGGATAGGGGATGGATACTTTGATGGCGCCTACCTGTTGGTTATTGCTGGTTGATTTAT